>DATIBI010000001.1:0-18347 GCA_035457605.1 Nocardioidaceae bacterium
GGGGTCCCGATAATCCGGGCAGGCCCAGCGACTCGAGCCACGGAGGGTCAGACAGGAAGCAGACAGGCAGCCGGCACCCACTCCTGGACGACGGTCCACTCGTCCCCGCCTCGGAGCTTCGCGAGGTAGACGACTCGCCCCTCCCACTCACTGACGGCGGCCGCACGTCGCCACTCCAGCAGGAGAGCGGCTCGCTTCACACCATCGAGGCTGTCGACCACCCAGCAGTGCCGGGCCGGGCACTCCACGAGGTCCGCAGATGAGCGGGCGACGCGCTCGGCCATCGTCGGCCCGCCCCACTTCCCCCGCATCCCTCCGGCCACACCGCCAGGATGCCACATGGTCGAACACTTGTTCGATGCGCTCGACATCCCCAGGCCATCCACTGGCAGGCACGGACACCCGCTCGGAAGGCCTTACGAGGCGTTTCTGTCACGGATCTGGTCACGGGTGTCCGATTTGACCCGATTCTCAGCCGTCTCGCTCCGTCTCAGAGCGGCCGATGAAGCGGCCGAACCAGCTCCTCGAGTAGCCCCTCACATCCGCAAACGTGCAGGTCAGAGGCCTAAACATGCCGAAGGCCCGGACCTGATGGTCCGGGCCTTCGATTGGTAGCGGGGGCAGGATTTGAACCTGCGACCTCTGGGTTATGAGCCCAGCGAGCTACCGAGCTGCTCCACCCCGCGTCGGTGAACACAACCTTACGGGACGGCGGCGGTTCACGCCAATCGAACGGGTGTGGTCCACCTCACCCCTGCCCGCCGGAACCGCCCGCGCCGCCCGAACCGCCGGACTCGCCGCCTTCGCCCTCGGCCGGCGGGGTGGCGACCCCGGCTGCCTCGAGCGCCTGCTGGACGAGGTCACGCGCCTCGGCCTGGGCGTCGGCGTACCCCTGGAGATCGCCGGCCTGCAGCGCCTGCTCGGCCTCCTCGAACTTCGCCTCGGCCTGCTCGAGCAGGGACTGCACGTCACCGGGCACGGACGGCTGGCCGCCCTCGCCACCGGTGCCGGGCTCCTCCGTGCCGGTGCCCTCGCCGGGCTCGGTGAGGCCGTCCGAGCCGTTCGAGCCGAGCACGTCGTCGAGCGCGGCAGCCAGCGTGGGGCCGTAGCCCACGTCCTTGCCGAACGAGACGAGCACGTAGCGCAGCACCGGGTAGGTGCCCTCGCCCGACTCGCGCAGGGTGTACAGCGGCTGCACGTAGAGCAGCCCGTCCCCCACCGGGAGGGTCAGCAGGTTGCCGTAGAGCGCCTTGGAGTTGGTCCGGGTGAACGCCAGCAGCGCGTCCTGGATCTCCTGGTCGGCGGCGAACTGGTTCGCGATCTGCGACGGACCCGGGATCTGCGTGTTGCTCGGGAGCCGCAGGATCCGGATCTTGCCGTAGTCCTCCTCGGACGCGTCCGCGTCAACGGAGATGAACGACGCCAGGTTCTGCCGGCTGTTCGGCACGTAGACGCTGGTCAGCGAGAACACCGGCTCCGCCCCGCCGCTCGGGGTGCGCACGGACAGGCGGTACGGCGGCTGGGTGTTGCCCTTGTTCGCCGGGTCCTCCGGGACCACCCACTTGTCGCTTCCCTCGTAGAACGTCTTGGGCTGGGTCACGTGGTAGGAGGCGAGCATGTTCCGCTGCACCTTGAACAGGTCCTCGGGGTAGCGCATGTGCGTCAGCAGCTCGTCGGAGATCTCCGAACGGTCCTTCACCACGCCGGGGAAGGCGTCGGACCAGGTCTTCAGGATCGGGTCCTCCTCGTCCCACTCGTAGAGGGTCACCGTCCCGTCGTACGCGTCCACCACGGCCTTGACCGAGTTGCGCATGTAGTTGATCTCGTCGGTCGGCAGCGTGGCGTACGCCGTACGCGGCTGCAGCGAGTCCGAGGTCATGTCCGACAGGGAGCGCTTCTCCGACAGGGGGTACCGGTCGGTGGTGGTGTACGCGTCGAGGATCCACACCACCCGTCCGTCGACCACGGCCGGGTAGGAGTCCCCGTCCACGGTCAGCCAGGGGGCCACCTTCTGCACGCGAAGCCGGGGCTCGCGGTCGTAGATGATCCGGGAGTTCTCGTTGACCCGGCTCGACAGCACGATGTTGGGCTCGCCGAACTTCACCGCGTAGAGCAGCTTGTTGAAGAACCCGCCCACGGGGACGCCGGCCTCACCGTCGTACGTGTTCGTCTGCGGCGCGCCGCCCGGCGCCTCGCCCTCGGGGATGTCGAGCTCGACGTCGCGGCCGTCCTGCGGCTTGCCCACGACGGAGTACTCCGGGCTCTGCTCGCCGAAGTAGATCCGCGGCTCGTAGCCGTCCTCCCCGAGGTTGCTCAGCTCGCCCACCGGCGGGATGTTCTGCTCGGCCCACTCCGGCTCGCCCTCGTTGGTGGACACATTGCCCTCGGCGTCGCGCTGGTTGCCGTAGGCCGCGACGATCCCGAAGCCGTGCGTGTAGACGGTGTGCAGGTTCGCCCAGTTGCGCTGGCTCTCCGGCAGGCCACGCTGGTTCAGCTCGCGGACCGCGAGCACCATGTCCCGCTGCTCACCGTTGACCGGGTAGCGGTCCACGTCGAGCACGCTCGGCACGCTGTAGTAGCCGCGCACCTGCTGCAGCTCGGTGAACGTGTCGGACACGACCGCCGGGTCGATCAGCCGGATGCCCGGGATCGACTGCGCGTCCTCCTTGAGCTGGTCGGCGCTGAGCGTGCTGTTGGCGTTGTACGGCGTGGTCTCGACCTCGTCGATCTGGTACGCCGCACGGGTGGCCTGGATGTTGCGCCCGATGTAGGGCGCCTCCTTGTCCGGCTCCGAGGGCTGCACCTGGAACTGCTGGACGATGCCCGGCCAGAGCACCCCGAGCAGGATCGAGGACAGCGCGAGCAGCGCCAGCCCCACCGACGGCAGGATCCAGGTGCGCCGGAACACGTTGGCGAAGAACAGCAGCGCGCAGATCAGCGCGATGAACATCAAGATGTTCTTCGACGGGAGCACCGCGTGGTCGTCGGTGTAGGTGATGCCGGTGATCAGCCCGCCGGTGTCGTAGGTCAGGTCGAACCGGTCCAGCCAGTAGTCCGCGGCCTTGAACAGCACGAACAGGCCGGCCAGCACCGACACCTGCACCTGGGCCGCGCCGGAGAACTTGTCGTGCTGGGCCTGGAGCCGGATCCCGCCGAAGAGGTAGTGCACGATCGCGGCCACGATCAGCGCCACGATCGTGACGGTCATGCCGAAGTTCACCAGGTAGTGCAGCCACGGCAGCTCGAAGACGTAGAAGCCGATGTCACGGTTGAAGTACGGGTCGGACTCGCCGAACGGCGTGGAGTGCCGCCAGAGCAGGAAGTTGCGCCACTGCCCGGCCCCGGAGGCGCCGGCGAACAGTGCGAACAGCCCGCTCACCCCGACCAGCAGCCACCGGCGCAGCGGGTCGACGACCTCCCGGTAGCGGTCCAGGCTGGCCTGCTCGAGCGACGCGGGTCGGAACAGCGGCCGGAACCGGTAGGCCAGGAACATGTTGACGCCGACGAACGCGCCCATCAGCAGACCGAACACGATGAACAGCAGCACCCGGGTGCCGAGCATCTTCGTGAACACCGAGGAGTAGTCCAGGCTGCGGAACCAGAGCCGGTCGGTCCAGATCCCGGTGAACACCGAGGTCAGGAAGAACACCGCGACCAGCACGATCGCGGTGAGCATCAGCGCCCGCGAACGCTGGGGCGCGGGTGCCGTGGCGGCGCGGGGCCGGGAGGCAGGTGGTTCGTCGAAGAAGCCGCTCACGGTTGTTCCTTGGGTCTAGTTCTCGAGGGTGCTCAGCAACAACTCTAGGAGTGCGGGGACGAGGTCGGGGCTCTCCACGACCGAGAAGTCGTCGTCGTGGGACTTCAGCCGCAGCGCGCAGTACGTCGCTCCCACCCGCGTCGCACCCGCCACGATCCGTACCTCCTGGCGATCGGGGTGGCTCGCGGCGTACTCCTCGGCTGCTGTCGGGTCCTCGGGGAGCTCCCCGTCCACGCTGGGCGGCAGCACGAGCCGCTCCACGACGGCGGCGCAGCCGAACACCTCGGCCGGCCACATGATCCGCTCCAGGACCTCCTCGAGGGTGCGGTCCACCGGCATCTGGTCCTGCTCCACGGGGGTCAGCGACCCGGCGGCGCTCGCCTCGTCCAGGCCCATCGCCGCGGCCAGCGCCGGCTCCCTGCTCAGCAGGTCCGAGGTGGGCACGAGCGCGTAGAGCCGGGCTGGCTGGTCCCAGCCCGCCTCGGCGGCGTGCGCCTCGATCTCCCGGACAGCGGCCTGCAGCACGGGGTCGACGTCGGGACTGTTCTCGTCGAGCATCGGTTCGCGTTCGGGGTTCATCGGCTACTCACACTCCGGCAGGTCGGCGTTCTCGTCGGCGGCGTAGGCCTCGAGGGACTCCACGGCGCTGTGCATCGTGTCCGCCCTGACCAGCGTGATCTCCTCCTCGTCCACCGGCGCGGCGAGTGCCGCGCCGCAGTTGTCCGGGGGAACCAGGAAGAGCTCCGCCCCCGAGTCCGCGGCGGCGACGATCTTCTGCTGGATCCCTCCGATGGGTCCAACGCTCCCGTCCGCCTCGATGGTTCCCGTGCCGGCCACCGCGGCTCCGTCGGTGAGCGCCCCGGGAGTGAGCGTGTCGAAGACGGCGAGGGAGAAGATCAGCCCCGCGCTCGGGCCGCCGATGTCGTCCTCGATGTTGACCGAGACGTCGAACGGGAACCGGTAGCCCTGTCCCACGACGATGCCGATCACACCGGTGTCCGGGTCGTCGGCGGACGCCTCGGTGGTGAGCGTGACCGTCCGCTCGGCGCCGCGCCGGAGCACGCGCACGGACACGGGCTCGCCCACGCCGGCGCGCTGCACGGCCTCGGAGACGCCGTTCGCGTCCTGGACCGGTTCCCCGTCGATGGCGAGGATCTGGTCGCGCACCCGGAGCTTGCCCTCGGCCGGCGCTCCCGGGCTGACCGCGAGCACTTCCGCGGTGGTCGGCAGGTCGTAGCCGAGCTCGGTCAGCGCGGCGGCGATGGCGGTGTCCTGGGAGCTGACCATCTGCACGTTGCTCTCGGTCTCGACGTCCTCCGGGCTCTGGTCCGGGCTGTAGACCACGTCGCGGGGGTAGAGCGCGCGGGTCTTGTCGAACCAGGCCGCGAGCGCCTCGACCAGGGTCAGGTCCCGACCCGGCCCGGTCACCGACACGGTCGTCAGTTCCAGCCGGCCGTCCGTCTCGTACCGTTTCGCGCCGTCGACCTGGACGATCTCCTCACCCTTGGTCTCGGCGAGCACGTCGACGGTCGGGCCCGGGCTCATCGTCACGTACGGCACCGGCAGGAACACCGCGACCGCGAACAGCAGCACCAGCAGGACGCAGGCCAGGATGCTCGACACGGTGCGGCGACTCATGGCGCCACCTTCTCACTGCGGCGCAACTACGCGGAGCGTCGGGTGCTGTTCGCGCGAGGGGTGGTGGTCGTGCCCCCGCGCGAGGGGCGCACGGCGATTCCGGTGCTGCGGTCGCGAACCACCATCGGCCGGGGCCGTCGGGACGCCGGGTGCTCCTTGCTGATCGCCTTGGCGAAGCGCTCGTAGGCCGCCTCGGACCGGTCCGGCTCCTCGCGCTGCGGCCGCCCCGCCCACGACGCCCAGACCATCATGACCACGGCCACCACGCCGGTCGGCACGAGCCACGCCAGGATCTCCACGGCACCAGGGTAGCCGCGCTCACCGGGCCGGGACGGCAGCAACACGGGTACGGCGGACCGTGGCGGACCTGCTCAGGGCGTGCCGACCCACTCGTCGGTGCCGTCGGCGAACATCTGGTGCTTCCAGATGGGCACGGTCTGCTTCAGCCGGTCGATCAGCGCCCGGGAGGCCTCGAACGCCTCGCCCCGGTGCGCGGCGGCGGTGGCCACCACGACGGCGGCGTCGCCGATCGCGAGCCGGCCCACCCGGTGCACCGCGGCGAGCGCGAGGACGTCGTACTCCTTCGCCACCTCCTCGCAGACCTCCTCGAGCCGGCTGAAGGCGGTCGGGTGCGCGGAGTACTCCAGCCCGGTGACCGCCTTGTTCTCGTCGTGGTCGCGGACGGCGCCGACGAACAGGGTGACGCCGCCGGCGGCAGCGTCGGAGACCGCGGCGAGCACCTCGGCGACGTCGAGCGCGGTCTCGCGGATGTCGACCAGGCGTACGACGGGGTTGGCATCGGTCACACGCGAGAGCCTAGGCCATCGGTCCGCGTCGCCCCGAGGTTGAGGTCACGAGTAGTTTGGAGACATGACGAACAACCCCGGCGACCGTCCCGACGACGAGAACAACCCGTTCAAGGGCACGCCGTTCGAGCAGCTGTTCTCGGCGTTCGGCGGACAGATGCCCGGGGGTGGTACGTCCGGGATGCCGGACCTGTCCATGCTGATGAGCCAGATGCAGGCGATGATGGCGCCCTACGAGGGCTCGGTGAACTGGAACCTCGCCAAGGACGTCGCCCGCAAGACCGTCGCCCAGGAGCCGGACCCCTCCCCCAGCGACCGGGACCGCGCCTCCGTGGAGGACGCGCTGCGGCTCGCCGACCACTGGCTCGACCAGGTCACCGACCTGCCCTCGGGCGTGCACACCTCCGCGGTGTGGAGCCGCGCCCAGTGGATCGAGGAGACCCTCGAGGTGTGGAAGCGGCTCGTCGAGCCGGTCGCCGAGCACGTGGTGTCCGCGATGGGCGACGCGCTGCCCGAGGAGGCCAAGGCGATGGCCGGTCCGCTCATGGGGATGATGAGCAAGGCCGGCGGCGCCATGTTCGGCACCCAGGTCGGCCAGGCTCTCGGCGGGCTCGCCGGCGAGGTGCTCACCGCCTCCGACATCGGCCTGCCGCTCGGTCCGGAGGGCAAGGCCGCCCTGCTGCCCGCGAACGTGCGCGCGTTCGCCGAGGGCCTCGACGTCACCGACGAGGACGTGTTGCTCTACCTCGCCCTGCGCGAGGCCGCGCACCAGCGGCTGTTCGCGCACGTGCCGTGGCTGCGCGGGCACCTGCTCGCCGCCGTCGAGGACTACGGCCGCGGCACCACCATCGACGTGTCCAAGATCGAGTCCTCCCTGGCCGACCTCGACCCGATGAACCCGGCCGGCATCCAGGAGGCGCTCGAGGGCGGCCTGTTCGAGCCGGAGAAGACCCCGGCACAGAAGGCGGCGCTGACCCGGCTGGAGACCACCCTGGCGCTGGTCGAGGGCTGGGTCGACGAGGTGGTCGGCCAGGCCACCGAGACGCGGATGCCCAGCGCCGCCAAGCTTCAGGAGGCGGTGCGTCGCCGCCGGGCCGCCGGTGGGCCGGCCGAGTCCACCTTCGCCGCCCTGGTCGGTCTGGAGCTGCGGCCGCGCCGGCTGCGTGACGCCTCGGCGCTGTGGGGGTCGCTGCGCTCGCGCCAGGGCCAGCAGGCACGCGACGCGGTCTGGGCCCACCCCGACCTGCTGCCCACGCCCGACGACCTCGACGACCCGCTCGGCTTCCGCGAGCACGTCGAGGAGCCGCAGGCGCTCACCGACGCCGAGTTCGACGCCGCACTGGCCGAGCTCCTCGACACCGAGGGGCCCGACTCCCCCGGCGGCTCCGGTGAGGACGCCTCGGGCGACGACCGGTGAGCCTGGCCGCACCGTCCGCCCTGCACGCGGACGCCCTCGCGCTGCTGCGCGGCTGGCGTTCACCCGACGAGGGTCAGGAGCGGGTACGCCGGACCTACGTCGACCACCTCGAACGGAACCCGGACGGACTGTTCCGGCACAACTACCCCGACCACATCACCGCGAGCACGCTGGTCGTGTCCGCGGACCGGGAACGGGTGCTGCTCACGCTGCACGCGAAGGCCCGCGCCTGGTTCCAGTTCGGCGGCCACTGCGAGGACCGGGACGTCACGCTCGAGGACGCGGCCCTGCGTGAGGCCGTCGAGGAGTCCGGCGTACCCGACCTGCTGATCGACCCCGAACCGGTGCAGCTGAACCCACACGAGGTGCCGTTCTGCGACCCGCGCGGCGGGGTGCGCCACCTCGACGTCCGCTTCGTCGCCACGGCGGCGCCGACCGCGGAGCACACGGTCAGCGAGGAGTCGCTCGACGTGGCCTGGTGGCCGGTCCACGCGCTGCCCAACGGCGACGCCGACCTGCACGAGCTGGTGCGGCTGGCGCTGGCCCGGCTCGGCGACTAGTTGTCGGACTCGATCATCGCGGCCGCACCCTCGGCCGAGCAGTCCGGCGGCTCGGCCGTGATGCCGAGGTGGGAGGCCGCGGCGACGCCCTCGAGGAAGCCCTTGGCGCGCTCGGCCTTGGGGTAGTTGTCCACCCAGCCCCAGAACGTGGGGGTGTGTCCCGACTCCAGCAGGTGGGCGAGCTCGTGCACCAGGACGTAGTCGATCACCCACGAGGGCATCCCCTGCAGACGCCGGGACAGCCGGATCGACCGGTCGCTGGGGGTGCACGACCCCCACCGGCTGTTCTGGTTGTCGACCCAGCGCACGGTGGCGGGTCGGGCCAGCCCGTCGAGGTATCGCTCGCTGAGCTCGGTGGCCCGGCGCTTGAGGCCGGCGTCGCTGGGCCGGCGCCGGCGCTCGGACTTCTCCAGCCGGGCCAGCATCGTCGCCACCCACTCCTGCTCCTCGGCACGGGTCAGCCGCGCCGGGATCATCACCACGACCCGGTCGTCCTCGCGGTAGGCAGCGACGGTCCGCCGGCGGCGACGGCTGCGGCGGACTTCGACGATGGGCCCCCCGCGCTCGGGGGTGGCGGTGGCCATATCCGCACGTTACCCGCTCGACCAGGCCAACAGCCGGTCGACGTCCCAGGTGTTCACGACCCGTTCGGCGGGCACCCCGAGCGCCACCGCCCGCGCGCACCCGTGGTCGAGGAAGTCCAGCTGACCGGGCGCGTGCGAGTCGCTGTCGATGCTGAACAGGCATCCGGCCTCCAGCGCGACGGCGATCAGGTCGTCGGGTGGGTCCATCCGCTCGGGCCGCGAGTTGATCTCCACCGCGACGTCGTGCGCCGCGCACGCCTCGAACACGGCCTCGGCGTCGAAGCGGCTCTGCGGCCGTGTCCCCCGTCCGCCGGTCACCAGCCGCCCGGTGCAGTGGCCGAGGACGTTCGTGCGCGGGTGGGAGACGGCCGCGACCATCCGCCGGGTCATCGCGGCCGGCTCCATCTTCAGCTTGGAGTGCACCGACGCCACCACCACGTCGAGCCGGCCGAGCATCTCCTCGGTCTGGTCCAGGCTGCCGTCGTCGAGGATGTCCACCTCGATGCCGCGCAGCAGCCGGAACGACCCGGCGAGGTGCTCGTTGATCGCGTCCACGACCTGCAGCTGCCGCCCGAGCCGCTGCGGGGAGAGCCCGTTGGCGACGGTCAGTCGGGGCGAGTGGTCGGTCAGCGCCAGGTAGCGGTGGCCGACCTCGATCGCGGTGAACACCATCTCCTCGATGGGCGAGCCGCCGTCGGACCAGTCCGAGTGGGAGTGCAGGTCGCCCTGGAGCTGCTCGCGCAGGACCTCGCCGCCGGTGGCCAGCGGCCCGGACGCCTCCTCCTCCAGCGTGGCGAGGTAGGACGGGACCTCGCCGTCGAGCGCGGCGACGATCACTGCCTCCGAGGAGGCACCGACGCCCGGCAGCTCGCGCAACGTGCCCGCCCGGTGCCGGTCCCGGAGCTCGTCGGGGTCGAGCGCGAGCACGGTGGCGGCGGCCCCGCGGAAGGCCTTGACCTTGTAGGTCTCCGCCCGGGTTCGCTCGAGCAGGAACGCGATCCGGCGCAGCGCGCTCACCGGGGCGGGCACCTCGCCCGGGCCCTGCTCACGGTCGGGCTCAGGCTCGGGCTCAGGGTTGGCCTCATGGTCGGGCTCACGGCCCCGATCACGCTTGGGCTCACGTCCAGGGTCACGCACCGGCCGCCAACTTTCTTCCGTCCACAGCGCCTTTCGTCCCATTCTTGCTGGTCAGCGGGCTCCTTCCGCAACGCCCGGGCGTGTCTTGCACAGGGTTGTCCCCGACGCCGCGCGGCTCCCTCCACAGCGCCCTCGGCGCGTTCCACACAGTTTCCACAGGACTGTCCACAGGCGTGGAAATCGACTCGTTGACCGGCCTCGGGCCCGACCGTAGGTTGAAGCCCAGATGAGGCCCTCGGCCGACTCGGGACGGCGTTCGCAAGGGGAAGGCAAGCGCAGCTCCGGGAGGCAGGGGGCCTCTCTCTGTGCCCCGGCCGGGACGGGTCGGTGCCGGTCGGCGCCGGTCAGCGCCCGGTGAACCGGGGGGTGCGCCGCTCCCTCGCCGCTGCGATGCCCTCCTGCAGGTCCGCCGTGGCCAGCGTCACCGGCTGCGCGAGGGCCTCCCACTGGAGCGCGGACTCGAAGTCGGCGTGGCCGCCGTCGCGCAGGGCCAGGGTGGTGTACCTGCTCGGGATCGGCGCGCTCGCCGCGATCCCGCCGGCGATGTCGAGGACCGCGTCGAGGAAGCCCTCGTCCGGCAGCACCCGGGACACCATCCCCAGGCGCAGTGACTCCTCGGCGTCGGCGATCCGGCCGGTGAGCAGCAGGTCGCGCGCGTGCGCCTCGCCGACCACGTGCGGCAGCAGGTACGTCGCCGCCATCCCGGGGTGCATCCCGAGCCGCACGAACGGGGCGCCCAGCCGCGCGGAGGTCGCGGCGTACCTCAGGTCGCACGCGAGCGCCAGGCACAGCCCGGCACCGATGGCCGGCCCGTTCACCGCGGCGATCGTGGGCACCTCGAGCCGGCGGATGGACAGCCAGGCCCGGTAGAACGGCATCATCCGGTCCCGCAGCGCGTCCACGCTGGCGTCCGGCTCGCTCGCGATCCAGCTGGTGTCCCCGCCCGAGCAGAAGGCGCTCCCGGCGCCCGTGACGACCACCGCCCGGACCGAGCGGTCGCCGGCCAGCTCCTCCACCGCGGCCGCCCAGGAGGCCGTCATCCGGTCCGACATGGCGTTGCGCTGGTCGGGGTTGTCGAGGGTGAGCACGACGACGCCGTCGTCGCTGCGCTCCAGACGGAGGTGGTTGCTGTCAGCCATGCGGCGGAGACTACCGACGGGCAGGTGCCGTGAGGCGGGGGTGAGACATGGATCGCACCGCTGATCCCCGACAAATGCCCCGAAACGGTCAAAAGCCGCAAAGTTTCGGCGCGCTGAGCGTGCAAACGGGCCCCTGGGCCTTGCGCCTGCGTGAAATGTCGACCCGTCCTGTCGTAGTGTGCGAGGCGGTCGCGACCGAGCGGCCCCGGCGGGTCTTCCCTAGAAAGATCCCCCGCCGCGACGACCAGTACGACAACGAAGAGCAAGGAGGCCGTCATGGCGGAGACCTGGAGCGGCGAGTTCTACTGCGTGAAGTGCAAGGAGAAGCGCCAGGCCGAGGGCGAGGTCAAGGTCAACGAGAAGGGCACCCGGATGGCCAAGGCCGTCTGCCCCGTCTGCAGCACCAACCTCAACCGCATCCTCGGCAAGGCCTGAGCACACCTCACGCCAGCCAGATCCTCAGCAGCGGGGCCTCCGGACGTCCGGAGGCCCCGCTGCTGTCGTCAGGCCACTCGGCTCGGCCCGCGTCGGGCGCCTGTGGACGACGACCGACGCCGGCGCCCGAACTGGGGCAGGCTGCCGGGATGCGACCGATCCTGCGTCCGGGCACGCACGTGCTGCGTCGAAGCCCGACCGAGCTCCAGGTGGGCCTACGCCAGGGCCAGCGACTGGTCCTGCCCGACCGCCCGGAGGTGGCCGCCGACCTGGACCGGCTCGCCGCCGCCGACCCGCCGCCTGCCTCCGCGGTGCTCGACCAGCTCGGTGAGCAGGGCCTGCTCATGGAGGCCTCCACGCTGCTCCCGTTGATCCCGGGCGGTACGTCGGACCGGCTCGGCGTCTCGCGCGCCGACGTGGCGGCACTGGCGCGCACCGCCGGCAACGGCGTCGGCGCACTGCTCGAGGCGAGGGCGAGCCACCTGGTCGACGTGGCTCCGGCCGGTCACCCCAGCGCGGGCGCCCTCGCCACACGGCTGGCCGACCTGCTCGACGACGTCGGCCTCGCCGTCCGGGCCCGCTCCCACCGGGCCCGCTCCCACCGGGCCCGCTCCCGGCGACGCACCGAGGTGGCAGCGATGGTCGTCGTCGGCGAGCCGCGGCGTGAGCTCGTCGACGGATGGATGCGGGAGGGAGTCGCGCACCTGCTGGTCCGGTTCACCGAGGGCTCCGCGACGGTCGGCCCGTTCGTCGTACCCGGGCAGACCGCCTGCCTACGCTGCCTCGACGCCCACGACACCGACGTCGACCCCGCCTTCCCGCTGGTCGTCGAGCAGTACGCCACGGCCAGCAGCCGCGACCGGGCCGACGGCGTGCCCGAGCCGGTCGACCAGCTGCTGGCAGCCCTCACCCTGGCCTGGGCCGCCCGGGACCTCGCCACGTTCGTCGAGGGCCGTCGCCCGTCCACCTGGTCCTCGACCGTCCGGCTCGACCGGATGCTGAGCCCGGTCCAGACCCGGGCCTGGCTGCGCCATGCCGGGTGCGGGTGCGCGTGGGGGTAAGCCCTCCCCGCTTGGCGTGGTCCGCCACAATGAAGGGCATGACCGACCTTCCTCGCAAGGCGGCGGCGCGCACCGCCCGCCTCGCCGCGCTGCCCCTCGGGTTCGCCGGCCGCACCGCGGTGGGGGTCGGGCGGCGGCTCGGCGGCGCTCCCGCGGACGCCGTGATGACCGACGTGCAGCAGCGGACCGCCGAGCAGCTCTTCCGCACCCTCGGCGAGCTCAAGGGCGGCGCCATGAAGATGGGCCAGGCGCTGTCGATCCTGGAGTCGGCGCTGCCCGAGGAGGTCGCTGCCCCCTACCGGGCGCAGCTGACCAAGCTGCAGGACTCCGCCCCACCGATGTCCGGGACGACCGTGCACACCGTGCTCGCCCGCGAGCTGGGTCCGGGCTGGCGCAAGAAGCTGGTCGCCTTCGACGACAACCCCGCGGCCGCGGCCTCGATCGGACAGGTGCACCGGGGCCGGTGGCACGACGGCCGCGAGGTGGCTATCAAGATCCAGTACCCCGGTGCCGGCGAGGCGCTGATGGCCGACCTGCGGCAGCTGGGCCGGGTGGCCCGCACCTTCGGCGGGATGGTCCCCGGCATCGACATCAAGCCGCTGATCGCCGAGCTCCAGGCCAGGGTGACCGAGGAGCTCGACTACTCCCTCGAGGCGCAGGCGCAGCAGCAGTTCGCCGAGGAGTTCGCCGGAGACCCCGACTTCTTCGTGCCGCACGTGGTGGCCGCGACCGACACGGTGCTGGTCTCGGAGTGGGTGGAGAGCCGCTCGTCCCTCGCCAGGCTGATCGCGGAGGGCACCCAGGAGGAGCGGGACCACTACGGCGAGCTCTACGTGCGCTTCCTGTTCGCCGGGCCGGCCCGCACGGGGATGCTGCACGCCGACCCGCACCCGGGCAACTTCCGGGTGCTGCCCACCGCCGACGGCAGCCTCGGCGGGCTCGGCGTGGTGGACTTCGGCGCCGTCGCCCGTCTCCCCGAGCGCGAGCTGCCGCGCTCGATCGGCACCCTGATGCGGATCGCGATGCTCGACGACTACGACGAGGTGATCGAGCACCTGCGCGCCGAGGGGTTCATCAAGCCGAACATCCGGATCGACCCCGACGACCTGCGCGACTACCTCGGACCGTTCATCGAGCCGGCGCGCGAGGAGCGCTTCCGGTTCTCCCGGCAGTGGATGCGTGAGCAGTTCCAGCGTCTGAACGACCCGCGCGAACCCAACTACACGCTGACCCTGAAGCTGAACCTGCCGCCGTCGTACCTGCTGATCCACCGGGTCTGGATCGGCGGCATCGGGGTGATGTCGCAGCTCGAGGCCTCTGCACCGTTCCGGCAGATCCTCACCGAGTCGCTGCCCGGCTTCGCGGAGTAGCCGCTCACCACCACTCGCTGTCGAGCTTGCTCTCGATCGCGCGCAGGTGCTCGCGGGAGCAGCGCTCGCAGAACACCTTCGTCCGGCCGTTCTCCACCGAGGTGGTCCAGGTGAGCGGGATCTGCTCGCCCGGGTCGGTCGTCCCGCAGAAGTCGCACGTCGAAGCCACGGAGCCACTCTACGCAGCACACGCGGCCGGCCCCGGCAGCGATCGTCGCCGCCGGGGCCGTCCGGGTGATGCTGTGCGGTTGTCGTGCTGGTCTCGTGCGTCTCGGTCGTCGGCCGGTCAGGTCACCGGGTCACCGACCCGTTCAGAGGGAGCGGGCGATGGCCAGCCGAGCCGCCTGGGCGGCCCGCTCGGCACGGCGGGACAACCGCCGGGCCATCACGACCTGCCGAGCACGACGCTGCTGCTCGGCGTCGATGACGCGTGACGATATCTGTGCACGGGCCAGATCTTCATTGATCAAGTTCATGCTCTTGCTCCGGTTCGGGGTGATGTTCATGGCTGGGTGTTCGCTTTCGTTGGCTTGTGCCGTGCCCGCTGTCAGGCAAGGACTCTGGTTCGGACCTTGGGTTCCTGTTACAGCGAGCGCGCCAGCACGAGTCGTGCCTGCAGGGCCGCCCGCTCGGCGCGACGGGTCTTGCGTCGGGCCACGGTGAGCTGGTGCCTGCGTCGTACGTCGCGCGCCTCGGCGAGGCGGTCGGACACGATCGTCCGCGCCACGTCGTCGGTCATGGGAAACATCTGGTGCTCCGCTTTCTCTGGGGTGGTGCTGGATGGATGGGGTACCGCTGGTGCTGCTGGTCGTGCTCCGGACGCTGCCCTCATCAGGCTGCGACCTCGTTCTTGCGGGGACGCCCACGCGGGCGCTTGCGGGGGATCACCACTCCTTGCTGGAACAGCTCACCACCCCACACTCCCCACGGCTCGCGGCGTTCGAGAGCTCCGGCAAGGCACTCGGCGCGGACCGGACACTCCACGCACAGGGCCTTGGCGAGCTCGACATCCGTCGGGGTCTCGGCGAAGAACAGCTCTGGGTCGTTCGACCGGCAGGGGAGCTGCTCCTCGTCGACCTCGCGGGTGCTGACCGCGTGTCTGTCGAGGACGCTGATACTCATCTGTCACCTCCTTGTGACCTGATCACTCGTGGTTCTGGGAAACAAAAAGACCGCGGATCCCGGGTTTCGGGTTCCGCGGCCTGGAGGCTGCCGATCGAGTTGTCTCACTAGATCGGTGGACTCCAGGCGGAGGTACCCGGGAAGGTGCCCGTGAGGACAGAGGTGTCCGCGATGTGCGTGTAACCGCACACGGAAGCCACGTCCTCGAAGCGACGCTTCGAGCCGGCTGCGACGACCGACACTCCACCCATGACGGGGAGGGCGCGCGTGGCAGCAGCAGGAGCGATGCCGGAAACGGGCAGGGCAAAGCCGGCCTGCTGGCTGAAGGTCGTGTTGATCTTGATCACTGCGAGCACCTCCTTCGATGCATAGAGCGCCGGCTTTGGCAGAGCCGTGATGCGCATGGGTTGTTGCGGCAGGAAGAAACGTACAACGGTCGCCCTGTAAGCGGCAAACGTTTTTCTGGGTATTTCCCGAAAATCTTCGTGGCGCATCAATGGATGGCCCGAAAGGGCTACGGCGAAGCCTCGGCGACGAGCTCGAGCACCTCGTCGCCGTACTTGTCGAGCTTCGCCCGACCGATGCCGGAGATCTTGAGCAGGGACTGGGCGTCGCCGGGCTTGACCTCGGCGATCGCCTGCAGGGTCAGGTCGGTGAACACCACGTAGGCGGGGACCTTCTCCTCCCCCGCCCGCTCGACGCGCCACTCGCGCAGCCGCTCGAAGAGCGCCTCGTCGTAGGTGGCCGGGCAGTCCTCGCACCGGCCCACCTTGCGCTCGGCCGTCGAGCCGAGGGGCTGGTTGCAGACCCGGCAGTGCGCGACCCCACGCTTGCTCCGGGACTTGGCGCCACGGTCCGCCGCGGCGCGGTCCGAGTGCACCTCCGGACGCAGCCCGGTGAGGAAGCGCGACGGCTTGCGGGTGCCGCGGCCGCCCGGGGTGCGCGCGAGCGCCCAGGAGACGGCCAGCCTGCGCCGGGCCCGGGTGAGACCGACGTAGAGCAGGCGCCGCTCCTCCTCGACCGCGACCGGGCCCTCGGCGTAGACGATCGGCATCGTCCCCTCGTGCACGCCGCACAGGAAGACCGCGTCCCACTCCAGGCCCTTGGCGGCGTGCAGGGTGGCCAGGGTGACCCCCTCGGCCACCGGCGCGTGCTGCTCCGCGGCGCGGCGGTCGAGGTCATCGACGAAGTCGCCGAGCCCGGCACCCTCGTGTGCGGCGGCGTACTCCTCGGCCTGGGTCACGATCGCCTGGAGCGACTCCCACCGGTCGCGGACGTTCCCGCGCCCGGTCGGGGCGCGCTCGGTCCACTCCATGCCGGCCAGCACCGCCTTGACGTCGGCGACCAGCCCGTCGCCGGAGCCGCCCGAGCCGCGGGCGTTGCCGCGGAGCAGGGTGACCGCCTTGCGCACCTCGGTCCGCTCGAAGAACCGGGCCGCGCCGCGCACGACGTAGGGGATCCCGCGGGCGGAGAGCGCGTCCTCGAACGCCTCGGACTGCGCGTTGACCCGGAACAGCACCGCGACCTCGCGCATCGGCACGCCGGCGTCGCGCAGCTTGAGGATCTCGGCCGCGACCGACTCCGCCTCGGCCACCTCGTCCGGGTGCTCGGCGTAGGAGACCTGCGGCCCGGAGTCGCGCTGGGCCTTCAGCTGCACCCCGGCGCTCGGAGTCCCGGCCAGCAGCTGGTTCGCGGCGGTGACGACCTGCGGCGTGGAGCGGTAGTTGCGGACCAGCTCGATCGACGTCGTGCCCGGGTGCTTGCGGGGGAACTCGCGCAGGTAGTCCGCGCTGGCCCCGGCGAAGGAGTAGATCGTCTGGGCGGGGTCACCGACGACGCACAGGTCGTGCCGGCCTCCGAGCCAGAGCTCGAGCAGGCTGGCCTGGATCGGGCTGACGTCCTGGAACTCATCGACGACGAACCATTTGTACTGCCGGCGCACCTGCGCGGCGACCCGCTCGTCCTCGACGAGCAGCGCGGCCGCGCACAGCAGCACGTCCTCCATGTCCATGCGGCCCTGCTCGCGCTTGGTCTCCTCGTAGGCGGCGAACACCCGGGCCACCGTGGACGGGTCGTGGTTGGCCACCGACCGTCCGCGCGCGGTGGCGATCCGGACGTAGTCGTCGGGGCGGACGTTGCTGACCTTGGCCCACTCCACCTCGGCGGCGAGGTCGCGCAGCGTCGCCTGGTCGACGTCGACCCGGTTCCGCCGGGCGGCCGTGCCGAGCAGCGGGAGCTTGGACTCGGTCAGGGCGGGAAGCTCACCGCCGTACACCCTGGGCCAGAAGTACCGAGCCTGCCGCAGCGCCGCGGAGTGGAACGTGCGCGCCTGGACCAGGCCGGCGCCCAGCGCCCGCAGCCGGGTGCGCATCTCCCCCGCGGCGCGCGTGGTGAAGGTGACCGCGAGCACCTCGGTCGGGTTGTAGACCCCGGTTGAGACACCGTAGGCGATCCGGTGGGTGATCGCCCTGGTCTTGCCGGTCCCCGCGCCGGCGAGCACCCGCACCGGCCCCTGCAGGGCCAGCGCGACCTCGCGCTGCTCGGGGTCGAGGGCCTCGAGCAGCTGCTCGGCGGATCCTCCGGGCGCGTCCATGGGGAACAATCTCCTCGACTCGGGTGTTGTGAAGGCAAAGGCCGCGACCACTTCGCGGCCCTTGCTGCGAGGCCCCAAGCCTAGACGTCGGAAAGGACACCAATGACCGCCAGTGCACAGGCCGCCGTGACGATGTACTCCACCCCCTGGTGCGGGTACTGCCACCGGCTGCGCAGCCAGCTCGACCGCGAGGGCATCGGCTACGAGGTCATCGACATCGAGCGGGTTCCCGAAGCCGCGCTGGTCGTCGAGCAGGTCAACGGCGGGAACCAGACCGTGCCGACCCTGGTCTACGCCGACGGGTCCGCGCAGACCAACCCCTCGGTCGCGCAGGTCAAGGCAAAGCTCGCCTCCCTGAACTGAGCGGGCCTCACCAGGACCCGGGCAGCGGTCCGCCGTACCACGACTCCACCAGCGAGCGGGAGATCGAGATGCCGCCGGGGAGCAGTAGCGTGCCCGCCTCGGCCTCGGCCCGCATCTGCTCGCGGGTGAACCAGCGCGCGTCGCTGATCTCGTCCTGGTCCACGGAGATCTCGGTGGTGACCGCCCGCGCGAAGAAGCCGACCATCAGGCTCGACGGGAACGGCCACGGCTGGTTGCCGAAGTAGGTCACCTCGGCCACCTCGACCCCGACCTCCTCGGCGACCTCGCGCACCACCGCCTGCTCCAGCGACTCCCCCGGGTCCACGAACCCGGCGAGCGTGGAGTAACGCCCCTCCGGCCAGCTC
>DATIBI010000002.1:0-2138 GCA_035457605.1 Nocardioidaceae bacterium
CGGCGTGGATGCGAGCCGATCGTCAGCCCGCCCTTCGACGGGACCCTCACCCCTGTCCGCCACGGGTCCGCGCAGGGACAGCCGGCGTGACCGGAGGGGTCGCGGCATGCGTGGGCCGGCCGTGCTTCCGGGACCGCTGTCGCCGCGCGGGGTGCCCGGGACCCGTTCGCCCCGAGAGATCTTCGACTCGGCCGTCCTCGGCGCCGTGCGCCGCCTCGACGCGCGCTGGCACGATCAGCTCGGGCGCATCGAGTTCGCCGTCGAGGAGACTCCGCTCACCTCCTCCGACTGGACCTCGGACACAGTCCCGCTGGCCTCTCTCGTGAGGGGCACGGGGTCCACGCCCACCCGGATAGTGCTCTTCCGCCGACCCATCGAGCTGCGGTGCGAGTCTCGTGCGGACCTGAGCACGATGGCCCTGACGATCCTCGTCGAACAGGTCTCGGACCTACTCGGACTGCCTCCCGAGGAGATCGACCCCGGCTACGAGGTGGAGTAGCTCAGCGCACGACCGGGACGACGACCGGCCGCTCCAGTCTCAGCGGCAGCGCCTGGAGCGGCACCTGCGAGTCGCCGCTGCCACCTGCC
The DNA here is from genome assembly GCA_035457605.1 of Nocardioidaceae bacterium. GTDB lineage: Bacteria > Actinomycetota > Actinomycetes > Propionibacteriales > Nocardioidaceae > Nocardioides_C. The sequence goes on from DATIBI010000002.1 coordinate 589, forward strand.
ACGGAGACACCGCCCGAGACGTCGCCCTTCACCGGATCGACCACCACATAGGCGGCCTTTCCCTTCGGGCTCCAGGCTGCGGTCGCGGTCGCGGGCACCTTCATCTCGGTGGAGTCGACCTCCTTGCCGCTGGTCGAGTAGGCCGTCACCCTGGCCCGGGCGGCGGCGGCTCCGGCTGTGAGCTGCACGGCGGCGTCGGCGTTCTCCTCGAGCAGCGCGGCTGCCGGCCCGTCGAGGACGGAGACCGCCCCCGCGTAGGAGACGTCCCTGCCGCGGGCGGAGCGGACGGTCGCTGTCACCGGCACCGGCGAGCGGAGTACGACGGCCGCTGCGGCGCGGCCAACCGCCTCACCCAGGTCCTCCGTCACCACGGACCGGGCCGGGACGCGGACCTCCTCGAGACCGGTGGGTGCGAACGAGCCGGACTCGCCGGAGACCCGGACCTCGACGACCGCCTCCCGGTCGGTCGGGTTGGACACGACGAGGCTGCGCCGGTCGGCGAGGCGGGGCAGAGGCGCGAGCGTCATGGTGCGCGACGCCTCCTGTTGGCCCGGGACCCACTCGCGCCCGGGCTCGGCGGCGGGCTGCGTGGCGAAGCTGTCTGCGAGCCCGGCTGCCACGCGACCGCGAGTGGCGTCCACGGCAACCATGAGCTCGTCGGACTGTGGTGCGACGTCGACCATGTCGATGGTCCGCACCTCGCCGGGGGCCACGGTGATCCCGCGGGTGCCGACGTCCTCCGCGACCCCGGACGGCCCCTGCACGACGACGTCCACGACCGCCGGCCCGGGGTCGACGTTGGCCAGCACCAGCTGTGAGCGGTGGTCGAGTCCGGCCCCACCGCCCGTGAACGACCACCGGGAACGCGCCTGGAGGCATGGCTGCAGAGCGATGCCCGCTCCGTCGGCACGGTCGGCCTGGAACGTCGCACGCCCCACCGCGGCCGCACCCGTCGCGGTCACCACGAGCCCCTCGCCGGAGCCCGGTGCGTCGAGCGCGCGCACGTGGCCCCTCGGGCCTACGGTCTCCGGCGTGCCCTTCGAGCCGACCGGGCCGGCCGTGAGGCCGCCACCGTCGGAGACGTCGCCGGTGTCCGGTACCGGGGCGGTGAGGGTGGAGCTCCGGCTGGAGGCAGCGCCGGGCCAGCCGAGGCAGGCCGTGGTGACCTCGTCGACCGGCACCGAGCTGGGGGACGGAGCCGCCTCAGGCGGGGCCTGGACCAAACCGCCCACGACGGACAGTGCTGCCGCCAGCACGACGAGAGCGGCGCCGACGAAGGCGCCGCGCGTGGGACGCCTGCTCGGTCGCGGTCGGCGGCGGGTGGCGACCCGGCGGCCGCCGGCGCTCGGTGTGCTCATCGACGGACCCTCCTGCTCGGTGCGGCGAGGACAGCGGCGGCCAGGACGGCCACGGCCTGGAGCACCAGCAGGGCCGGCCGGTAGGACGTCTCCCGCTCGGGAAGCGAGTCGCGGCTGGGCTCGGCCTCGAGCTCCCAGGCACGCGACCCCGGCATCAGGGCGCTGGCCGGCCGCAACCCGCTGACCGAGTCG
>DATIBI010000003.1:0-8297 GCA_035457605.1 Nocardioidaceae bacterium
GGGCCGTCGGGGCGACCGACCGGCGCGGTGGCGCGCTTCTTGTTGGCCGGGGAGCGAGGGTGGGACTGCTTCGGGGTGGGTCTCCCCTTGCCCTGCCCGCCCTTGGCGGTGCCCTTGCCCTTGGGAGCGGCAGCCTTGGGCGGCTTGTGGTGATGCGACGGCTGGGTGATCGCCTCGCCGACGCCCCCTGTCGCGCCCTTCATCGACTGCTGCCGCTCCACCCGGTCGGCCTGGTGACCCTTGGCGGCCTGCTTGATCGCGGCCTCCCGCTCGCGGGCGGCGCGGTTCTTTGCTCGTTCCTTGCTCACAGTGACTCCACCCAGTTGCGGAGCAGTGCTGCTCCGGCGTCTCCGGACTTCTCGGGGTGGAACTGCGTCGCGGTCAGCGGTCCGTTCTCCACCGCTGCCACGAAACGGTCTCCCCCGTGCTCGGCCCAGGTCACCAACGGCGGCCTGGTGCGGCCGTGGGTCTGGAGCGTCCATTCACGCACGCCGTAGGAGTGCACGAAGTAGAAACGCTCGTCCGCGATGCCTTCGAACAGCGTGCTGCCCTCGGGCACCTCGACGGTGTTCCAGCCCATGTGGGGTACGACGGGCGCCTGCAAGCGCTCGACGACCCCCGGCCACTCGTCAAGACCCGGCGTGTCCACGCCGTGCTCGACGCCGTGCTCGAACAGGATCTGCATGCCCACGCAGATGCCGAGCACCGGTCGACCGCCGGCGAGCCTGCGGCCGATCACCTCGTGTCCCTTGGCGGCGCGCAGGCCCTCGACGCAGGCCTTGAACGCGCCGACCCCGGGCACGACCAGGCCGTCCGCGTCCGCTGCGGCCGCGCGGTCCGAGGTCAGGGTGACCGCGGCGCCGGTGCGCTCCAGTGCACGCACGGCCGAGCGGAGGTTGCCCGAGCCGTAGTCGAAGATGACGACGGACTTGGTCACAGGCTGCCCTTGGTGCTGGGCACCCCGGTCTCGCGCGGGTCGAACGCGATCGCGTCGCGCAGCGCGCGGGCGACCGCCTTGAACTGGGCCTCGACCAGGTGGTGAGGGTCGCGGCTGGACAGCACCCGCACGTGCAGCGCGATCTGCGCGTGGAAGGCGAGGGTCTCGAAGACGTGCCGGGTCAGCGAGCCGACGTACGGCGCGCCCGTGCCCCCGATCTGGACGAACACCTGCCCGTCGGGCTCCCCGGTGTGCACGCAGTAGGGACGGCCGGACACGTCGACCGCGCACTGCACCAAGGCCTCGTCGAGCGGCACCAGCGAGTCACCGAACCGGCGGATGCCCTTCTTGTCCCCGAGCGCCCCCCGCAGCGCGTCACCGAGGACGATCGCGGTGTCCTCCACGGTGTGGTGCGCGTCGATGTGGGTGTCGCCGTCGGCCTGCACGGTGAGGTCGATCAGTGAGTGCCGGGACAGCGAGGAGAGCATGTGGTCGTAGAAGCCGACCCCGGTGGACACGTCGGCCCGGCCGGTGCCGTCGAGGTCGAGCTCGACGAGGACCTTGGACTCCTTGGTCTCCCGCTTGATTCGGGCCGTTCGCTTCACTTCGCGGCTCATTTCTTCGTCGTCTCCATCAGTGCGGACCGGAACGCCGCCATCTCCTCGGGGGTGCCGATCGAGACCCGCAGCCAGCCGTCGGGGCCGGTCTCCCGGATCAGTACACCGCGGTCGAGCAGACCCTGCCAAACCGCGTGGCGGTCCTCGAAGCGCCCGAACAGGCAGAAGTTCGCGTCGCTGTCGGCGACCTCGAAGCCCTGCTCGCGCAGCCAGGCCACCGTCGCGTCGCGCTCCACCCGCAGGTCGTCGACCCGGCCGAGCAGCTCCTTGGCGTGCTTGAGCGCGGTGACCGCGACGGCCTGGGTGACCGCGGAGAGGTGGTAGGGCAGCCGGACCACGCGCAGCGCGTCGCAGATCTCCGGCGACGCGGCGAGGTAGCCGACCCGGGCACCGGCGAGCGCGAACGCCTTGCTCATCGTGCGCGAGACTACGAGGTTCGGCGTCGTGGGCAGGAGCTCGAGCGCGCTCGGCGTACCCTCCCGGCGGAACTCGCCGTAGGCCTCGTCGATCACCACCACGCCCGGCGCGGCCTCGCACACGGCCGCGACGGTGTCCAACGGCAGCGCGGTGCCGGTGGGGTTGTTCGGCGACGGCAGCAGCACCACCGACGGCCGGTGCTCGGCAATCACCGCCCGGACATGGTCGAGGTCGAGCGAGAAGTCCTGCTCCCGGTGCCCGACCACCCAGCCGGTCATCGCGTCACGGGCGTACTCGGGGTACATCGAGTAGGTGGGCGCGAACGACACCGCGACCCGGCCCGGCCCGCCGAAGGCCTGCAGGATCTGCAGCATCACCTCGTTGGACCCGTTGGCCGCCCAGACCTGGTCCGGGGTGACCCCGTGGCCGAGGTAGTCGGCGAGCGCCGACCGCACCTCGGTGAACTCGCGGTCGGGGTACCGGTTCAGGGTCCCGGCCACCGCGGCCACCGCCGCGGCGACATCGTCGACCACGGCCTGGCTCGGCCCGTAGGGGTTCTCGTTGACGTTGAGCGCGACGGGCACGTCGAGCTGGGGAGCGCCGTAGGGGGCGATGCCCCTCAGCTCCTCCCGGAGGGGAAGCTCCATCAGCGGTCCTCGAGCCGGACCCGCACCGCGGCGCCGTGACCGGGTAGGTCCTCGGCCTCGGCGAGGGTGACCACGTGCGGGGCGACGTCGCGCAGCGCCTGCTGGGTGTACTCGACCACGTGCACGGCCTTGCGGAACGCCCGGACCGACAGGCCCGAGGAGTGGCAGGCGCAGCCGGCGGTCGGCAGCACGTGGTTGGACCCGGCGCAGTAGTCGCCCAGCGAGACCGGCGCGTAAGGACCCACGAACACCGCACCCGCGTTGCGGACCCGGGCCGCCCAGGCCGGCGCGTCGGTGGTGTTGATCTCGAGGTGCTCGGCCGCGTAGCCGTTCACCACGGCGAGCCCCTGCTCGAGGTCGTCGACGAGCACGGTGGCGGACTGGCGCCCGGTCAGGGCGGTGCGCACCCGCTCCACGTGCCGGGTGACCGACACCTGCTTGTCGAGCTCGGCGTCGACCTCGTCGGCGAGCTGCGCCGACGGGGTGACCAGGACCGAGGCGGCCTGCGGGTCGTGCTCGGCCTGGCTGATCAGGTCCGCCGCCACGTGCGCGGCGTCGGCGGTCTCGTCGGCGAGGATCGCGATCTCGGTGGGCCCCGCCTCGGAGTCGATCCCGACGATGCCCTTGAGGAGGCGCTTGGCCGAGACGGTGTAGATGTTTCCGGGCCCGGTGACCAGGTCGACGGGTCGGCACGGGCCCGCACCGTAGGCGAACATCGCGATCGCCTGGGCACCGCCGACGGCGTAGACCTCGTCGACGCCGAGCAGCGCGCACGCGGCCAGGATCGTGGGGTGCGGCAGCCCGCCGTTGTCGGCCTGCGGCGAGGACGTCAGCGCGATCGAGGAGACGCCGGCCACCTGCGCGGGGACGACGTTCATCACCACGCTCGAAACCAGCGGGGCGAGCCCGCCGGGGACGTAGAGGCCGACCCGCTCGATGGGCACCATGCGCTGGGTGACGGTCCCACCCGGCACGACCTGGGTGACCACGTCCTGCTCCAGCTCGGCCTCGCAGGTCAGCCGCAGCCGGCGGATGGACTCCTCCAGGCCGGCCCGGACGCCGGGGTCGAGGTTGGCCAGCGCCTCGTCGAGCGCGGCCGCGGGCACCGCGATGTCGGCCTGCTCGACACGGTCGAACTTCGCCGAGAACTCCCGGATCGCGTCCACCCCGCGATGGCGGACCGCGTCGCAGATCGGTCGCACGACGTCGAGGGCGGCCTCGACGTCGAGCTCTGCACGCGGCACCACGGTGCGGTAGTCAGGGGTCGCCGCGGACGCGGAGGTCCCCCTGAGGTCGATCCGGCGAATCATGCTTTCCAGTGTAGAGGGGCGGACCTGCCCGGTTCCCGGGCGTGTCAGCGTCCGGAACCGTCCGGGTCGGTAGGTTGAACCCGTGACCGAGCCGCTGCCGATGTTCCCGCTGAACACGGTGCTGTTCCCGGGCGTGCGGATGCCGCTGCACGTCTTCGAGGACCGGTACCGGGCGCTGGTGCACCACCTGCTGTCCATCCCGGACAAGTCCCAGCGGCTGTTCGGCGTGGTCGCGATCCGCGAGGGCTACGAGGTCGGTTCACACGGGGTGCAGTCGGTGCACCGGATCGGTTGTGTGGCGCAGATGACGTCGGTGGCCCCCTACGGCGACGGCACGTTCGACATCGAGGTGGTCGGCCGCTCCCGGTTCCGGCTCGACGCGATGGACACCTCCGGCCGCTACCTGGTGGGCGCGGTCGAGCACGCCGGCGACGAAGGTGACGAGACCCTCACCGCCGGTGATGAGGCCGAGCGCACGCTGGCGACGTTCGAGGCCTACCGGACCCAGCTGTCCGACCTGCGCGGCGGGGAGGTGCTCGACGGCGACGTCCCGCACGACCCGACGTACCTCTCCTACACCCTGGCCGCCACGTGCCTGCTGACGCTGCGCGAGCGGCAGGCCCTCCTCGAGGCCGACACCGCCCGGGAACGGCTGATCATGCTCCGCCAGGCGATGCGCGAGGAGATGCGGGCGATGCGGGCGATCCCGTCACTGCCGGCCACCGAGGTGGCGCGGACCGCCTGGTCGCCGAACTGACACCAGCGCTCGCAGCGGGGACCCCGGCAGACACGGAGAGGACGACGATGGCGAAGAAGTCCGCCGGCGGGGGTACGCCGGCCACCACCGCGCTCACCCGGGCCAAGATCCCCTACGTCGTGCACAGCTACGACCACGACCCGCACGCGGAGTCCTACGGGCTGGAGGCGGCCGAGGCGCTCGGACTGGACCCGGAGCGGGTTTACAAGACCCTCTTCGTCTCGGTCGACGGCCGCCTCACGGTCGGGATCGTCCCGGTCTCCGGCCAGCTGGACCTGAAGGCGGTCGCGGCCGCGGTCGGCGGCAAGAAGGCGGTGATGGCCGACCCCGCCGACGCCGAGCGCGCCTCAGGCTACGTCGTCGGCGGCATCTCGCCGATCGGGCAGAGGAAGGCACACCCCACCGTCCTCGACGAGTCCGCGCTGGGCCACGAGACGGTCTTCGTCTCCGGCGGCCGGCGCGGGATGGACCTCGAGGTCGCGCCCGCGGACCTGGTCCGGGTGACCCGGGCGACCACGGCGCCGATCGGCCGCCGCTGAACGAGCCGCGCGTCCCCGGCCATCCACCGAGATCGGCGGCGACCGGGGACGCGTGAGCCGAGCGGCTCAGTCGGTGGTGATCCGGAGCAGCCCGTGCTGGGTGTCGTCGTCGATCCAGGCACTCATGCCGAGCGCCTTGAGCGGCTCGAGGTTTTCGGCGACCTCGACCTCGGACTCGCCCACGCCACCGGCGGCCTGCATGCCCTCGTCGACCCAGCGGCTGACCGCGTCGAAGTCGACGAACAGGGCCCCGGTGGCCCGGTCGGCCTCGGGCACCACCCCGGCGAACGTCTCCTGGTCACCGAGCGAGCCCTCGGCGGCGAGGCTCTTCACGTACTCCTGGCTGAGGCCGAAGGACACCACCCCGTCACCGGACTCGACCACGAGCATCTCCGAGTCGGGGCCGAGGAGGGCCTTGATCTTCTCCACCACGGGCAGGATCTCGTCGGGCTCGCCGGAGACGCGGATGCCGGCGGGCACCCGGGTCGGGTCGGGAGCCGACATCAGCGAGGCGACGTCGAGGTCCCCGTCGACCGCCACGCTGACCCCGTCGCCGAGCAGGGCCTCGACGTCCTCGGGCAGCTTCAGCCCGGTCTGCGCCTCGGCCTGCGCCATCAGGTCCTCGAGGGACTCACCCGGCGGCATCATCTGCTCGAGCTGCTTCATCGAGCTGTCGAGCCACCCCTCGGAGAGCGCGATCGACATGGCGACCGCCGTACCGTCCGGAAGCTCCGAGATCGCCGAGGTCCCTGCGCTGTCGGGCAGCATGCCCTCGGGCACGCCCTGGCCCACGAACTCGGCCTCGACCGCACCGTCGGCGAAGCGGACCACGCCGGCCATGCCCTTGAAGTTCTTGGCCATCGCCTCCATCCGCTCCTCCATCATCGGCGGCGGCGGCATGCCCGCGTCCGCCGCGGCGTCATAGGCGAACCAGTTCTCCTGCTCGCTCATCTCGAGCAGGAACCGGCCGGCCTCGGGGGCGACGTACGCGGTGACGAAGCCAGGGTCACCGACCTTGTCGGTCCAGTCCTGGAACTCGGCGTCGTCGGCGAGCGACCCCTCCTCGACGGCGGCGGCCAGGTCGTCGGCCTTCTGCTCGCCGTCGCTGATCAGCGCGTAGTCGCCGGCGAAGGCGAACCCGAAGTCGTCACCGGTCTCCCCGCACTCGGCGAGCTTGGCGATCCCCTTCTCGGCGGCCTCGGTGTCGGTGACCTTCAACGCGATCAGCGGGCTCGGGTCCTCGCCGGCCTTCTCCGCGGGTACGGCGGCCATGGCGACCCGGTCGCCGATCCAGGGCTCGACGTCCTTGGCGTAGTCGACCGAGTCGCAGTCCTTGAACCCCTCGTCGAACACCCAGCGGCGCAGGTCGTCGCCGCTGTCGACCTCGAGCTTCTTCTCCAGCGCGGGGAACTTCTTGAGGATCTTGATGGCCTCGACCTTCTGCGAGGCCGACGGGTCGAGGTCCAGGCTGACGTAGGCCAGCGCGTTCGCCGGCACGGCCTCGGACGGCTGCGCACCGCCGCCCGACATGAGGGCGTAGACACCCCAGCCGCCGAGACCGACCACGGCCGCGACGCCGAGCGCCACCCCACCGAGGACGGGAAGCTTGCGGCGGGACGGCGGCCCCTCCGCGGGCGGCGCGGCGTCGCCGAGGTACTCGGGAGCCGGCTGGCTCGGGTCCGACGGTGGCATCGAAGACATGGGTCCCCCTGTGCGTGAAGTACGTGAACAGGGCAACGCTACCCCCCTCCGTCGCGGGCGCGGACCGGACCGGTTGGCCTTTGTCACGTCGATCCGTACACTTTTCCACGAGGGGAGTACTTCCCAAGCTTCGTCCGGTCACTACGGCAGCCCCGACGGCTGCTCCGGGCGGGCGCCCCGTGCGGGCGAAGGAGACCTCGGACACGCATATGTCTGAGGAGACCCCGTGCTCACGACCACGCTCGCCGCCTCCCCCACCTCGTCCGGCCTCGACTCCGTCGGCACCCCCCTGCTGTGGGCCGTCACCATCGGCGCGGTGCTCGCGCTGCTCGCGCTCGACTTCGTCCTCACCCGCCGACCCCACGAGGTCTCCATGCGGGAGGCGGTCGGCTGGAGTGCCTTCTACGTCGCGCTGCCCCTCGCGTTCGGCGGGTTCGTGTGGTGGCGCTTCGGCTCCGACCGGGGCCTGGAGTACCTCACCGGCTACCTGGTGGAGAAGTCGCTGAGCGTGGACAACCTGTTCGTGTTCATGCTGCTGCTCAGCGCGTTCGCGGTGCCCAAGGCGCTGCAGCAGCGGGTGCTGCTCTACGGCATCGTCGGCGCGCTGGTGCTGCGCGGCATCTTCATCGCGCTCGGCGCCGCCGCCCTCGCCCGGTTCGACTGGATGTTCCTGGTCTTCGGGATCGTCCTGCTGGCCACCGCGGTGAAGATCCTGCGCGACGCGGTCACCGGCCACGACCACGAGGTGGACGTCGAGCACCTGCGCAGCGTCCGGTTCGTCCGCCGCTTCTTCCCGGTCACCGCCGACTACGAGGGCCCGCGGATGACCGGGCGGCTCGACGGCCGGCTGGCCCTGACCCCGTTCGCCCTGGTCGTGGTGGCCGTGCTCGCCACCGACATCGTGTTCGCGGTCGACTCGGTCCCCGCGGTCTACGGCATCACCGGTGACCCGTTCCTGGTGTTCGCGACCAACGCCTTCGCGCTGCTGGGGCTGCGGGCGCTGTACTTCGTGCTCGAGGGCGCCCTGAGCAAGCTGGTGCACCTCGGCTACGGGCTGGCCGCCATCCTCGGGTTCATCGGCGTGAAGCTGGCGCTGCACTGGGGCCACAACCAGTGGCCGTCGGTGCCGGAGGTGCCGACCCTGGCGTCGCTGGGCGTGATCGTCGGGATCCTGGTCCTGACCACCGTCACCAGCCTGGCCGCGGACCGGCGGCGGTCCCGCGAGCGCGAGCAGGTCGGCGTGTGACCGGCCCGTGCCAGCCGGTCGGTGCCTGACCCGGTCCGGTCAGAGCTCGCCCTCGCGCGGCGGTGACCAGAGCACCACCAGGGCACCGACGAGGGCGGCGATCGGCCAGACCAGGTAGGCGACGTC
>DATIBI010000004.1:0-10714 GCA_035457605.1 Nocardioidaceae bacterium
ACCCCGCTCACCGAGCGCGACACCCGCTACGGGGGCGTGATGCCGGACCGGATCACGATCTTCCGCCTCCCCACGCTGCGGTACTGCGAGGACGAGGACCACGTCGTCGAGGAGGTGCGGATCACCGTCGTGCACGAGATCGCTCACCACTTCGGCATCGACGACGACCGGCTGCACGAGCTCGGCTACGCCTGAGGCCGCGTCACCACGGGGGCTGGGTCAGCCGAGCGGGTGCGGCTGCTCCTCGACCTCGAACCCGCCGGTCCACGGCTGCGGCGGCTCGCCACGGGCCTGGCGCACGAACTCACCGAGGTACCACCGCTGCAGCGCGAGCTGCTGCGGTGAGGCCGCGAGGGTGAGCAGCCGCTGCTCACGGCAGAACTCGTCGGCGCGCTCCATCGCGTCCGCGAGCCGGGCCATGGTCTCGCCGACGGACTCGGGGGCTTCGTACTCCAGGTCGACCCGGTCCGTGCCGCTCTCGATCGCCTCGTCGAGCCGGCTGACGCCCTTTGCCTGGCGCCGCTCCTGCTCGGCCTGGAGGAACAGCTCGGTGATCTGCCGCGCGATCGGGTAGTCGCTGTCGTGGGCCAGCGCGAGCAGGCGGAGCTCGCGCTGGAGCTCGCTGTAGCGCTTGCGGAAGTGGGCGAACAGGTGCACCGGCATGTCGAGCAGCGTGATCGTCACCAGCCGGCCGGGCGGCGGCGCGGCGGCCAACCGCTCGTCGACCAGCTCGTCGATGTCGAACACCGACCCGGCCAGGTCGCCGTCGGTGCGGATCTCCGGGGAGGGCTCGAACCAGACGGTCTTGCCGTCGGAGGCCAGCTCCGAGCCCCAGGTCGAGGAGTACAGCGCGACGATGCCCAGGCCCCGGCCGATCGTGGACAGCAGCTGGTCCTCGTCGGTCATCTCGATGTTGACCTCCGGGGGCGAGTGCGAGTGGTCGCGCACCTCCACCCGCGGGTGGGCCTTCGTGCCGCGCAGCCGGACCGTGATCGGCGGGTCGGCGTGCAGGATGGCGTTGGTGACCAGCTCGGAGACCCCCAGCTCGGCGGCGTCCACCAGGTCCTCGCGGCCGAGCTTGCTCAGCAGGTCGCTGATCCACTCGCGGGCACGGCGCACCGACTGGGGGTCGTTGGGCAGCGGCAGCGCCTCTTTGTTCAACGGCATGGTCTACACCTTGCTCCTGACGCTGCGGAGGCCGACCAGCCTCGTGACGACCATCGCGATGTAGAAGACCCCGGCGACCTGCTCGATCATCACGACGCTGCGGGCATGGCCGGTGGTCGGGTAGATGTCGGACAGCCCGGTGCTCGACAGGGTCGTGAACGAGAGGAAGAGCAGCTCCATCCACGACCGGGTACCCGAGTCGGTCCCTGCGAAACTAGCCGGGTCAAGCGCCTGCAACACGACATAAACATATGCGAAGGCCCAGGCGAGCAAGGTGAAGACGGCCCCGATGGCGAACAGCTCGTCGGTCGTCACCCGCTGGTCGGCCAGCATGTAGGCCAGCATGCTCATGGCTGCGTAGAAGTAGAGGATCGCCTCGAAGACCGCCGACCACGCGAAGAGGTGGCCCTGCGCGGTGAAGACCTGGATCGCCAGCAGCACCACCGAGGGCGCGGCGATCAGCATCGCGACCCAGGACACGAACGGGGTGGCCCGGATCGTCACGATCGCGAGCGCGAGCACGGCGAGGCCGAAGATCGAGAACGCCGCCCGGCCGGCGGAGGTCGCCTCCATCACCGGGTACAGCAGGACGCCCACGAGCTGCATCACCAGGAGCAGCGCGCACGGCGTGCGTCGGACGAAAGACACGACCCCCATGGCCCGAGGTTAACCAGTCGACGCGCCTCGTGCCGTCTCCGGCTCGATCCGGAACAGCTCGACCTCGGTGCCGTAGTAGCGGTCGGTCCGTCCCAGCGGGGTCATTCCGGCTCGCGTGCAAACCTTCAGCGAGGCCGTGTTGTCGGGCCGTACGACGGCCAGGATCTGGTCCAGGCCGCGCTCGAAGCCCCACGCGATCGCGGCCCGGGCGGTCTCGGTGGCGTACCCGTGGCCCCAGGCGTCGGGGTGGAAGTGCCAACCGACCTCGAACTCGCCGTCGCCGTCGGGCAGCGGCACCAGGATGACCGTGCCGAGCAGCAGACCGTCCTCGCGACGCTGCACCGCCCACCGACGGGCCAGCGGCTCCGTCGCGTTCAGCTCACCCCAGCGCACGACCAGCCGGCGGGCCTCCTCACGCGTCTCCATCGCCCTCGGCTGCGCCCCGAGCCAGCGGGCGACCTCCCAGCGCGAGTAGAGGTCCAGGACCCGGTCCTCGTCCTCGGGGCGCCAGTTCCGCAGCAGGCAGCGCTCGGTCACGATCTCGGCAGTCACGTCCGCGGTGTCCACGCCGCCGACCCTAGGTCCGAGACCGCGGCCCGCGCACCCGGTTTCCGCGGTGACACCTCGACGGGGCCGGAGTGAGACCTCAGCGGTCGAGGTGGCGTGCCCAGGCGAAGCAGAACAGCCCGTAGCAGGCGATCCCGATGCCCACGGCGACGAGCATCGGCGCGCCGAACGGCTGCTGCAGCACCTTGTGCAGCGCCTGGTCCAGGCCACCGGACTTGTCCGCGTCGTGCGACCAGGCCGCCCACAGGAACAGCCCGGCGACCACCAGCAGCGCAGCCCCCTTGCTGACGTAGCCGACCTTGCCGAGCATGACGAACGCCTTGCCGTCGTACCCGGTGTGGCCCTCGACCTCGAGGTGCTTCTTGAAGCCCTCGCTCAGGCCGCGGTAGATCAGCCGACCGGCGTACCCGAGCACCGCCAACCCGACGAGGCCCACCAGCACCTGTCCGGCGGGCATCGACATCAGCTTGGCGGTCATCGTGTCCGTGCCGCCGCCGTCGGACCCGCTTCCGAGGGCGATCTTGAGCGCGCTGTAGCCCAGCGACCCGTAGAGCATCGCCTTGAGCGCGGAGCCGAGCCGCTTGACGACGAGCTTGTTGCCCTTCTGCTCGTTGTGCCCGGCGAACGCCTCGATCAGCTGCCAGAGCACCAGCGAGAAGAAGCCGGCGGCCACCACGAACAGCAGCACGTCACCGAACGGGTTCTCCGCCAGCGCACTGAGCGCGCCGTCGCTGGAGGCGCTGCCCTCCTCGCTGCCGAAGGCCAGGCGGATCGCCACCGACGCGATCAGCAGGTGCACCACCCCGTAGGCGACGAGGCCGACCCTCACGGCGTGGTCGAGCATCTTGCTGCCATCGGTGCGGCGACCGAGCACGTTCGCCTTCGCGGTCAGTTCTGCGGCGTTCATCGACTCCCTCAATCCTGTGGTGCCGATGTAGTACCCGTACTCAGGGAGAAGGAACCTGCTCCGCGGTCTCGAACCGGGCGATCGACGAGACTTTGCCATCGGCGACCGTGAACACGCACCAGGTCTCGGTCGGCTCCAGCGGCGCGCCGTCCGGGGCGTGGGCGGTCGTCCACCTGGCCAGCTCGCGGACGACGAACCGCCCGTCATCCTCCACCAGCTCCTCCTGCGGCTCGAGCCGGATCCCGGAACGCAGCAGCCAGCCGCGGACCAGGTCGTGCCCATGGCCGACGCCGCGGGGCCCCTGCACGGCGACGTTCTCGTCGCAGCAGGCGACGGCGGCCTCGACGTCGCCGGCGTTCACGGCGTCGTGCCAGGCGGTCAGGGTCCGCACCGGGTCGGGACTGCTCATGGCGGCAAGCGTATGCGGGGCTTGGCAAAGGGGAGTACAACTACGGAGGTGACCTCTGGACCGCTCGTGCTCGGCCCGTTGCTGCGGTACGTCGACGCCACCCGCGCGAGCGTCTGGGTGGAGACGCGCGACCGGGCGCGGGTCGCCGTCCGCGCCGCCGGCCGGTCCTGGGAGGCCCGCACCTTCTCCGCGCACGGCCACCACTACGCGCTGGTGGAGGTCGACGGCCTGGAGCCGGGCTCGGTCTCGGCGTACGAGGTGGACATCGACGGTACGACGGTGTGGCCGCCGCCACCGGGGGAGCCGGGCGCGGCCTTCCCGCCGAGCGTGATCAGCACCCTCGAGCCGGGCAAGCCGCTGCGGATGGCGTTCGGCTCGTGCCGCACCAGCGTCGGCCACGACCAGGCCGGGAACCGGCTGCACGGCGTGGACGCGATGCGGGCCTACGCGCTGCGGATGGCCGGCGTTCACGACGAGCAGGGCCCGTCCGGTCAAGGCATCGGTCGAGGCGAGGGCCGGGACGGCGACGGTGCGCTGCACTGGCCGGACCTGGTGCTGTTCCTCGGTGACCAGGTCTACGCCGACGAGACCACCGAGGCGATGGAGGAGTTCATCGCCTCCCGCCGCGACATCGACGAGCCGCCGTGGGACGAGCTCAAGGACTACGAGGAGTACGCCCACCTCTACAAGCTGGCCTGGACCGACCCGGCGAACCGGTGGCTGCTGTCCACGCTGCCGAGCCTGATGATCTTCGACGACCACGACATCCGCGACGACTGGAACACGTCGCAGTCGTGGAAGCAGAAGATGGAGGCCACCTCGTGGTGGCACGAGCGGATCGTGTCCGGACTCGGGTCGTACTGGGTCTACCAGCACCTGGGCAACCTCGGGCCGCAGGAGCGGGCCGAGGACGAGCTGTGGCAGCGGGTGGTCGACGGCGCCGGTGAGGACGAGGTGGACCTGACCGAGGCGCTGGACGCGTTCGCCGACCGGGTGGACCAGAAGCCGGAGACCTACCGGTGGAGCTACGCCCGCGACATCGACGACGTCCGCCTGGTCGTGGTCGACTCGCGGGCGGCACGCGTCCTCGAGCCGGGCAACCGCTCGATGCTCGACGACGAGGAGCTGGGCTGGCTCGACGAGCACATGCGCGGCGGCTTCCGGCACCTGCTGGTCGGCACGTCCCTGCCGTTCCTGCTCTCCCCGGGCCTGCACCACCTGGAGGCCTGGAACGAGGCGCTGGTCTCCGGCGCCTGGGGGAAGTGGGGCTCCCGGTTCGGGGAGAAGCTGCGCCAGGGCGTGGACCTCGAGCACTGGGCGGCGTTCCAGCACGGGTTCCACGAGGTCGCGGAGCTGGCGCTGTCGGTGGCCTACGGCGAGCGGGGCCCGGCGCCCGACACGGTCACGTTCCTGTCCGGCGACGTGCACCACTCCTACGTGTCGGAGGTGTACCGCGTCCGGCGCGACCCCGACCACCCCGGACGTACCGGCCGGAGGAGCCGGATCGTGCAGGCGGTCTGCTCCCCGATCCGCAACCCGCTGCCGCGGGTGATGCGGTTCGCGACCGCGATCCTGGCCTACGGCCTGGCCGGTCCGATGGGCACGGTCGCGGCGAGGTCGGCGCACGTCCCGGACCCGCCGTTCCGGTGGCGCGGGGTGAAGGGGCCCTGGTTCGACAACAACATCGCCGTGCTCGAGGACACCCGCGACGGGCTGGAGATGGCGTGGTACACCGGCGTCGTCGTCGACGGGCAGCACGACCGGCCACGCCTGGAGCAGGTCGCCGAGGTAGTGCTCAGGCCCGGGAAGGTGAGCCGGGCCAGGATGCGGCCGCGGCCGGTGCTCGGTCGGCTGACGGCACGGCTCCGCGCCGGCGCGGCTAGCCGGGCGTTGCAGTCGACGTGGCGTCGAGGTCGAGACCGAGCAGCGCGTTCTCGACGACCTCGCTGAGCGCCGGGTGGATCCAGAACTGGTCGCGGGCCACCTGCTGGGCGGTCTGCCCGAACCGCATCGCCTGGACCAGCGGCTGGATCAGGTTCGAGGCCTGCGCGCCGAGGATGTGCGCGCCGAGCAGCAGCCCGGTGTCCGGGTCGGCGAGCACCTTCGCGAAGCTGGTGGTGTCCTCCATCGCCCACCCGTAGGCGGTGTCGCCGTAGGCCTGCCGGGCGGTGACGTAGGCCAGGCCCTGCTCCTGCGCCTCGGCCTCGGTCACCCCGACGCTGGCGACCTGGGGTGAGCTGAACACCGCGCTCGGCACGAACGAGTGGTCCGCGGGCACGAGGTCGTCGGGGTGCAGCAGGTTGTGCTGGACCACCCGGGCCTCGTGGTTCGACACGTGCTTGAGCTGCCACCGGTTGCTGATGTCGCCGAGCGCCCAGATCCCCTCGACGTTGGTGCGCTGGTAGTCGTCGACCAGCACCAGGCCGGTGTCGTCGACCTCGACGCCGACCCTTTCCAGGTCGAGGCCGTCGGAGTTGGACCGGCGGCCGGTCGCGACCAGGAGGGTGTCCACCTCGACCGTGTCCGGGGTGCCGTCGCTGTCCAGGTGCAGCCGGATGCGCCCGTCGTACCCCTCCACCTTGGTGGTGCGGGTGTTCAGCCGGACGTCCCAGCGCCGCCGGGCCAGCTCGGTGAACCGCTCGGAGACGTCGGCGTCCTCCTGGCGCAGCAGCCGGTCCGACCGGTTGACCAGCACGACCTCGCTGCCGAAGGACCCGAAGACGTGCGCGAACTCCGCCGCGACGAAGCCGCCGCCGATGATCCCGATCCGCCGGGGCAGGTCGTCGACGCGCATGATCGTGTCGGAGGTATGGAAGGGGACCTGGTCCAGGCCTTCGATGTCGGGTACGACGGCCCGGCTGCCCGCGGCCAGCACGAACCGGTCCGCGGTGATCGTCTCGCCGGTCCCGGTGTCGAGCGTGCCGGGGCCGGTGAACCGGGCGTGCCCCTCGTAGAGGGTGACGTTCTCGTTGGAGTCGGCGCGCCAGTACCGCCCGGCGACCGAGATCGGGTCGATCCGGCGGAAGATCCGGTCCCGGATCTCTGCCCAGCGCACGTCCTCGCGACGCAGCGCGATGCCGAGGTCGTCGGCGTGGTTGGCGGTGTGGGCGAGGTCGGCGGGGTAGACGAACATCTTGGTCGGGATGCACCCGACGTTGAGGCAGGTGCCGCCGAACGTCCCCTTCTCGCAGATCGCGACCTTCCAGTCCGCGAACTCGTGGTTCACGATCGAGTTGCCCGAGCCGCTGCCGATGATCACGAGGTCGTAGTGGGTCACCGTGCCATCCTGCCCCACCGACGCCCGCGAGCGAGCCCTGTGACGGGCGTCGCAGCACGTGAGACCCGGGGTGAACCGGGTATGAGGAGGGTCGACAATGGGAACAGCGGGTATCGACCAGACCCCATGGGAAGGTAGAGCGATGACAGAGGTAGCCCCCGAACGGCACAAGGTGGTCGTGATCGGCTCGGGCTTCGGTGGCCTGTTCGGGACCAAGGCGCTTCGCCGGTCCGACGTGGACGTGACGATGATCGCGAAGACCACGCACCACCTGTTCCAGCCGCTCCTCTACCAAGTCGCCACCGGCATCCTGTCCGAGGGCGAGATCGCGCCTCCGACCCGTGAGGTCCTCTCGTCGCAGAAGAACGCGACCGTCCTGCTCGGCGAGGTCACCGACATCGACCTCGACGCCAAGACCGTCACCCACCACGTGCTCGGCCGGCAGGCCGTCACGCCGTACGACTCCCTCATCGTCGCCGCCGGCGCGGGCCAGTCCTACTTCGGCAACGACCACTTCGCCGAGTTCGCGCCCGGCATGAAGAGCATCGACGACGCGCTCGAGCTCCGTGGCCGGATCTTCGGCGCGTTCGAGCTCGCCGAGGTCGCCGGCGACGACGCCGAGATCGACCGGCTGCTCACCTTCGTGGTGGTCGGCGCCGGCCCGACCGGGGTCGAGATGGCCGGCCAGATCGCCGAGCTCGCCCACCGCACCCTGCGCAAGGACTTCCGCCGGATCAACACCCGCGAGGCCCGGGTGATCCTGCTCGACGCCGCCCCGCAGGTGCTGCCCCCGTTCGGTGAGAAGCTGGGCCGCAAGAGCCAGGCCGAGCTCGAGAAGCTCGGGGTCGAGGTGCAGCTCGGCGCGATGGTGGTCGACGTCGACGAGCGCGGCCTGGAGGTGCAGTACAAGGACGGCGCCCGCAAGCGCATCGACGCGGTCACCAAGATCTGGGCCGCCGGCGTCTCCGCCAGCCCGCTGGGCAGGACCCTCTCGGAGCAGACCGGCGCGCCGCTCGACCGGGCCGGCCGGATCGCGGTCAACCCCGACCTCACGCTGCCCGGGCATCCCGAGGTGTTCGTGGTCGGCGACATGATCAACCTCAACCGGCTGCCCGGTGTCGCGCAGGTCGCGATCCAGGGCGCGAAGTACGCCGCGAAGGAGATCGACCGGCGGCTCGCCGGCAAGGGCCCGCAGGGTCCGTTCGAGTACTTCGACAAGGGCTCGATGGCGATCATCTCCCGCTTCCGCGCGGTCGCGATGGTCGGCAAGCTCCGGCTCACCGGCGTGATCGCCTGGCTCATGTGGCTGGCGGTGCACCTGGTGTACATCACCGGGTTCAAGAACCGGGTCACGGCGCTGCTGCACTGGTTCGTCTCGTTCATCGGCCGGGGCCGGTCGGAGCGCACCACCACCGAGCAGCAGATCTTCGCCCGGGTCGCGCTGAAACGCTTCGAGAAGGGCGCCGGGTCGCTGGTCAGCCCGCCGGGCACGTTCGACGCCGCCCGACGGATGATCGAGCTGACCGAGAAGGCGGAGGAGGAGCGGCTCAACTCCGAGCGCAGCCAGGCCGAGCGCAAGGCCGCCGCCGAGCGGGAGGCCGACCGCGAGGCGCACGTGGAGCGCACTCCCTGACCGACCCGTGGGTTGTGGTGGCGCGACCCGTGCGTTGTGGTGGCGTGACCCGTGCGTTGTGGTGGCGTGACCCGTGCGTTGTGGTGGCGTGAGCCGCGGGTTCTGGTGGGTTTTGAGCGCCCTGGGATGCTGGCGGTGTGTCTGGAACTCGCTGCCTGGTCACAGGTGCCACCGGCTACGTAGGCGGTCGGCTCGTCCCCGAGCTGCTTGCCGAGGGGTACGACGTGCGGGTGATGGTCCGCGACGAGCGGAAGGCGGCCGGCCACGCCTGGGCCAAGGACGTCGAGATCGCCGTGGCGGACGCGACCGACGCCGGTCAGGTCTCCGAGGCGCTCGAGGGCGTCGACGTCGCCTACTACCTGCTCCACTCGATCGGGACCGGACCGGACTTCGCCGCGACCGAGCGACAGATCGCGGAGACGTTCGCCGCCGAGGCCAAGCGGCGGGGTGTGCGTCGGATCGTCTACCTCGGTGGCATGCAGGCCGGTGACGAGGAGCTGTCCGAGCACCTCGCCTCCCGCTCCGAGGTGGGCCAGGTGCTGCTCGACTCGGGTGTGCCGACCGCCGTGCTCCAGGCCGGCGTGGTCATCGGGTCGGGCTCGGCGTCGTTCGAGATGCTGCGCTACCTGACCGAGCGGCTGCCGGTGATGGTGGTGCCGCGCTGGGTGCACACCCGGATCCAGCCGATCGCGATCCGCGACGTGCTGCGCTACCTGGTCGGCTGTGTGTCGCTGCCGCCGGAGGTGAACCGGCGCTTCGACATCGGCGGGCCGGACGTGCTGACCTACCTGGAGATGATGCAGGGCTACGCGAAGGTGGCCGGCCTGCCCCGGCGCAGGGTGCTGCCGGTCCCGGTGCTCTCGCCGACCTTGTCCTCGCACTGGGTCGGTCTGGTGACGCCGGTGCCGAGCGCGCTGGCGAAGCCGCTGGTGGAGTCGCTGCGCAACACCGTCGTGGCCAAGGAACGGGACATCGCCGAGTACGTCCCCGACCCGCCGGAGGGGCTGATCGGCTACGAACGGGCGGTCGAGCTGGCGCTGACCAGGATCCGTGACATCGACGTACCCACGCGCTGGTCCTCGGCCTCCATGCACGGCGCGCCCTCCGAGCCGTTGCCCTCGGACCCGAACTGGGCCGGCGGGTCGCTCTACGTCGACGAGAGGGAGCGCGAGGTCGATGCCAGCCCTGAGCACCTGTGGTCGGTGATCGAGGGGATCGGCGGCGACAACGGGTGGTACTCCTTCCCGCTGGGCTGGACCGTCCGCGGCCTCATCGACCGGCTCAGCGGCGGGCCCGGGCTGCGCCGTGGTCGGCGGCACCCGAAGGACCTGGTGGTCGGGGACTCGCTGGACTTCTGGCGGGTGGAGGAGCTCGACGACGGCCGGTTCCTGCGCCTGCGCGCGGAGATGCGGCTGCCCGGGCTGGCCTGGCTGGAGCTGGCCGTCGGGTCCACCGAGGGCGGCACCACGACGTTCCACCAGCGGGCGCTGTTCCACCCCCGCGGGGCCGCCGGGCACCTGTACTGGTGGTCGGTCTGGCCGTTTCACGGCGTCGTCTTCGGGTCGATGCAGCGCAACATCGCCAAGGCGGCGGAGCAGCTCGAGCGGTGAGGGCGCCCGGGCCCCCCCCGCCGCGACGGTGAGGCGGGGGAGCGGGCTACTCCTCGTCCTCCACCACGTGGACCGCGGCTTCCTCGGCGCTGGCTCCGGCGCCGTCGATGCCGATGTCCTCGGCGACCAGGTCCTTCTCCGTGTCCGGCCCGAGCCCCTCGTCCTCGGCGACCAGCCGCCCCGCCCGCGCGTCGCCGACCTCGCCACCGACGTGCTCGCCCTCGGTCGCCGCAAGCTCGTAGGGGTCCGGCTCCGGCTCCTCCTGGGCGATCCGCTGCTCCAGCGTCTCGCCGACCTCCTCCTCGTAGGGCGTGTTGCCGTAGCCCTCGGCGGCGGACCACCTCTCCGGCGGTGAGTAGCCCTCGTCGAGCGCGTCCTCGAGGCCACGGTCGAGCAGCGTGTCCTCCGGCTGCAGCTGGTCCTCGTCGTCGACGCTGTAGTCGCCGTAGTTCTCGTGCTGGTTCTCACCCATGTTCTCGGTCATCTC
>DATIBI010000005.1:0-2360 GCA_035457605.1 Nocardioidaceae bacterium
GAGGTCCAGATCCGGTCGCTGCCGGAGGTGAGCTTCACCGCGATCGCGTCGGCCGAGACCTCCCAGTTGCAGGCCGGCGACTCGAACGTGCTCAGCTCGAGCGTGAGCCGGACGTCCTCTCCGGCGAAGGCCTTCCCCTGCATCGCCGGCACGACCCGCACGTCACTGTCCAGGCAGGGCCCGGACGGCATGGGAAGCGGCGTGCGGACCTTGGCCTTCTTCTTGGCAGCCCTCTCCTCGCCGACCGGCTGCGCCTCCGCCGTGGAGAGTGCGGACGGGGTGGGGGTCGCAGTGGGGGACTCGACCGTCGCGGCCGCGGGACTAGCAGACTGGTCCGAGGCGGCTTCCGGTCCACCTCCGAGCAGCCGGCCGATCCCGAAGACAAGGGCGAACGCGACCCCGAGCACGAGCACGCGGCGCGTCCAGTACACACGCGCGGGAAGTGGCCCGCGAGGTCTGGTGACCGACATGCGCATACCGTAACTTTCCGCCCGGCCGCTTCCAGGGAGCCACACCGGGGACCACGGCATCCATGCCCCTGGCCTAGACACCGCGCTCCACGCGACCGGGAGCACACCGCCTGGGGCGGCGCCGGCCCACCCTTGGCTACGATCGCCGCACCATGACCGACCTCCACGAACGCGTGCTGCTCTGGTACGACGAGAACGCGCGCGTCCTCCCCTGGCGCGAGCCGAGCGCGACGCCGTGGGCGGTGATGGTCAGCGAGTTCATGCTTCAGCAGACCCCGGTCAGCCGGGTGCTGCCGGTCTTCGACCAGTGGATGCAGACCTGGCCGGCGCCTGCGGACCTCGCCGCGGCGAGCACGGGCGACGCGGTACGGGCATGGGGCCGGCTGGGGTACCCACGACGCGCCCTGCGGCTGCACGCTGCAGCGACGGCAATCGTGGCGGAGCACGGTGGCGAGGTGCCCTCCTCGCACGAGGCCCTGCGAGCCCTGCCGGGAGTCGGTGACTACACGGCGGCGGCGATCGCGTCCTTCGCGTTCGGACAGCGTCACGTCGTCCTCGACACGAACGTTCGGCGCGTGCTCGGCCGGGTGGTGCGGGGTGAGGAGCTGCCACCCACGTCGGTCACCCGGGCCGAGCGCGAGGTCGCGACGGACCTGCTCCCGGGCGACGACGCCACGGCGGCCAGCTGGGCGGTCGCGGTGATGGAGCTCGGCGCGCTGGTGTGCACCGCGAGCAGTCCCCGGTGCACGGCGTGCCCGGTGCAGGACCTCTGCGCCTGGGTGCAGTCCGGGCGTCCGCCGTACGCCGGGCCCCCGCGGCGGGGACAGACCTACGCCGGCACCGACCGTCAGTGCCGCGGGCGGCTGCTCGCGGTCCTTCGCGACGCCGAGGGGGCGGTCCATCGCTCACGGCTCGACGCCGTGTGGAGCGACGAGCTGCAGCGGGCGAGGTGTCTCGCGTCGTTGGTCGAGGACGGCCTCGTCGCCGTCACCTCCGAGGACACCTTCGCACTCCCCTGACGCAGCACGCGGCTGCGTCAGCCGGCGTCTGTGGCCACGAAGATGCAGAAGGGATGCCCGGCGGGGTCGGCGTACACCCGAAGCGGCTCCTCCGGGTCGCCGGAGCGGTCGAACAGCAGCCGGGCACCGAGGGCGAGCGCGCGCTCGTGCTGGGCGTCGAGCTGCTCGGTCGTCGGGACGGTGAGGTCGAGATGGAGCTGCTGGGGCCTTGGGCCCTCGGGCCAGGTGGCCTCCGCCAGGGCAGGCACCTGCTGGAAGGCCAGCCGGTTGTTCCCGGCGGCATCCCGCAGGACCAGCCAGTCGTCGCCCTCCGGTCGAGGCTCCTCGTCTCCCGGGCGGTAACGCAGGCCCAGCAGCCGGCGGTAGAACTCCGCGAGCCCCCGCGTGTCCGTGGTGTCCAGAACCACCTGGAGCAGTTCTGGGAAGTCTCGCTCCGGCTCCATGCGCCACCTCCTCGGACAGCATGCTCGCACCAGGCCGCCGTGCGAAACCCCGGACCGGAACGGCGGCCGGGCCGGCAGCCCGGTCGGACTACGCCGCCGCGAGCGTCGGCGAGCGCGGCCTCACTGCTCCAGCAAGGGGTGGAACGCGGGGCTCGACCAGCCGGTGCCGGACCGCGCGGGAGCGGGCGGCAGGTTCCGGCCGCCGTAGACGACCTCGCCGCTCTCGTCGGAGTAGGTCAGCCAGGTCTCGGCGGGACCCTGTCCCTGACCGGGCTCGCTCCAGTCGCAGACGCCCTGGGGGAAGATCGCCTCGAGAGTGGCCCACTCCTCGTCGCTGAACGGCACCGGCATGAAGTCGTAGTCGGCGCGGTCCAGAGGACGCAGCCGGCACGCGACGCGGTCGTTCGCCGTGTCGTCCCCGGCCACCT
>DATIBI010000006.1:0-10169 GCA_035457605.1 Nocardioidaceae bacterium
AGACGTCCTGCAGGCACTCGCGGACCGCTTCGAGGACGATCGGGAAGGAGGGGTACTTCGAGGCCACCTCGAGCAGCTGGGCCGACCGCTGCCGCTGCTGCCACAGGGGCGACCTGCGGCCGGGGTCGCGGCGAGGAAGGAGCAGGGCACGGGCGGCACATTCGCGGAACCGGGAGGCGAACAGCGCGGAGCCGCCGACCTCGGTGGTGACGATGTCCTCGATCTCGTCGGGCTCGAACATCACGATGTCGGCGGTCGGCGGCTCCTGGTCGGTCTCGGGGACCCGCAGCACGATCCCGTCGTCGCCGGGCAGCGCCTGGGCGTCGATGCCGTAGCGCTCCTGCAGCCGGGTGCCGATCGCCAGCGCCCACGGGGCGTGCACCTGGGCGCCGTAGGGCGAGTGCACGACCAGCCGCCAGTCACCGAGCTCGTCCCGGAACTTCTCGACCAGGATCGTGCGGTCGCTGGGCAGGGTCGTGGTCGCCTCGCGCTGCTCGTCGAGGAACGCGACCAGGTTGTCCGCGGCCCACTCGTCGAGCCCGGCGTCCCGGCACCTGTGCACCGCGTGCTCGGTCGGTAGCGCGGACAGCTCGCGGGTGAACGCGCCGATCGCGGCGCCCAGCTCGGCGGGCCGACCGAGCTGGTCGCCCTTCCAGAACGGCAGCCGTCCGGGCTGGCCGGGTGCGGGGGAGACCAGCACCCGGTCGTGGGTGATGTCCTCGATCCGCCAGCTCGTCGCGCCGAGCGCGAACACGTCGCCGACCCGGGACTCGTAGACCATCTCCTCGTCGAGCTCGCCGACCCGGGAGGCAGCCTCGCCGACCAGGAACACCCCGAACAGGCCGCGGTCGGGGATGGTCCCGCCGGAGGTGACCGCGAGCCGCTGCGCGCCCGGCCGGGCGGTCAGCGACCCGGTCACCCGGTCCCAGACGATCCGGGGCCGCAGCTCGGCGAACTCGTCGCTGGGGTAGCGGCCCGAGAGCAGGTCCAGCGTAGCGTCGTAGGCCGAGCGGGGCAGCGACGTGAACGGTGCCGACCGTCGTACCAGCCCGAACAGCTCGTCGGCGTCCCACTCGTCGACCGCGGTGGTGGCGACGACCTGCTGGGCGAGCACGTCGAGGGGGTTGGCCGGGACCCGCAGCGACTCGATGTGGCCGGTGCGCATCCGCTCCACCGCGACCGCGGTGTGCACGAGGTCGCTGCGGTGCTTGGGGAACAGCACGCCGCGGGAGACCTCACCGACCTGGTGCCCGGCGCGGCCGACCCGCTGCAGCGCCGAGGCCACCGACGGCGGCGACTCGATCTGCACGACCAGGTCGACCGCACCCATGTCGATACCGAGCTCGAGGCTGCTGGTGGCGACCACGCAGGGGAGCGCACCGCGCTTGAGGTCGTCCTCGATCAGCGCACGCTGGTCCTTCGACACCGAGCCGTGGTGGGCACGGGCGATCACCGGCGCCGCGCCGTAGGACTGCCCGGACTGCGCCATCAGCTCCGCCGGCGGCGCACCGTCGCGCTCGGCGGCGACACCGGCCCGCTCGCCTGCGATCTCGTTGAACCGGGCGGTGAGCCGCTCGGCGAGCCGTCGGGAGTTGGCGAACACGATGGTGGAGCGGTGCTGCTCGATCAGGTCGACGACCCGCTCCTCCACGTGCGGCCAGATCGAGGCGCGCTGCTCCGCCGAGCCGGCCGCGGACCCCTCGGGGATCGCCGGGCCCTCGGGTCCGCCTTGGGCGAGCGCGAGCTCGGTCATGTCCTCCACCGGCACGACCACCTTCAGGTCCCACTCCTTGGTGGACCCCGGGGCGACCACCTCCACCGGCTGGGTGCCGCCGAGGAACCGCGCCACCTCCTCGACCGGCCGGACGGTCGCCGACAGCCCGATCCGCTGCGCGGGCCGCTCGAGCAACGCGTCGAGCCGCTCCAGGCTGAGCGCGAGGTGGGCACCCCGTTTCGTGCCGGCGACCGCGTGCACCTCGTCGACGATCACGGTCTCCACCCCGCGCAGCGCCTCGCGGGCCTGCGAGGTGAGCATCAGGAACAGCGACTCGGGCGTGGTGATCAGGATGTCCGGGGGAGCGGTCGCCAGGCGGCGGCGCTCCGGCGCCGGAGTGTCCCCGGAACGCACCCCGACGGTGATCTCCGGGACCTCCTGGCCGAGGCGGGCGGCGGTGTGCCGGATCCCCGTGAGCGGTGCGCGCAGGTTGCGTTCGACGTCGACCGCGAGCGCCTTGAGCGGCGAGACGTAGAGCACCCGGCAGCGGTGCAGCTTGTCCTCCGGCCGGGGCCGTGAGGCCAGCCGGTCCAGCGACCAGAGGAACGCGGAGAGCGTCTTGCCCGACCCGGTCGGTGCGACCACGAGCGCGTGACGCCCGGCCGAGATCGTCTCCCACGCGCCGACCTGGGCGGCGGTGGGCGCGGCGAAGGAGGTCGTGAACCAGGTGCGCGTGGGTTCACTGAAGCCGGTGAGTACGTCGGACCGCGCCGGTGTCTGAGCGGCCGGGTCCGTCGTACCGTCCTCGGGAGTCACGCCTCCATCCTTACCCACGGCACCGACACCCACCCGCCGGGCGCACCCGGCCCCGCCCGCCACTCCCGCCGAGCGCCCGGTGACCCGGGTACGCGGTCACACGTGCAGGCCGCCGTCGGACTGCAGCAGCTGCCCGTTCACCCAGCCGCCCTCGGCCGAGCACAGGAACGACACCAGGTTCGCCACGTCGCGCGGCTGCCCGAGCCGGCCGAGCGGGGTGCTCGCGGTGACGTAGGAGCGCAGCGCGTCGTCCATCCAGCCGGTGTCGACGGGACCGGGGTTGACGACGTTCGCGCTGACCTTGAGGTGTGCCAGCTCGCGGGCCGAGGCGATCACGATCCGGTCCAGCGCGCCCTTGCTCGCGCCGTACGGCATGTTCCCGACCACGTGGTCGCTGGTGAGCGCGACGATCCGGCCGGTCCCGGGCTCGCCGCGGAACCGGAGCCCGAACTCGCGGACCAGGAGCCAGGAGGCGCGTGCGTTCACCGCGAAGTGACGGTCGAAGCTCTCCACGCTGGTGTCCAGCAACCCGGAGTCCACCGACTCCGCGTGCGAGAGCACGAGCGCGGTGACCGGGCCGAGCGCGGACTCGACCGCGTCGAAGATCTCGCCGGGTGCCTCGGGGCGGGTCAGGTCGGCCGCGACGGCGGTGGTCCGCGCGCCCCGGCCGGCGAGCTCACCGGCGACCTTGTCCACGTCCGACTCCTGGCGTCCCCACGGCATCCGGTCGTCGTAGGGCGTCCAGTGCGAGGTGGCGACGTCCCAGCCGTCGTCGGCGAGGCGGAGCGCGATCGCCGCGCCCAGGCCGATGGTGCGGCCGACACCGGTGACGAGCGCGACAGGGCGTGCGGGCGTGGGTGACATGGCGGACATCCTCGCTCATCCGGCACCGGGAGGTCGCACGTTTCTCCCGGCGTGCCCCGGGATCCTGCCCGGACCGGAAAACCCGGTGAAAACTGTCCGCGGCCCCGGATAGGTTTGAGGTTGTGCCTGCCACCACACCGGAACCCACGGAGACCAGGACCCAGACCACTGCGATGATCCAGGCCCGCGGCCTGCGGAAGTCGTTCGGGGAGTTCGAGGCGGTCCGCGGGATCGACGTCGAGGTCCAGCCCGGCGAGGCGTTCGGGTTCCTCGGGCCCAACGGCGCCGGCAAGTCCTCGACGATGCGGATGATCGCCTCGGTGTCTCCGCCGAGCGCGGGAGAGCTGTCCATCCTGGGCATGGACCCGGCCGTGGACGGCCCGGCCATCCGCGCCCGGCTGGGCGTGTGCCCGCAGGAGGACAGCCTGGACACCGAGCTCAACGTCCGCGAGAACCTCGTCGTCTACGGCCGCTACTTCGGGCTGCCCAAGGCCGAGGTGTCCGCCCGGGCCGACGAGCTGCTCGCGTTCGCCTCGCTGACCGAGAAGGCCAAGGCCAAGGTCGAGGACCTGTCCGGCGGCATGAAGCGGCGGCTGACGATCGCGCGGTCGCTGATCAACAACCCCGACATCCTCCTGCTCGACGAGCCCACCACCGGCCTGGACCCGCAGGCCCGGCACGTCCTGTGGGACCAGCTGTTCCGGCTCAAGCGCCAGGGTGTGACCCTCGTGCTGACCACGCACTACATGGACGAGGCCGAGCAGCTGTGCGACCGGCTGGTCGTCATGGACGGCGGCCGGATCGTGGCCGAGGGCTCCCCGCTCGACCTGATCCGCGAGCACTCCACCCGCGAAGTCGCCGAGCTCCGCTTCGGCGTGGGTGAGCACGAGGCGCTCGCGGAGAAGGTGCACGACCTCGCCGACCGGGTCGAGGTGCTGCCCGACCGGCTGCTGCTCTACACCCACGACGGCGAGGAGGCGCTGGCCAAGGTGCACGAGCGCGGCCTGCAGCCGGCGGCGGTCCTGGTGCGCCGCTCCACGCTGGAGGACGTGTTCCTTCGGCTCACCGGCCGGAGCCTGGCCGACTGATGAGCGCCCCCGCCTCCACCACCCGGTCCGGCGCCCCCGCGCCCGCGGGCCGGCTCGCGATGGTGCTCCGCCAGAGGGAGTACTGGTCCACGGTCTACCGCCGCACCTGGCGCGGCTCGGTGATCTCCTCGTTCGTCTCGCCGCTGTTCTACGTCGCGGCGATGGGGGTGCTCCTGGGGGGGTACGTCGACGCGGGTGACGCCTCGCTCGAGGGCGCCCCGACGTACCTCGCCTACATCGCCCCGGGCCTGCTCGCCGCGCACGTCATGCAGACCGCGTCCGGCGAGGTGCTGTGGCCGGTCATGGGCATGATCAAGTGGAACAAGACCTACTACGGGATGATCGCGACCCCGCTGTCTGTCGCCGACATCGTCGCCGCCCAGCTGATGTTCGTGCTCTTCCGGGTCGGCTCCACCGCTGCTGTGTTCATGCTGGTGATGGCGGTGTTCGGCGTGTTCGAGACCGTGACCGGCGCGCTGCTCGCGTTCGGGGTGCAGCTGCTGATCGGGATGGCCTTCGCCAGCGTGATCTTCGGGTACACCGCCGGGCTGTCCTCCGAGGCCGGGTTCGCGCTGATCTACCGGCTGGTGATCGTGCCGCTGTTCCTGTTCTCCGGGGCGTTCTTCCCGATCTCCAACCTCTCCGCGCCGCTGGAGTGGCTCGCCCGGCTCACCCCGCTGTGGCACGGCGTCGACCTCACCCGGATGCTCACCATCGGCTCGGTGGACGGCTCCACGGCCCTGGTCCACCTCGCCTACCTGGGTGTGATGTCCGCGTTCGGCTGGTGGTGGGCGGTCCGACGACTGACGAACAGGCTGGTCGACTGATGGCACTGACCGGACTCGCGGCCACCCGTCTCGAGCGTCGCCCCGACCCGCTCGGCGGTGCCGCCGCCTCGTGGCGGCTGGTGGACCGCAACTACCGCGCGTACATCCGCAACTGGGTCTTCTTCGCCACCGGGTTCCTCGAGCCGGTGCTGTACCTGTTCTCGATCGGTGTCGGCGTCGGCCAGATGATCGACTCCTTCGAGTTCAACGGGCAGACCGTCGCCTACGCCGCGTTCGTCGCGCCCGGCATGCTCGCCGCGTCGGCGATGAACGGTGCGATCCTCGACAGCACCTTCAACATCTTCTTCAAGCTCAAGTTCGAGAAGCTCTACGACTCGATCCTGGCCACGCCGATGCGGGTCGGCGACATCGCCCGCGGTGAGATCACCTGGTGCCTGATCCGCGGCGGCGTCTACAGCGCCGGGTTCCTGCTGGTCATGGTGCTGATGGGTCTCGTCGAGTCGTGGTGGGCGGTGCTGGCGCTGCCGGCGACGCTGCTGATCGGCTACGCGTTCGCCGGTGCGGGCATGGCGCTGACCACCTTCATGCGCTCCTGGCAGGACTTCGAGTACGTCCAGCTCGCGATCATGCCGATGTTCCTGTTCTCCGCCACGTTCTTCCCGGTCGACGCGTTCGGCGGCACGCTGCGCTGGGTGGTCGAGCTGACCCCGCTCTACCGCGGCGTGGTGCTCTGCCGGGAGCTGACCACCGGTGCGGTCACCGTCGACTCGCTGGTCTCGGTGGTCTACCTGCTGGCGATGGGCACGGCCGGGCTGATGGTCGTCTCGCGCCGGCTGGAGAAGCTGCTGCTGTCGTGACGGTGCCGCACTCGGGCGAGCCGTCCGGCTACCGGCCGGCGCCGGTGCGGCTGGTCGACCCCGACCCGGCGTGGCCGGCGATGTTCGCGGCCGAGGCGGTCCGGATCCGTGCCGCTCTCGGGGACCGCGTCGCCGCCCTGGAGCACGTCGGGAGCACGGCGGTCCCCGGGCTGCGGGCGAAACCGGTCATCGACATCCTGGCCGCGGTGCACGACGAGTGTCGCCTCGACGACGTCGTCGGGCGGCTCGCCGGGATCGGCTACCTCTACACGCCCGAGGCGGAGCGGGACGACCCGTCACGTCGGGTGTTCCGCAAGGGGCCGGCGGACATGGCGCTGCCCCGCACGCACCACCTGCACCTGGCCGAGCGCGACGGGCACTACTGGCGACGGCTCATGGCCTTCCGCGACCGCCTGCGCGCCCACCCCGAGGAGGCCGCCGCCTACGTCGCGCTCAAGGAGCGGCTGGCTGCGCGCTTCGCGGGGCAGTCACGCCGCTACACCGCCGGCAAGCACGACTTCGTCGCCGCGGCGGAGGCGGCGGCCGGGATCACGCCGCGGCGCTGACGGCGCCGCCCGCTGGCCATGTCGCAGCGGGCCGCCGCGCCGCCTCACATCGGCGGTGCGGCGTGCTGCGGCGGGTGCAGCATCTTCTGGAACCAGGCCACGTCGATCCACTGGTCGAACTTGTAGCCCACCTCGCGCATCCGGCCGACCTCGACGAAGCCGCAGGCCTCGTGCAGCCGGATGCTGCCCGGGTTGGGCAGCGCCACCAGCGCGACCGCGGTGTGCACGCCCGAGGCCGCCATCGTGTCGAGCAGCGCGGGGTAGAGGATCTTGCCCACGCCCTTGCCGCGCACCGACGGGTCGAGGTAGATCGAGGTCTCCCGGGTCAGCGAGTAGGCCGGCCGCGGCCGGTAGGACCAGGAGTAGGCGTAGCCGACGACGTCCTTGTCGGAGTCCACCGCCACGAGCAGGTGGTCACCGGGGTGGTCCCCGGCGAGCTTCTCGTGCCAGTACGAGCTGTCGGGTGGCTCGAGGTCGAAGGTCGCGATGCTGTTGGCGATCTCGTGCGCGTAGATGGCGGCGATGTCGCTGAGGTCTTCCTCGACGGCGGGGCGGATGACGAACTCGTCGGCGGACATGCGCTCATTCTTCCAGCAACCCCGGGTCCGCCTCCCGGCAGTCTCGTGCCCGCCACGTACCCTCGACAGGAGGTCGCCCGTCGGGCGGTCCCAGGCAGTCGGCAGGGGAGGGACGTCGGTGCGGCACACGGAGTTCTGGGCACGGATGGAGCACGCGCTCGGTCCGGCGTACGCCCGCACCTGGGCGCATGAGCAGGTGATCGCCCTGCTCGGTGGACGCACCGTGCACCAGGCGCTCGACGCCGGCGAGCCGCCGAAGAAGGTGTGGCACGCGGTGTGGGAGACCCTCGGCCTGCCCGCGTCCGAGCGCTGACGGGACGTCGGCCGCACCCCCGAGGTGCCGAAGGCACGAAGCTGACCGGCGGACGGTGAGAGGATCGGGCCCATGAGCCGCCGTGACGACCCCCGCGCCCCCCATCTGGGCAGGCGCGTGTCCGGCTGGGTCGCGGGGAACGCCACCGGCTTCGCCCACGGCGTGGTCGGCGGGGTCCGCTGGCCCGACCACGAGGTCGCCCGGGTCCAACGGCGCACCATCGGCGTGCTGGTCGTCGCGCAGAGCCTCGGCGGCCTCGGCATCACGATCGGGATCGCGGTGGCCGCGCTGCTCGCGGAGGAGATCTCCGGGTCCGAGAAGCTCGCCGGCCTCGCCCAGACCATGCAGGTGCTCGGCGCCGCGGTCGCCTCGTTCCTGCTCGCGCACCTCATGGGCCGGCGCGGGCGGCGCCCCGGGCTGGTCCTCGGCTACGCGCTCGGCGCAAGCGGGGGAGCCCTGTGCGTGGTCGCCGGCGTCATCGACTCCTTCGCGACGCTCCTGCTCGGTGCGATGCTGCTCGGCTCGACGACCGCCGCGAACAACCAGTCGCGCTACGCCGCCACCGACCTCGCCAAGCCCGCGCACCGGGCCCGGTCCCTGTCGATCGTGGTCTGGGCGACGACGGTGGGTGCGGTGGCCGGGCCGAACCTGACCGGGTTCGCCGGCGACCTGGGTGAGCGCCTGGGGCTGCCCCGGTTGACCGGTCCCTTCCTCCTGGGCCTGGTCGGGATCGTGGCCGCCGGGGCGTTGATCGCGGTGCTCATGCGCCCGGACCCGCTGCTGGTGGCACGGGAGGCCGCGCTCGGGGCGGGCGCCCGGCCCGTCGTACGCACCGGGACGCACTGGTCCCGGGTGACCGAGGTGGTCCGCACCCGGACCGGGGTGGCGGCCGGCATCGCCTCGCTCGCGCTGGCGCACGCGGTGATGATCGCGGTGATGGTGATGACGCCGCTGCACATGCACCACGGCGGCGCGACCCTGGAGATCATCGGCGTGGTGGTCAGCGCGCACGTGCTGGGCATGTTCGCCTTCGCCCCGGTCGTGGGCTGGGCCGCGGACCGGTTCGGCCGGCCGCCGCTGCTGATGGTCGGCGCGGTGGTGCTGTTCGCGTCGCTGCTGCTGTCCGGCACGGCGCCGGAGGGGGCGTCGTGGGGGATCGGCGTCGGCCTGTTCCTGCTCGGGCTCGGCTGGTCGTGCTGCACGGTGGCGGCCTCGACGCTGCTCACCGAGTCCGCCCCGTTCCACGCGCGCACCGACGTGCAGGGGGCCGCTGACCTGGTGATGGGCGTGGTCGCGGCCGCGGCCGGTGTGCTCGCCGGGGTGATCATGGGCGGGATGGGGTACGCCGCGCTGAACGTGTTCGCCGCGCTCCTGGTGACGGGTGTGGCCACGGCGGCCGAGTTCGCCCGGCGTACGTCGGACGGGCCGCTCGACGAGGGCCAGGAGCCGCTGGCGCTCTGAGCTCGACGGCGTCTGCCCGATCATCCCGGGACACGCGCGTGTCGGGTGCGCGATCGAACACGTGTTCGGGTTAGGGTGGGGTGCAAGCAAGGCACCACTGAGGCACCGGCGACGACAGGACTCGGCGTTCGCGATCCACAGGAACGCCTTTGGGTCTCGAACACTGTCGGAGGTCATCTCTAGTGTCGTCGTCGATGAAGAAGACTGCCACTCCCGCACGGCGGGGCAACTCGGATGGACGGATAACTGCTATGGCTGGTGGAGACCGCGACAAGGCACTCGATGCCGCACTCGCCAACATCGAGCGACAGTTCGGCAAGGGCTCGGTCATGCGCCTGGGCGACGAGACCCGGGCACCCCTGGAGGTCATCCCGACCGGCGCGATCGCGCTCGACGTCGCGCTCGGCCTCGGCGGGCTGCCGCGCGGCCGGGTCGTGGAGATCTACGGCCCGGAGTCGTCGGGCAAGACCACGGTCGCGCTGCACGCGGTCGCCAACGCCCAGCGTGCGGGCGGCATCGTGGCGTTCATCGACGCCGAGCACGCCCTCGACCCGGAGTACGCCAAGGCCCTCGGCGTGGACACCGACGCGCTGCTGGTCTCCCAGCCCGACTCCGGTGAGCAGGCGCTCGAGATCGCGGACATGCTGATCCGCTCCGGCGCGCTCGACCTGATCGTGGTCGACTCCGTCGCCGCGCTCGTTCCCCGCGCCGAGATCGAGGGCGAGATGGGTGACAGCCACGTCGGCCTCCAGGCCCGGCTGATGAGCCAGGCGTTGCGGAAGATGACCGGTGCGCTCAACGGCGCCGGCACCACCGCGATCTTCATCAACCAGCTGCGCGAGAAGATCGGCGTGATGTTCGGCTCCCCGGAGACCACCACCGGTGGTCGGGCGCTGAAGTTCTACTCCTCGGTGCGGCTGGACGTGCGCCGGATCGAGACGCTCAAGGACGGCCAGGAGATGGTCGGCAACCGCACCCGCGTCAAGGTCGTGAAGAACAAGGTCGCCCCGCCGTTCAAGCAGGCGGAGTTCGACATCATGTACGGCCAGGGCATCAGCCGCGAGGGCGGCCTCATCGACGTCGGGGTCGACGCCGGGCTCGTCCGCAAGGCCGGTGCCTGGTAC
>DATIBI010000007.1:0-20315 GCA_035457605.1 Nocardioidaceae bacterium
TCGTACAGCCCCTTGCGGGCGCGGTCGAACGCGGTCTCGGTGCTCGTCCGGTTCGCCACCGCCCGGGCCGAGGCCATGCCGAAGCTCTCCTTGTACGCCCGGCCGTCGGCGTCGACGTGCAGGTCACCGGGCGACTCGTAGGTGCCGGCGAACCAGGAGCCGATCATCACCGACGAGGCGCCCGCGGCCAGCGCCAGAGCGACGTCGCGGGGGTGCCGCACTCCCCCGTCGGCCCACACGTGCTTGCCCAGGTCACGGGCCGCGGCGGCGCACTCCATGACCGCGGAGAACTGCGGCCGCCCGACGCCGGTCATCATCCGGGTGGTGCACATGGCGCCCGGTCCGACGCCGACCTTCACGATGTCGGCCCCCGCCTCGACGAGCTCGCGCACGCCCTCGGCGGAGACCACGTTGCCCGCGGCGACCGGCACCTGCGGGTCCAGCGAGCGGACCGCCCCCAGCGCCTCGACCATCCGGTCCTGGTGGCCGTGCGCGGTGTCCACCACCAGGCAGTCCACGCCCACCTCGAGCAGCGCCTTGGCCTTCGCCGCGACGTCACCGTTCACGCCGATGGCGGCGGCGACGCGGAGCCGGTCCTGCGCGTCGACGGCCGGGGCGTACAGCGTCGAGCGCAGCGCCGCGGTCCGGGTGAGCACACCGACCAGGCGCCCGTCGGCGTCGACCACCGGCGCCAGCCGGCGTCGCGCCTCGTCGAGCCGCTCGAACGCGGTCCGCGGGTCCACGGTGTCCGGCAGCGTGACCATCCGGCTCGTCATCACCTGGTGCAGCTGGGTGAACCGGTCCACGCCCAGGCAGTCGTCCTCGGTGACCACGCCCACCGGCCGGCCGTCCTCGACCACGAACGCGCCCCGGTGCGCGCGCTTGGGCAGCAGCGCCAGCGCGTCACCCACGGTCTGGTGCGGGTCCAGCGTGATCGGGGTGTCGAAGACCAGGTGCCGCGACTTGACCCACGACACCACCTCCTCGACCACCGGCTGCGGGATGTCCTGCGGGATCACGCTGATGCCCCCGCGCCGCGCCACGGTCTCGGCCATCCGGCGTCCGGAGATGGCGGTCATGTTGGCGACGACCAGCGGCACCGACGTACCCGTCCCGTCGGTGGTGGAGAGGTCGACGTCGTACCTCGAACCGACGGCGGAGCGCCGCGGGACCATGAAGACGTCGTTGTAGGTCAGCTCGTACGGCGGGCGGAACTCGTTGAGGAAGCGCACGTGGTGGGATTCTACGCCGAGCGCAGTGCCCGCAGCGCCTCGTCGGCGTGGACGTCCATGCTCCACTCGCTGGCGACCACCGCGCGCACGGTCCGGTCGGAGTCGATCACGAAGGTCACCCGCTTGACCGGGGTGATCAACCGCCGGCGGACGCCGTAGGCCGTCGCCACGGTGCCGTCCCGGTCCGAGAGCAGCGGGTAGTCCAGCCGGTGGGCCTCGGCGAAGGCCGCCTGCCGGTCGACGGGGTCGGCGCTGATCCCGACCCGCTGCGCGCCGAGGGCGGCGAACTCCGCCGTGAGGTCCCGGAACCGGCAGGCCTCCTTGGTGCACCCGGCGGTCATCGCCGCGGGGTAGAAGAAGAGCACGACCGGCCCGTGGAGGAGGAGGTCGGACAGGCTGGTCGGCTTGCCGTCCTGGTCGGGCAGCTCGAAGTCGGTGGCGGTGCTGCCCTCGGTCAGGGGCTTCATCAGGTGCTCTTCCTGGGTGGCAGCGGGAAGAACCCGCTGGTACGGCGGACGTACTCCACGTAGCCGGGCCGGCGCTCGGCCATGTCCTTCTCGAGCAACGGCTTGCCGGTCCCCTTGGCGAGCAGCCAGGTCATCACCACGGGCGACAGCACGGTGAGCACACCGGGCCAGGCGCTGAACGCCACCAGCGAGATGCCCCACCACACGCACGCGTCGCCGAAGTAGTTGGGGTGCCGGGTGTAGCGCCACAGCCCGGTGTCGAGGACCTTCCCCTTCGACGCCGGGTCGTTGCGGAACCGGGTCAGCTGCCAGTCGCCGACGGTCTCGAAGAACAGCCCGACCGCCCACAGCAGCACGCCCAGGCCGGCCACCACGCCCAGGCCGGCGTCCTGGAACATCGCCACCTGCACCGGCAGCGAGACGAACCACATGATCGCACCCTGAGTCAGGTAGATCCGGCTGAACGCGTAGGCGTTCGGGTGCCCCGGCGCCTTCGCCATCAGCTCCTCGTAGCGCGGGTCCTCGCCCTTGCCGCGCGAGCGCAGCCAGATGTGGCCCGCCAGCCGCAGCCCCCACACCGCCACCATCACGAGCACGGCGGTACGGCGGACGGGGTCGCCGTCACCCGCGGACAGCGCGAACGCGGTCGCGGCGAGCACGACGAAGCCCAGGCCCCACGCGACGTCCACGACCGCGTGCCGTCCGACGCGCACCGCGACCGCGAACGTCACGCCGAGGACGACCGCCACCGCGAGCACGGTGACCGGGAGCGCGGTGAGGAACCCGCCGGTGTCGAAGCCGTCCATCAGGACCTGCGCACCGGGTGCAGCCCGCTGCGGCCCTCCGGCGTCGGCTTGACCGCGAGGATCTGGTCCACGCCCATCCGGCCCTCCTCGAACGCCAGCGCCCCGCCGACCAGGTAGAGCCGCCACACCCGGGCGACCTCCTCGCCCACCATCTCCACGGCACGGTCCCAGTTGGCCTCGAAGGTGGCGTACCACGCGGCCACGGTGCGCACGTAGTGCTCGCGCAGCGCGTGCACGTCACGGACCTCCAGGCCGACCTGCTCGATCAGGGCGACGGTCTCCCCCACCGGACGCATGTGCATGTCCGGCGCGATGAACGCCTCGATGAACGGGCCGCCGCCGGGACGGGTGGTCCGCGACATCTGCTGGATGAGCATCCGCCCACCGGGCCGCAGCAGCCGGGCGATCTGGCCCGTGAACACCGGGTAGTTGCGCTCCCCCACGTGCTCACCCATCTCGATGGAGGTGACCGTGTCGAACGGGCCGTCGGAGACGTCGCGGTAGTCCTGCAGCCGGATCTCCACCCGGTCGCCCAGACCACGCTCGGCGACCCGGGCGTCGACGAAGGCCTTCTGCTCCCGCGAGATGGTCACGCCCACCACCCGGACGCCGTAGTGCTCGGCCGCGTGCAGGGACAGCGATCCCCAGCCGCAGCCGATGTCCAGGTGCCGACCGCCGGGCTCGAGCTCGAGCTTGCGGCAGACCAGGTCGAGCTTGTCGCGCTGGGCGTCCTCCACGGTGTAGCCGGGGTCCTCGCTGGTGAAGTAGCCGCATGAGTACGCCATGTGCGGGTCGAGGATCAGCGCGTAGAACTCGTTGGAGAGGTCGTAGTGGTGCGCGATCGCGTCCTGGTCGCGGGTGAGCGAGTGCAGCCGGCCGCGCAGCCGGGCCTGCGAGGCAGGCGGGGCGGGCGGCAGTCCCAGGGCACCGAGCCGCCGGGCGGTCCGCAGGCCCGCCGTCACGGTCGCCGGGGTCAGCCGCGGGGAGGCGCCCCGGTCGCGCACTGCCGCCCAGACCCGGCGGAACCCGTCGAGCAGGTCGCCCTCGACGTCGATTTCTCCGGTGACGTAGGCCTGGGCCAGCCCCAGCTCACCCGGCGCGAACACGAGGCGACGCAGCGCGGCGGGGTCGCGCACGACCACCGTGGGCGCGTCCGCGGGACCGGCGACGCTGCCGTCCCAGGCGCGGATCCGCAGCGGGAGGTCGCCACGGAAGATCGGGGTGAGCAGCCCGGCCAGCTCGTCGGCCGCGCCGGCCCCGGCGGTGCGGGGAGCCTGGGTGTCCTGGGAGGTCTGCGTCATCGCGTCCGTTCCTGTCTGGGGGTCACCGACGGTCGGGGTTCGTGCCCGGCGGCACGGCGGATTGGTCCGGGCCCGGCCTGCAGGCTCCCGGTTCAGCTGGGGTCGAAGATGCCCTGCTGCCCGAACATCTCCGCCGTGGCTCGGGCCGAGGGCGTGCCCCTGTCCGGGTCCGCGCCGGCGGCGAGCAGCACCGTGACCACCTCGGTCTCGCCTTTGAACACCGCCCCGGCGAGCGGGGTCTGCCCGCGGTCGTTGGCCTTGTCCGGGTCGGCGCCGCGGTCCGCGAGCATCCGCACCGTCTCGGGGTGGCCGTGGTAGGCGGCCAGCATCAGCAGGGTGTTGCCGGCCGCGTCGGTCAGGTCGACCGGCACTCCCGCCTCGACGTAGGCGTCGAGCTGGTCGCGCTCCCCGGCCCGCGCCAGGTCCAGCATCTGGTGGGCCAGCTCCACCAGCCGCTCGTCGGGGCCCTCTGCATGGTGTGCCATCCCCCGATCATGTCAGCCACGCCCGGCATCGGCACCCGTCGGCAGCGTGGGACGCGTCCGCCGTACGCGTCCGTCCCGCCTATCCTGACGGCCATGACTGTCGACCACGTGCCCGCAGGCGACCCGACCGACATCGCGGACGAGCTGTCCCGGCGGTTCCGTGACCAGCACGGCCGTGAGCCGGTGGGCGTCTTCGCCGCACCCGGCCGCGTGAACCTGATCGGCGAGCACGTCGACTACAACGGCGGCAAGTGCCTGCCGATGGCGCTCCCACACGCCACCTACGCCGCCCTGGCGCCCCGCGAGGACCGCACCGTCAGCGTCAGCAGCCGACAGCAGGACCGCACCTGGACCGGGTCGCTCGACGCGCTCGGGCCGGGCGAGGTGGACGGCTGGGTGGCCTACGTGGCCGGGGTGGTCTGGGCGCTGCAGCAGCAGGGCTGGGACCTGCCCGGGCTCGACATCGTCGTGGACTCACGGGTACCCACCGGCGCGGGCCTGTCGAGCTCTGCGGCGCTGGAGTGCTCGGTCGCGCTCGGCCTCGCCGACGTCGCCGGCGTGAGCCTGGACGACGCGGCCAGGCAGCGGCTCGCGCAGGCCTGCGTGCGCGCGGAGACCGACGTCGCCGGCGCCCCGACCGGCGGGTTGGACCAGACGATCTCGCTGTTCGGGCAGGCCGACCACGCGTTGCTGCTCGACTGCCGGGACTGGACGACCGTCCAGGTGCCGTGGCACCCGGCCGCGCACGACCTCGAGCTGCTCGTCGTGGACACCCGCGCCTCGCACTCGCTGACCGACGGCGGCTACGGGTCCCGACGCGCGGACTGCGAGGAGGCGGCCAAGCAGCTCGGCGTGGGCTCGCTCCGGGAGGTCACCGACCCCGAGCAGGCCCTGGCCCGGCTCACCGACGAGCGGGTACGTCGGCGCGCCCGGCACGTGCTCACCGAGATGGCGCGCGTGGAGACCGCGGTGGCGCAGCTGCGCGCCGACGACTACCCCGGGCTCGGCCGGTCCTTCGACGCCTCGCACGACTCGCTGCGCGACGACTTCGAGGTCACCTGCCCCGAGCTGGACGCGGTCGTGGACACCTGCCGCGCGCAGGGTGCGCTCGGGGTCCGGATGACCGGCGGTGGCTTCGGCGGCTCGGCGATCGCGCTGGTGCCGAGGGCGAAGGTCGAGTCGACCCGGGAGGCGGTCGCCGCCGTGTTCGCCGAGCAGGGCTGGCCCGCGCCCGGGTTCCTGTTCGGCCGGCCCGCGGACGGTGCTCACCGGGTCAGGTAGCGGCCACCCCGCCGATCCGGCCCTCGCGGAACGCGTCCACGAACAGGCTGTGGTCCTCGCGCGCGGTCAGCGCGTAGTCGATGCCGAACTGGACGACGTGCTCGGTGAACTCCCGGCGCCGCCCCTCGAGCACCTCGGCGATCGCCTCCTCGACCTGGAAGTCGACGAGGTCCTGCTCGCTGTCCTCGTCGGAGGCGCAGTGCACCTTCGCGGTGGCGCGGCCGAGGGAGTCCACGACGAGCGCCATCTCGTCGGGCTCGTTGAGGTCCGACCAGTCCAGGTCGGCCTCGTAGGGCGAGACCTCGGACACGACGTAGCCGACCCCGTCCATGCTCGTGTAGCCCAGCAGCGGGTCCGTGTGCACCTGCAGCGCGCGCTGGCTCACCACGGTGCGGTGCCCCTCGTGCTCGAAGTAGGCGTCCACCTGCTCGGGGTCGACGAACCGGCTGAGCGCGGGCACGTTGGCCTGCTTCATGGACAGGATCACGTCGTTGTCGAGCGCCTGGCTGTAACCCTCGACGAGCAGGTTGTAGGCGGGCAGCCCGGCGCTGCCGATGCCGAACCCCGACTTCCCGACCACGTCGCGGACCTCGTAGAACAGCTCCCGGTCGAACTTCTTCGAGTCCGGGATGGTGGTGAGGTAGTCCTCGAACGCCCGCAGCACCTGACGGCGCTCGGCCTGTCCGAGCCGGCGCACCGTCTGGTCCTCGAGGAACACCCGCACGTGCTCCTCGATCCGGGTCGCGGTGTCCAGCAGCGCAGGCCGGCTCAGTGCCCGCGCCGCGACCAGCACGTCGAGCACCGGCCCCTTGGTGTTGTCCAGCCGGAGCGCGAAGTCGTGGTCGTCGTCGGAGCGGACGTAGTGGTTGACCTGCGCCAGGTAGCTGCGCAGGTAACGTCCGATCAGGTCGCGGACCACCTGCTCGGGCAGCGCCTTCTGCCAGCCCATCAGCGCCATGCTCGCGGAGAACCGGAGCAGGTCCCAGGTGAAGTGGCCGATGTAGGCCTCGTCGAAGTCGTTGACGTCGAACACCAGCCGGCCGTCGGAGTTGAGGTAGGTGCCGAAGTTCTCGCAGTGCAGGTCGCCGTGGATCCAGATGCGGCTGGTCCGCGCGTCGACGTACTCGTCGGTCCGGCCCGTCACGTCGGCGTAGAACAGGCAGGCGCTGCCCCGGAAGAACGCGAACGGGTCGGCGGCCATCTTCCGGTACTTGACCCGGAACGCGTGCGGGTCGGCCCGCATCAGGTCGGCGAAGGCGTCCTCGAGGACGTCGATGATCTGCTGCTGACGTGAGTTCGCGGCCACGTGCGCAGCCTACGGGTGCTGCACGGGGTCAGCGGCCGAACGCCTCGACGACGTTGCTGGTCAGGTGCGGGAACGACGAGGCCCAGATGAAGTAGGCCACCAGGCCACCCAGCAGGGTGAGGGGGATCTTCATGTCGTCGAGCCTGACCGGTCCTGGCGGCGGGCAGGTGAACAGCACGTGACGGTTCGCGGTGCACCCGACGGCGGGCGGTGCGGCTCCCGCGGTCACTGCAGCAGGGCCTCGAACAGGTCGACGTACTGGATGAGGTGGCGGTCGCCGAGGAACCGTTCCTGGACGCGGTCCCGGGCGGCCTCGCCCAGCGACTCCGCGAGACCCTGCTCGGTGAGCACCCGGCTCAGCGCCTTGGCGTAGGCGCCGAGGTCGGTGGGATCCGCGAGCAGCAGTCCGTGCACGCCGTCCTCGATCTGGTCCTGGATACCGCCCACGGCGGAGGCGATGACCGGCTTGGACTTCCACATCGCCTCGGTCACGGTGAGGCCGAAGCCCTCCACGAGGCTCTTCTGCACGACCGTGAACGCGTACTGCTGCAGTGCGTTGACCAGGTGCGCGTTCTCGTCGACGTCGCGCATCGGCAGGGACACCAGGTGCGTGCGTCGGCGCGCGGCGTCGTCCAGGGCGGACCAGCGGGCGCGGCAGTCGGCCAGCACCGCTGCACCCTCGGGGTCGTCGTCCACGCCGGAGGTGTCCGGACCGACCAGCGCCAGGTGCACGTCGGGCGGGAGGTCGTCGAGGTGCTCGGCGAACCCGGCGAGCACCCCGGACATGTCCTTGAGCGCGTCCCAGCGGCTGACCTGGACCACCAGCCGTGCGCCCGCCGGGATCGGCCCGTCGCCGTCGACGAGTCCGCGGTGCGCCCGGACCTTGCCCCGGGTGCCGCCGCGGCGGTTGAACCCCAGGTCGGCCTCGTCGTAGCCGAAGGACACCAGCCCGGCATGGCCCAGCGCGGCGCGGGTCTGGGCCGGCGTGAGCGCGGCGTTCTTGGTGCTGAACGGGTCGATGGACGGCGGGATCACCACCACCTCCTCCTGCGGCAGCCACGGCGGCACGTACTCGCGCCGGGAGAAGATGAACCCCGACGCCGCGGTGATGTGCGGGCGGAGGAACTCCCACGCCGAGTCGCTGAGCGCGCACGGCTCGTCCCGGCCGATGTGGCAGCGCCACACCACGTGGGCACCGAGGTCGCGCAGCCCGGCGGCGAGCCCGGCGGGCTGCGGGTCGTGCAGCAGGACGATGTCACCGGGCCGAATCACCTGTGCGGCCATCGGCAGGTTGTAGGCCAGCACCCGCGTGTAGTGGTCGCTCTCGGGCGCCCCCAGGTCACCGCCGTCCCCGGGTGACCCGTGCAGCTGGTTGTGCAGCCGCTTGGTGAGCGTGAAGAAGTCGCGGTCGCCGTCGAGCACCAGCCAGCGGGTGTCCACGCGCGCGCCGCGGCCGTAGGCCAGCAGGGTCTGCAGCATCTCGGCGACGCCGCCGCCCCGGCTGGTGGAGCTGATGTTCCACACCGTGCGTCCGTTCAGCAGGGCGCGGGCCCACTCGGCGTACCAGGCGAGCCGGTCTGCCCGCTCGGGCGTCAGCAGCTCGACCAGCCGGTCGAGCGGGACCGGCCGGATCTCGACCTCTCTCATGCCGCCATGCTCCCCCGCCGCGGAGCTGTTGTCAGGACGACGGGAAACTCAGTCCGCTGTCCTTCAGCTCCAGCGCGGCCAGGGCTCGCACGACCCGGGGGTCGCCCTGCCGCCAGGCGCCGACCGGGTCGTCGCTGATCGCCGCGATCCGGTGCATGGGCTGGCGTGCCATCGCGCGGAGCGCGAACAGGTCGAGGTCCTCGGCGCTGTCGACGAACCGCTGGCCCGCGGTCGCCTCGCGCACGAACCGCCAGCGCAGCGGCAGGTAGCCCGCCAGCGCCACGAGCACCGGGATCGCGCCCACCGCGAGCGCCAACCAGAACGCGAGGTCCTCCACCGCCTGCACCTGGGCGTCACCCGCGGCCGCGATCTGCTGGGCGGCGTCGCCGGCGCCGTCGAAGGGCGTGCGGACCTCGTCGCCGACGACGGGCACGTCCCCCACCGCCTCGCCGGCCTCGCGCAGCCGGTCGCCCAGGCCACCCCCCGCCTCGGAGATCCGGCGGCCCGGCTCCGCGAGCTGCAACGTGGCGTCGTGCACGACCATCGCCAGCCACACCCACAGCCAGACCCAGGCGACCAGCAGCAGGTCGCCGACGAGCTGGCGGGTACGGCGGGCGGGCGCGTCGGCATACAGCTTCATGGGCCCCATCCTGCCGGGCCGACCGCGCCGCCCGGCGTACCCACCGCCCTTGGCTCGCGCTTCGTGGCAGATGACACCCTCCAGGTGCCCGCGGAGGTGACGATCGCACCGAACCGCGACACCGCCCGCTGCCTGGCCCGGCGCTGTGGCACCACCCGCACCCGGCCCTCGCCCCAGGACCGGTACGGGATGCCACAGCTCCGGACAGCAGCTACCGCAGCTCGGCGGACGTCTT
Organism: Nocardioidaceae bacterium; assembly: GCA_035457605.1. Classification (GTDB taxonomy): domain Bacteria; phylum Actinomycetota; class Actinomycetes; order Propionibacteriales; family Nocardioidaceae; genus Nocardioides_C. Next base: position 9,401 of record DATIBI010000007.1, read on the forward strand.
CCCGAGCAGACGCCGTGCCACGATCAGCTGCTGGATCTGCTGGGTGCCCTCGAAGATGTCGAGGATCTTGGAGTCCCGGGCCCACTTCTCCAGCAGCTCGTGCTCGCTGTAGCCGAGGCTGCCGGCCAGCTCCACGCAGCGCAGGGTGATGTCGCTGCCGACGCGCCCCGCCTTCGCCTTGGCCATGGACGCTTCGAGCGAGTTGGGCTTGCGGTTGTCGGCCATCCACGCCGCCTGGAGGGTCAGCAGGTACGCGCCCTCCCACTCCGCCTCCATCTGCAGCAGCGCCGCCGCGGCAGCCGACTGGGTGTGCGCGGGACGGTCGTAGTCGACCACGACGCCGGCCTGCTCCAGCAGCTCGCGGGTCAGCTCCAGCGAGGCACGGGCACACCCCACCGCCATCGCCGCGACGAGCGGCCGGGTGTTGTCGAAGGTGGCCATCGCCCCGGCGAAGCCCTGCTTGACGTCGACCTCCGGGCTGCCGAGCAGGTTCTCCCTGGGAACGCGGCAGTCCTCGAACCGGATCGTCGCGGTGTCCGAGGCCCGGATGCCGAGCTTGTGCTCGAGCCGCTCCACGGTCATCCCGGGCGTGCCCTTGGGCACGACGAACGACTTGATCGCCGCCCGACCCTTCGTCTTGTCGAGCGTGGCCCACACGACCACGGCGTCGCTGCGCTCACCGGAGGTGACGAAGATCTTCTCGCCGTTCAGGACGTACTCGTCGCCGTCGAGGGCCGCGGTGGTGGCGATGTTCGCCGAGTCCGACCCGCAGCCCGGCTCGGTGATGGCCATGCTGGCCCACACGCCCTCGAACCGGCGCGCCTGCTCCTCGTCGGCGACCGAGGCGATCGCGGAGTTGCCCAGCCCCTGCCTCGGCATCGACAGCAGCAGGCCGACGTCACCCCAGCACATCTCCATGATCGACAGCACCGAGGCCAGGTTCGCGCCGTTGCGGGTGCCCGACGTCGAGGACGACGCGTCCTCGTCGCGGCGCACGCCGTTCGCGCCGGCGCCGTTGGAGGCGCCGGACTCGCTCAGCCCGTCGATCATCGCCGCGAGCATGTCGAGCTCCTTGGGATACTCGTGCTCGAGCTGGTCGTACTTGCGGGAGTTGGGCCGCAGCAGGTTCATCGCGACCTGGTGCGCCTGGCCGACGAGCGGCCGGAACTTCTTGGGGGTCTCGAGGTTGATCATACGAGCACGCCTCCTTCGATCAGGCCGACCGCGCGCAGGTCGCGGTACCAGCGCTCCACCGGGTGTTCCTTGACGAAGCCGTGCCCACCGAGCAGCTGCACCCCGTCGTTGCCGATCTGCATGCCACGCTCACCGCACAGCCGGCGGGCCAGCGCGACCTCGCGGGCGAACGGCTTGCCCTGCGCGGCACGCGAGGCAGCGCGGTAGGTCACCAGCCGCATCGCCTGCAGCTCGATCCCGATGTTGGCGACCATGAACGCGACCGACTGGCGGTGGCTGACGGGCTCGCCGAACGCCTCGCGCTCGTTGACGTAGGGGATCACGTAGTCGAGCACCGCCTGCGCGGTGCCCACCGCCAGCGCGCACCAGCCGAGCCGGGAGAGCTGGACGCACTGCGTGTAGGCCTCCGCGTCGCCGAGCAGCGCGACCGCGTCCACCCGGACGCCGTCCAGCACCACGCGGCTCAGGCCCGCGGCGCGCAGCCCCATGGACGGTTCCGACTCGATCGTGACGCCCGCGGCGCCGGACTCCACCAGGAACAGCCTGGGCGCGCCCTCGAGCATCGCCCCCACCACGAACAGCTCCGCGTCCGCGCCGCGCGGGACCAGCGACTTCACCCCCGCGAGCACGAAGCCGTCGCCGTCGCGCTCGGCGGTGGTCCCCGGCGCCAGGGCGTCGAACAGCGGCAGCGGCTCGGTGAGGGCGAGCGCGGCTGCCGGCACGTCGTCACCGGTGAACGAGGGAAGGTACGTCGCCTGCTGCTCCTCCGTGCCCCACAGGGACAGCGCGGTGCTCACCGCACCCGACGCCAGGCACGCCACGGCCAAGCCCATGTCACCGCGCGCGAGCGCCTCGGCGACCAGGGTGCCCGCCATCGCGGAGCGCTCGGTGCTGATGCCCCCGAGGTCGTCCGGGACGCCGAGCAGGGGCAGGCCGATCTCCAGGCTCGCCCTCAGCACCTCCTCCGGTGCGGCGCACGCGTCGTCGGCGGATGCCGCGGCGGGTCGCAGCCTCTCGTCGGCCAGCTCGGCGACCACGTCCACGAGCATCTGCTCGTCCTCGGTCGGGGTGAGGTCGAACACCCCGGACGGCGTGGCCGACGGCACCCTGGCCGGCGTACCGCCCCGCCTCCCCGCCCGGGTGAACGCCCGGTTGACCGTCCCCACGGTCCGGAAGCCGGTGCGCGTGGCCTCGAACACGGCGCGCTCCGCGGGCTTGCGCAGCCCGAGCCGGTCGAGGGCCGTGGTCTGGGCGAGCCTGTTGAGGGCAGCGACCGCGAACCCGATCGGGTCCTTGCGCTGTGTGGGGGCGACGCCGTGCCTGCTCGTGCGAGTCGTCGACATACCGGCAACTGTAACTGTGAGTTACACAGACCGGAACGGCGGCGGGGCGTGGCGCAGGTCACGTTCCGCCTCGCCCTAGGATGACCCGCATGGCCGACGCCGAGACCCCCGACACCACCGACTCCGTCCTGCCGACCGGAGGCACCGTCCGCCCGATCACCCGGTGGGGCGAGGCGGTGATGCACCGGACGCAGGAGCCGATCACCGACTTCGACGACGACCTGCGGGCGCTCGCGGCGGACATGGTCGCGACGATGTACGCCGCCGACGGGGTCGGCCTGGCGGCCTGCCAGATCGGCGTGGACCGCTCGATCTTCGTCTTCGACTGTCCCGACGCCGACGGCGTCCACCACCAGGGCGTGGTGTGCAACCCCGAGCTGTACCTGCCCGAGGGCCGCGACCGGAAGCTCGACGACGACGAGGAGGGCTGCCTGTCCCTGCCCGGTGCGTTCGTCTCGTGCGCCCGGCCCAACGTCGCCCGGGTCGTCGGCCAGGACCTCGACGGGAACGAGGTCGGCTACACCGGCACCGGGCTGCTCGCGCGCTGCCTCCAGCACGAGACCGACCACTGCCGCGGCACGGTCTTCGGGGACCGGCTCAACAAGCGCGCCCGCAAGAAGCTGTTCAAGCAGGCCGACGACCACGCCGAGGAGTTCCCGGCCACGTGGCCGGCGCAGGAGGCGTGACCGGTCCGCTCAGCGCCGGGCGGTGACGTAGCAGGCCACGGCGGTGGCCGCGGCGACGTTGAGGGAGTCGATCCCGGCCCGCATCGGGATCACCGCCCGCACGTCGGCGGCCTGCATCCAGCGCGGGGACAGGCCGGGGCCCTCCGAGCCGAGCAGCAGCGCCACCCGGTCCAGGCTCGCGACCGCCTGCTCGATCTCGACGGCGTCGTCGGCCGGGGTCAGCGCGACGGTGGTGAACCCGAGCCGGGACAGCTCCCCCACCCCGTCGTACCAGTCGTCGAGCCGGGCGTAGGGCAGCGAGAACACCGCGCCCATCGCCACCTTGATCGACCGTCGGTAGAGCGGGTCGGCGCAGCGCGGGGACAGCACGATCGCGTCCACGCCGAGCGCGGCGCAGCTGCGGAACGCCGCGCCCACGTTGGTGTGGTCGACCACGTCCTCGAGCACCGCGACCGTGCGCGCACCGGCGACCACCTCGGCGAGCGGGCGGAGCGGCCGCCGCTCCAGCGAGGCAAGCGCCCCGCGGTGCACGTGGAACCCGGTGACCTGCTCGGCGAGCGCCTCCGAGACCACGTAGCACGGCGCGTCGGTGGAGGCGAGCACGTCGGCGAGGCCGTCCAGCCAGCGCGGGGCCATCAGGAACGAGCGCGGTCTGAACCCGCCCTCGACGGCACGGCGGACGACCTTCTCGCCCTCGGCCAGGAACAGGCCGTGCTCGGCCTCCAGGTTCCTGCGCAGCTGCACGTCGCGCAGGTCGCGGTAGTCCGCGAGCCGGGGGTCGTCGGCGTCGACGACGTCGATCAGGTGGGCCACGAGTACCTTTCCGGGTTGGCCACCGCGACCACGTTCCCGACCACCACGATCGCCGGGGGCCGCACATTCTCGCGGGCGATGTCCTCGGCGACATCCTCCAGGGTCGACAGCACGGTCCGCTCACCGGGCATGGTGCCCTCGGAGATCACCGCCACCGGGGTGCTCGCCTCGCGGCCGCCGGTCATCAGCCGTTGCGCGATCGCGGGGAGGTTCTGGACCGCCATCAACAGCACCACGGTCCCGCGCATGGCGGCGAGCGCGTCCCAGTCCACCAGCGAGGTCGCGTCGTCGGGCGGCACGTGACCGGAGACCACGGTGAACTCGTGCGCCACGCCCCGGTGGGTGACCGGGATCCCGGCGACGGCGGGCACGGAGATGGCGCTGGTGATGCCGGGTACGACGCTGCACGGCACGCCGGCCTCCGCGCACGCGATCGCCTCCTCGTAGCCGCGGCCGAACACGAACGAGTCGCCGCCCTTGAACCGGACGACGCGCTTGCCCTCGCGGGCCCGCTCGATGATCACCCGGTTGATCTCCTCCTGGCTCGCGGAGCGACCACGCGGCAGCTTCGCGACGTCGACCAGCTCGACGTCGGGCGCCAGCTCGTCGAGCAGCTCCCGCGGCGCGAGCCGGTCCGCGACGACCACGTCGGCCTCGCTCAGCGCCCGTCGCGCGGCGACGGTGACCAGCTCCGGGTCGCCGGGGCCGCCGCCGACCAGGATCACGCCGGGGGTCTTGTCGCGGTGGGCGTCCGCGGCGATCACGCCGTCGCGCAGCCCGTTCACGATCTCGTCGCGGACCGCCGAGGAGCGCTGCGGCTCCCGGTTGCCGAGCACCGCCACGGTGACCCCGGCGTGCCGGCCGACCGCCGGAGTCCACGCCGAGGCCTCGCGGGCGTCGTCGCTGCGGACGCAGAAGGTGTGCCGCTCCTCCGCCGCCCGGCTGACCTGCTCGTTGACCGCACGGTCGTCGGTGGCCGCGATGACGTACCACGCCCCGTCGAGGTCCGCCGGCTCGAAGCGCCGCTCGTGCCAGGTGATCTCACCGGACCCGACGAGCCCCTCGATGGACGGGGTCACCACCGGTGAGACCACCTCGACCACGGCGCCGGCGGCCAGCAGCCCGGGCACCCGGCGCTGCGCCACGTGGCCGCCGCCGACCACGACCACGCGCCGTCCGGCCAGCCGGAGACCCGACGGGTAGGGAGGGAAGCCGTCGCTCATGCGTCCTCCTTGCGTGCGACACCGGCGGAGTCGAACGTGGCCATCTCCCGCAGCAGGGCGCCCGCGGCCTCGACGACGGGGAACGCGAGCACCGCCCCGGTGCCCTCGCCCAGCCGCAGGTCCAGGTCGACCAGCGGCCGCAGCCCGAGGCGCTCCAGGGCCACCGTGTGACCGGGCTCGACGCTGCGGTGCCCGGCGAAGCAGTAGCCGACCGCGTCCGGGGCGAGCGCCTGCGCGACGAGCGCGGCGGCGCCGGCGATCACGCCGTCGAGGACGACCGGGGTACGGCGGGCCGCGGCTCCGAGCACGAAGCCCGCGATGCCGGCGTGCTCGAAGCCACCGACCGAGGCGAGCAGACCCAGCGGGTCGGTGTCCGGCGGGACCGGCCGGTCGGCCAGGGCACGGGTGACGATCTCGACCTTGCGCGCCAGGGTCGGGTCGTCCACCCCGGTGCCGCGTCCGGTGACCCGGGCCGGGTCCGTGCCGGTGAAGCCACTGACCAGCGCCGCGGAGGGGGTCGTGTTCGCGATCCCCATGTCACCGGTGAGCAGGCAGTCGTGCCCGGCGTCGACGAGCAGGTCGGCGACCTCGATCCCGGCCACCAGGGCGGCCACGGCCTCGTCCCTGCTCATCGCGGGACCGGTCGCCAGGTCCGACGTACCCCGGCGGATCTTGCGGTCGAGCAGGTCCGGTCCGGGGTCCAGGTCCGCGGCCACGCCCATGTCGACCACCACGACCTCGGCGCCGGTCTGACGGGCGAGCACGTTCACCGCCGCTCCCCCGGCGCGGAAGTTCGCGACCATGCCGGCGGTGACCTCCTGCGGCCAGGGGCTGACCCCCTGCGCGTGCACCCCGTGGTCGCCGGCGAACACCGCGACCGCCGGACGTTGCAGCCGGCGCGGTGGACAGACCCCCTGGATCCCGCACAGCGCCACGGACGCGTCCTCGAGGACGCCGAGCGCGCCGGCGGGCTTGGTGAGCCGGGACTGCCGGTCCCGGGCCTCGCGCATCGCCGGCCCGTCCAGCGGGCTGATCGACTGCAGGGTCCGGGACAGGCGGTCGTCGTCGGTCATGGGTGCCATTCTCCCCGTCCCGGCGACGACCCTGGATCGCGTTCACGGTGCGGACTAGGGTGCGAGCACACCTACCTGAGGAGGTAATGGATGAGCCTCGACCGCCCGGTCAGCCCGGATCCCTACGAGCTCCTGCCCACGGTGCCGTCGTTCACCGTCACCAGCACCGACGTCGAGGACGGCCGGCCGCTCAAGGACGACCAGGTCGCCGCTAAGGGCAACACCTCGCCGCAGCTGAGCTGGTCCGGCGCCCCCGAGGGCACCAGGAGCTACGTGGTGACCTGCTTCGACCCGGACGCGCCGACGCCCTCCGGCTTCTGGCACTGGGTGCTCGTCGACCTGCCCGCGGACGTGACCTCGCTCGACACGGGCGCGGCCGCGCGGCGCCTGCCCGGCAAGGCCTTCCACTGCCGCAACGACGGCGGAGAGCACGGGTTCATGGGGGCCGCGCCGCCCAAGGGTGACCAGGTGCACCGCTACTACTTCGTCGTGCACGCGGTCGGCGAGGACAGCCTGGGCGTGGACAAGGACGCCTCACCGGCGGTGGTGTCGTTCAACCTGGCCTTCAAGACCCTGGGCCGGGCGATCATCCAGGGCACCTACCAGCACTGACCCGCGGGCCCGACGACGGGCGTCCTGCGTCCCGCGGCCAAGGGGTCGCGGGACGCAGACCGTCCCAGACCCCGGCGGGCGTTGCCGAAAGACCGTTCAGCGCAGCGAGCGGTAGACCTCGGAGGTCAGGAACAGCGGAAGCACGTGCTGCGCGGAGACGGCCAGGTCGAGCGAGCCGTCGAGGATGCGGGCCGGGTCCACGAAGACGATCTGGCGGCCCTCCCCCAGCTCGATGTCGGCGTCGGTGGCGTCGGACCGGCCGACCCAGATCTGCCAGTGGTCGGCGAGGTGGGAGGAGACCTTCGGCGAGTGCTGCACGATCTCGTCGAACCACAGCTCGAGCGCGGGCGCGGTCAGCCCGGTCTCCTCGCGCAGCTCCCGCTCGAGGGCCTCGGTCCAGCCCTCCCCCTCCTCGAGGTGGCCGCCGACGAGCCCCCACTGGTCCGGTGAGACCGGCGCGTCGCCGTCACGCTCCTGCAACAGCACCCACCCGCGGGAGTCCACGAGAACGACGCTCGCGACCCGGCAGTTCCGATCGGTGCAGGGCGTGGTGTCCTCTGCTGGCTCGACGGTCGGGGCGGGGTTGCTGCGGGTCACGGTGCCTCCGGCTGGGGTTCGGAAAACGGCTGGCGGTCCACGCTGGGGTCCTGCACACTAACCAATCACACAATCCCCAGAGCGGCACACCCACACCCCCGGCCGATGCGGTCCGGGGCTTTTCGCGTGTGCCGTCCCGACTGGTCGAGGAGCCGGCTTGCTGTACGTCGCGATCGCCGCGCGCGCGTTCCGTCGCTACTCCACCTACACCGCGGCGACCCTCGCCGGGATCTTCACCAACTGTGTCTTCGGGGTGATCATCGCCTTCTCCTACATCGCGGTGTGGGAGCAGAGCCCGCGCGCGGGCGGCTACGACGTGACCGACGCGGTCACCTACGCCTGGCTGGGCCAGGCGATGCTCATGACCGTCGCGGTCTGGGGCGGTGGCGCCACCGACGAGCTCGCCAACCGGATCCGCACCGGTGACGTCGCGATCGACCTCTACCGCCCGGTGAACCTGCTGGCCTGGTGGCTGGCGACCGACCTGGGCCGCGCGCTCTACCACCTGCTCACCCGCGGGCTCGCCCCGACGGTGGTGGGCGCGCTGCTGTTCGACCTGCGCTTCCCCGCCTCCGCCACGGCCTGGCTGCTGTTCGCCGCCTCCGTCCCGCTGGCCGTGGTCGTGAGCTTCGGGCTGCGGATGCTGGTCTCCGCGAGTGCCTTCTGGCTGCTCGACGACACCGGTGTGAAGAACCTGGTCGCGGTGTTCGCGATGTTCTTCTCCGGCCTGGCGGTGCCACTGGTGCTGTTCCCCGGGTGGACCGAGGACCTGGCCATGGCGCTGCCGTGGGCGGCGTTCCTCCAGGTGCCCGCCGACATCTGGCTGGGCCAGCGCAGCGGGTGGGACGCGCTCGCCGGGCTCGGGTTCCAGGGGGCGTGGGCGGCGGCCCTGCTGGCCACCTGCGCCGTGGTGCTGCGCCTGGCCGACCGCAAGGTGGTGGTCCAGGGTGGGTGAGAACGTGCTCTGGGGAGCCCGCGCCTACCTGCTGCTGGCCGGTGCGTGGATCCGGGTGTCGATGGTCTACCGGACCTCCTTCGTGATGCTCACGCTCGGGCAGTTCCTGATCACCGGGCTGGACTTCGTGGCGATCCTGGTGATGTTCGCCAACGTGGACGCGCTCGGCGGCTTCGGCCTGGCCGAGATCGCCTTCCTGTACGGCGGCTCCGGCCTCTGCCTGGGACTGGCGGACCTGCTGCTGGGCAACATCGAACGTCTCGGCACGCGGATCAGGATGGGCACCTTCGACGCGATGATGGTCCGCCCGGTGCCGTTGTACGCCCAGTCGTGCGCCGACGAGTTCGCGCTGCGCAGGCTCGGCCGGATCACCCAGGCCGCGGTCGTGTTCGTGTGGTCCACCCTGCTGCTCGACGTGGACTGGACCCCCGGACGCGTGGCGATGCTGCCCTACCTGCTGGTGTTCGGCACGCTGATCTTCGTCGCCCTCTTCACCCTCGGCGCGGCGTTCCAGTTCTGGACGACCGACGGCTCGGAGGCGGCGAACGCGTTCACCTACGGGGGCAACACCCTCACCCAGTACCCGCTGACCATCTACCCGGCCGAGGCGGTCAAGGCGCTCACGTTCCTCGTGCCGGTGGCGTTCGTGAACTGGTACCCGAGCCTGTACATCCTCGACCGTCCGGACCCGTTCGGTCTTCCGGCCGTCATGCAGTTCGCCTCCCCGGTCGCCGCGCTGGCGCTGTGCCTGCTGGCCGCGCTCGCCTGGCGCACCGGGGTCCGCCGCTACCGTTCGACAGGAAGCTGACCATGTCCCTCATCGAGGTCTCCGAGCTCACCCGCGACTTCGTCGTGCGCCGCAAGGTGTCGCGGTTCCGCCGCCAGACGCACACCGTCACCGCGGTGGACCGGCTCTCCTTCACCGTGGAACGCGGCGAGATGGTCGGCTACATCGGTCCCAACGGCGCCGGCAAGTCGACGACCATCAAGATGCTGACCGGGATCCTGGTGCCGTCCTCGGGGACGCTCTCGGTGGCCGGTATCGACCCGTCCCGCAACCGGGTCGACCTGACCAGGCGGATCGGGGTGGTCTTCGGGCAGCGCACCACGCTGTGGTGGGACCTGCCGCTGCGGGACTCCTTCGAGCTGCTGCGCCGGATCTACCGGATCGAGGCGGCGCGCTACCGGCGCAACCTGGCCGAGTTCACCGAGCTGCTCGACCTCGGCACGCTGCTCGACACCCCTGTCCGACAGCTGTCACTCGGCCAGCGCATGCGCGGGGACATCGCCGCGGCGCTGCTGCACGACCCCGAGATCCTCTACCTCGACGAGCCCACCATCGGCCTGGACGTGGTGAGCAAGGGGCGGCTGCGGGAGTTCCTGCGTCGGGTCAACGCCGAGCGGGACACCACCTTGTTGCTGACCACCCACGACCTGCAGGACATCGAGCAGCTGTGCTCACGGGTGATGGTGATCGACCACGGCTCGCTGGTGTTCGACGGCTCGCTCGAGGAGCTGCACCGGCGCGGCGGCTCGGCGCGGACGCTGGTGGTGGACCTCGTCGACGAGGCCGAGCCGATCGACGTACCCGGCGCCGTGGTCTCCCGCGTCGAGGGCCCCCGGCAGTGGCTGACCTTCCCCGCCGACGCCAGCGCGGCACCGGTCGTCGCTGCGGTCGCCGAGCGCTACGACGTGGCCGACCTGTCGCTCGCCGAGCCCGCCATCGAGGACGTGATCAAGGAGATCTACGCCGGCTGAGCCGGAACCTCAGGCGGCGACCAGCATCGTCTCCGCGAGCACCTGCCCGCTCACCACCAGGGTGACGGCCGTGGAGCCCAGGACGTCGCGGATCCTCAGCTCGGCCCGGCCACGGAGGCGGTTCCGCGCAGCGGCGGCGGTTCCGCGCAGAGGATCAGGCCGGGACGGTGAGCCCCTCCAGCCAGGCCCGCCAGGCCGGCTCCTCGCGTCGGACGTAGTCCGCGGCCTCGGCGGAGAACAGGTACGCCCGTACGCCCGCCGTCGCCTTGCCGCCGCCCTCGTCCCACGCGAAGACGCTGAGCATTCCGGGCACCGGCGCGGTGAGCCGGACCAGCGTCTGCCGCTCGCCGACGCGCTCGACCGTGCCGGTGGCGCCGCGCACCTCGACCGTCGCGCCCTCGTCGCCCAGCCCGAGCGCGTCGTGCAGGGTCGACCAGAGCGCCTCCGCGTCGCCGGGGTGGGAGGCGGTGGCTTCCAGGTGTGTGGCCTCCTGGCCGGGGAAGTGCGCCAGGTAGAGGCGCAGGTTGTCGAAGAACGGCATCCAGCCGGGGCCCATGGTGTCCCAGAACTCCGACTCCCAGGCGGCGCCGGTCCCGAAGCCGCTGCTGGTGACGCGCACGATGCAGGTTCCGCCGGACTGTGCCTCGACGAGGAACTCCGA
>DATIBI010000008.1:0-3388 GCA_035457605.1 Nocardioidaceae bacterium
GTGGGCGGCCCACGACCGGCGGCAGATCGTCGGGAGAGTGGTAAGCCGCGTAGCTGGTGCTGCCCAGCCGTGCCACGGCGAACCCGGCCTTTTCGAAGGACCAGTGGTCGCTGGCGGTGTTCTCGCACGGCCGGGCAGGCACGTCGATCCTCGCCGCCGTTCGCAGGAGGGCCTGTTGCACCCGGGGCGGCGACAGCGGGCCCTTGCACACGGGCACGACCGAGCCGACGCCGACGCGGTCGAGCGAGACCATCGCGGTGAGCGCCTCCCGTCGCTGCGGCGACAGGTGCCGGACCTGGTGCTGTGAACCGAAGTGGTGCAGGTGGTCGCCGGGCCCTCGCGGTTCCTCGGCGCCGAAGGCCACCATCACCACCGGCAGCCGGGTGTCCTCGTCCGACGCGGCGAGCCGCGCCAACTCGAGCAGCACGGCCACTCCGCTCGCGTTGTCCTCGGCCCCGGGCGCACGGGCCACCGTGTCGAGGTGAGCGCCGAGCAGGACGTAGGGCCGCGACGGGTCGAAGCCGGCTGGCTCGGCGACCACGTTGAACGACCGTCCGGCCCCGACGGGCACTCCCCATGAGTCGCCGGCCGGCACCTCGAACACCTCTCTGCGGACGTCGTACCCCAGCTCGGCGAACCTCCGCCGCACCACCTCAGCGGCTCTTCGATAGGCGGGACCGGTCGCCAACCGCGGCCCGATCCGCCCCGCCAGCAGGCGTACGTCGGACAGGGCGGCCGCCGCGTCGAACCCGCCGGAGTGCCTCCGGGTCCCGGAGGGCCGGGTGAATCCCTCAGTGCTCGGGGGACCGGTGGTCTCCGGCGAGAGCGTGACGGCCGGAGCGGGCCTCGAGCTGGGCCCGGCCGGTGTGGGACCGCCCGACGTACACGCCACGAGCGCGAGCATCGGGACCACCACGGCCGCCGAGGCGGCGAGGACTGCGCGTCCCATGAGTCGAACGTAGACGAGCCCGGGGCTATCCGGTGCCCTCGGCCCCGTAGGTCAGGTTCGCGCATGGGTCCGTGGCGGCCGAGCGGGCCTGGTCGGTGATGCTCCGAGGCAGACGCCCGTCCTGACCATGGCCGCCGGACCGCTGCTTCCGAGGCTTGTCGGGGCCGGACGGCCCGTCCTGCGGGGTCAGCGGCTCGTCGTGGCGCAGGGCCGCCCAGAGCCGGTCGACGTCGGGGTGCACCAGGGCGACGCGCGGGCCGTCGTACCTCCACGGAGTCGTGACGAACATGACGTCCTGAGTGTTCATGTGGCGGAGGCTGAGCACGAGGCTCACCAGCTCGCGTGCGCTGCCGAGCGCGCTGTCGAAGGTGAGGTACTTCGTCGCGGCTTCGGCCAGCGGAAGGATGTTCGTCGGGGTCATGCCCTCGGCGCGGACCTTGCTGATGACACTGCCCAGGAACGCCTGCTGCCGTTGCATGCGGCCGATGTCCGAGCCGTCGCCGACGCCGTGCCGCAGACGCACATAGTCGAGCGCCTTCGGGCCCGAGACGGTCTGCAGGCCCTTGTGGAACACGAGCTCGCCCTGCTCGCCGAGGTTCGGGTTGATGTCGCCTTGGTAGACCGGCTCGGGAAGGCACACCGGCACCCCGCCGACGATGTCGGTCATCGCCGCGAAGCCCGCGAAGTCGGCCACCACCGTGTGGTCGACCCGCATGCCGGTCATCTTCTCGACGGTGTTGACGGTGCAGGCCGGGTTCCCCGCCTGGGTCTGGCCGACGGAGAACGCCGCGTTGAACATCGCGTCCTGCTGGGGCAGGGACCAGTTGCCGTCAGGAAGCCGGCAGGGCGGGATGTCGACCAGCGCGTCGCGGGGGATCGACACCGCCACGGCACGCCGGCCGCCTTCGTAGATGTGAAGGAAGAGCGTGGTGTCGGAGCGGCCCACGGCGGACCCGGCCCCTCCGAGTGCCTGGTCCGCACCTGCGCGGGTGTCCGAGCCGATCAGCAGGATGTTCTGTCCGTGCACGGTCGGGGGCGGACGATGCTTGCTGATCCCCTTGCCGCTGAACGTGTTGATGCTTCGGTCGAGCCGCACGTACGCGACGGCTCCGGCACCCGCCACACCCACGAGCAGTACGGCGAGGACGAGGCCACCCACCTTCAGGACGCGCCTGCGTCGCCCGGGAGCCGTGGAGCGGCTGCCCCCGGGTGCTGTGGGGGAGTCACCCGACACGGCACCGCCCTTCAAAGTCGTCAGGTTGCCTACGTACCCAACGGCTGAGAGGTCAGCCTCGTTCCCTCACCGAATTCTCATGACCCCGGATGTTCGTCTATCGGTCCCGAACTGCGGTGATTTGCGTCAGAGCCGGTTCCGGCCGTCGTAGCCGCCCCGGGGGGCGCCCAGGCCGAACAGCCGCCCGACCGTCGGGGCCACGTCGACGGTCGCGGCGGGGGAGCTGTAACTCCCCTGTGCGACGAGGCGGTGGCCGCCGGAGATGAAGAACGGGATCGGCCCGGTGGCCGGGTGTCCGTGGTTGCCGGGGATCGGGTTGCTGTACTGCGCCGGGTCGCTGAACCGCCACCCGGAGCGGCAGTAGGCGACCAGGTCGCCGGCGTTGCCGCCGAGCCGGAGGTTCCTCGGAGTGCGCACGGACAGCACCCCCGGCGTCGACTCGGCGATCTTGCGCATCCGCTCCACGGCGTCGGTACGACGGTCGGCGCGGCCGGTCCAGTAGAGGAGGTCGGCGCCGCCGTTCTGGGCGATCACGACGCGTCCTTTCAGGAGCCGGTCCTCGTCGAAGGCGGGCTTCAGCGAGATGAGGCGATCCGGCCGGGACCAGTCCATGGAGTGGTCGGCGAGGACCATCACCACCGAGGTCCTCCAGCGCCCGGACGACTTCAGCATCTCGACGAACCGGCCGACCTGCGTGTCGACGTCGGCCAGGGCTGCCTCGCGCGCCGCCTTGACCGTCGTACCTGTCACGTCGCCGTGGCCCATCCGGTCGCAGTCACCGAGGTTGACGAAGACCAGGTTCGGGTCGAACTCCTCGACCATGCCGATGGCGGCGTCCATGGTGAATGCGTCCGGAGCATGCCCCGTCACGGGGAGCACCGGCTGCGGCTCCCAGCGGTAGGTCGCCCGGTGCCCGAAGATGCCGAAGAGGTACTCCTTGCTCAGCACCGTGCCGGTGGTGAAGCCGTTGTGGTTGAGACGCTCGATGACCGTGGGGAAGCGCAGGTCGGAGGGTCGGTCGAGGTCCCGGACGGCTTTCTCGCGACGGTCGTAGACCGAGTTCGCCGGGACGCCGCTGCGGTCGGGGCGGACCCCGGTCATCATCATGACGTGGTTCGGGATGGTCTCCATCACCGGCAGGGAGCGAGCCCGCGGGAAGCTCATCCCGCCGTCGCGGAGCGCCTGCAGGTTCGGCATCAGGCCGC
>DATIBI010000009.1:0-2259 GCA_035457605.1 Nocardioidaceae bacterium
AGGTCTGCCGACGCCTCGCGGGGTGCCGTGGCCGAGGGCTGCGGGAGGGTCGCGGCCTGGTCGGGCGCGAAGGTGCGGGCGAGCTCGAGGCCGATCCGGCTCGCGTCGCGGACCACGACCGGGTCCAGGCTCCACACCGACTCGAAGCGGCGGTCGGCGTCACGCACGCCGTGCTGGCCGGGGATCTCCCACGCGGTGAGGCAGACCGGGTAGTCCGGGGCGTCGCAGACCAGCGTCCACTCGCGGCGCATCGGCGCCGACTCGGGCACGTGCACGGTCAGCGGTCGGGTGCGGTGCTCCCAGGTCCGGCTCGCGAAGTCGGCGAAGACCACCGCCGTCCGCGCGGTGCGGGCCAGCTCGGACCAGCGCGGCTCGGCGTGGGCGAAGAACCGCTCGTGCTGGAAGCTCGCGATCAGGATCGGCGTCTTCGCGCGGGCGCAGCACTCGTCCTCCATGGCGTGGGTGAGCGCGAGCAGGGTGGACTTGCGCAGGGTGCGGGGGACCAGCTGGGGGTGCCGGCGGCGCAGCCCGGCGAAGATCGACCGGTCCTCCTCGCGGGTGGTGTCGGTCGCCTCGGCGATCGCCGCCTCGAGCGTGAGCCCGTCGGTGCGGCGCCGCAGCACCTCGAGCACCTGGTTCACGTGCTCCTCGGTGTACCGCCGGTGCCTGCCCGGCAGCCGCACCGGCTCGGGGAAGCCGTGCCGGCTCTCCCAGGTGCGCAGCGTCGCCGCCGTCAACCCGGTGCGCTCGGCGAGGTCGCTGATCGAGAGAGTCGCCCGGGGGTCTTGCGGAATCTTCAACACTGTGCCCATTCTTGGAGTGTAAATCTAAACACCGTGCAGAAGATAGCCCCTTCTGCATCTCACCCTGAGGAGGGTGTCATGACCGAGAGCCGAGTGCTCGCCCCCGACGTCGTGGACTGGACGGACCTGGGGCGTCAGATGTGGACGTTCCTCACCGGCCGCGACGCAGCCGTGAACTACACCTTCGACGACATGACCGTGGAGGTGCCGCGGGACACCGGCGCGGACGCGCCCCGCGCGACCTGGAAGCTCAGCGGGACGCTCCGGATCACCACCAGCGACAACGAGTCCTCGGGGCGGCGCTGACCATGGCCGGACGCCTGCTCGTCGAGGCCGACCTGCACTTCTCGCTCGACCCGCCCGACGGCGGCGAGCCCGTCGAGGGTCACCTGAGCGGGGAGGGGACCCGGCTGCGCCTGGAGGTGAGCAACCCGCAGGGCCTGGCCGACGTGCGGGGACGGCGCTGGGTGGCCGGGCTCGCCGACCAGCTGGCGCGGGACGGGCTGCGCGTCAGCGTGGTCACCGGCGGGGAGGAGCTGCTCGTGCTCGGGGCACCACGCAACTCCTGGTGGCAGCGTCGGCTGACCGGGTCCCGGCACATCAAGATCCGCCGCTTCGGCCGGTTCGCCTCGCTGGCCCGGCCGCGGATGGGAGGCGGCAGCGCGGTGTTCCCACGCGGGGACCTGGTGCCCCCGCCGACCCCCGTCCCGCTCGCCCCGACGTTCCTGCGCCGCCGGCGCACGGACGTCACCACCACGCACGATCCCGAGGGCGGGGGCCGGCCGCGACTGGTCGCGCCACCCGGGCACTGGCCCTGGGACACCTCCGCGGTGTTCCACCTGCGGCACGGCACCACGACGGTGGGGTCGGACCCGGCCAGCCACATCCGGGTCGACGGGTTGGACCGTTTCCACGCCGAGATCCGGCGCAACGCCGACGACGAGTACGTCTTCGTGCAGCTGTCGCGGACCAACCCGATCCGCGTCAACGGCGAGCGGGTCCGCGAGCGGATCCTGCGCACCGGGACCCGGCTCGAGCTGGCGGACTGGACCCTGGTGTACGCCCGGGACGAGTACGCCGACCATGGCCGGCCGTACGGCGGCAGGGTCGGTGGCGAGGTCGGGCACCAGCGTCCGCAGCCGCCGCTGCACGGGTACCCGAACCCGGCCGGCTTCGACGAGCCGGTGGCGCGGCCCCGTTAGTCGAGCGTCAACGGCAGCTGGTCGAGCGTGAGCGGCAGCTGCTCGGGCGGCAGTGCCCGCCGGTGCTCGAGCACCCGCTCGATGTGGTGCTCGACGCGGAAGCCCCCGTCGCCGCTGCGGTACTGCTGGTCGCGCAGCCGCACCCGGAGGATGTCGTCGCGGGCGAACACCTCCTCGCTCGAGGTGACCCGCTGGAGGAAGCCGAGGTCGTGCAGGCTGGCCCAGAAGATCGACGTGCCGTCACTGACCTTCCA
>DATIBI010000010.1:0-28898 GCA_035457605.1 Nocardioidaceae bacterium
CGGTAGAGCAGCTCGTCCCGCGGGCTGCGGTCGGCCGCGCCCGGGCAGCCCTCGTCCTTCCACTCCCGGATCACGTCGCTGATCGCGAGCACGATCTCCTCACCGTCCCCGAGCACCGCGGCGTCGAGGAAGTCCGCGATCGGCTCGGGGTTGAACGCCGCGTGACCGCCGGCGAGCACGATCGGGTCGTCCTCGGTGCGGTCGGCCGCGTGCAGCGGGATCCCCGCCAGGTCCAGCGCGGTGAGCATGTTGGTGTAGCCGAGCTCGGTGGAGAACGAGATGCCGAACACGTCGAAGGCGCGCACCGGCCGGTGCTGGTCGACGGTGAACTGCGGGATCCGGTGCTCGCGCATCACCTGCTCCATGTCCGGCCACACCGAGTAGGTGCGCTCGGCCAGGATCCAGTCGCGCTCGTTGAGGACCTCGTAGAGGATCTGCACGCCCTGGTTGGGCAGGCCCACCTCGTACGCGTCCGGGTACATCAGCGCCCACCGGACCTGTGCCCGGTCCCAGTCCTTCTGCGTGGAGTTGAGCTCGCCGCCGACGTACTGGATCGGCTTCTGCACCGACGGCAGCAGCGGCTCGAGCCGGGGGAACACGGACTCGGCGTGGGGCGCGGGCATGCAAGAACCTCTCGAAGCCAGGTGTGGGGTCCCGTCCAGGGTACGACGGATGCGGCGGAGGTTCTAACCCGAAGGGGGCGGCTCAGCCCCGCTCGCTGAGCTCCTGCAGCGCCGTCTCGGCCTTCTCGAGCTCCTCGTGCGCGAGGGCGATCAGGTCGGCGAGGCCCTGCACGCCGAAGCGGTTGCTGATCATGTGCACGGCGTCGCTGATCACGGGGTCCGGTTGGTACTCGCTCATGGCCAGCATCCTTGCGTACCGGACGCGTCGAGCTCCACTGTCACGCGCCGGTTTCTCACCCCTTGACGTAGGAGAGCTTCTCGCTGACCCGGCCGTCGCGGAACCGCAGCACGTCCACGCCGCGCACGTGGCCCGGCGAGCCGTCGGGCCCGGTCCAGGAGAAGCGCCAGCGCAGCACGCCGCGGTCCCCGGCGACGAAGCACTCCTCCTCGGTGAAGGCGGGGTCGGTGGTCTGCTCGAACAGGTCCCGCCACACGCCGCGCAGGGCGTCGGCGCCCTCGTAGCGGGTGCCGTCCGGCGCCGGGGTCGTCGCCTCGAACACGCAGTCCTCGGTCACCAGCGCCATGATCTGCTCCAGGTCGCCGGCGCCGAACGCCGCCGAGAACCGGGCCAGCGCCACGTGGGTGGCCCCCCAGCCGGGGCTCCGCCCGAAGGCGGCGATCAGGTCGCCCTGGAGGTCTCCGCTCGGCGCCTGCCGCGGGCCGATCGCACCGGCGGCTCGGTAGAGCTCCTCGCGGTCGGCGAACCACCGCGCGACCTCCGCCACGAGGTGCGGGTCGAGCCGGGTGTCGCCTCCGGTCGCGGCCGCCAGGTCCCAGGCGTGCACCAGGTGGTCGGCGGCGAGCTGACGGACGTACTCCGCGGCCTCCTCCTCCCCGTAGGACAGGTGCACCCGCCCGCCGCGGGGCAGGGTCTCGGCCACGACCGAGACCGCCTCCTTCGCCGCCTCCAGGGCCGCCGCGATCGGGTCGTCGCCGAGCAGGTCTCCGTCGAGCCGGTCGCCGACCTCGGCGATCGTGGCGCCCTGCATCAGCGGCACGGTCCACCGGTCCTCGCCGACGACGTGGTTGACCAGCTCGCGGACCGACCAGTCGGTGCACGGGGTGGGCCCGTCCCACTGGTCGGGCGAGACGGCGTTCACCCGGTCCGCCCAGCTCTCGACGGTCCGGTGGTACAGCGTGTTCAGGTCCATCGTCGTCTCCTTCGTGCCCTCACCACAGTCCGGCGTCGAGGGTCCGCCGGGCCTGGCGCACCCACCACTCGAGGTCGCCCTGCTCACGGGCGCGCACGAGCGGGTCCGGGTGCTCGGCCGCGTCGACCGCGTGGGCGTCGAGATCCGTTCGCCCCATCGCAGCCACCGCCTCGAGTCGAGGCTAGTGCTAGAACCGTGAGCGGACGAGACGCGAACGGGCTACTCCGAGGGCCATGGACCGTTCGGTGCGCAGGTGGACGTTCTGGAGCAGACCGACCGCCATCAAGGTGGCGAACATCGACGACCCGCCGTAGGACACCAGCGGCAGCGGGACCCCGGTCACCGGCATGATGCCCAGGCACATGCCGATGTTCTGGAAGGCCTGGAACCCGAACCAGCAGGCGATGCCGCCGGCGGCGAGGCGGCCGAACAGGTCATCGGAGCGCATCGCGATGCTCAGCGCCCGCCAGAGCACCACGCCGAGCAGGGCGATCACGACCGCGGAGCCGACCAGGCCGAGCTCCTCGCCTGCGACGGTGAAGATGAAGTCGGTGTGCTGCTCGGGCACGAAGCCGGACTGGGTCTGCGAGCCGTCGAAGAGGCCCTGGCCGAACACCCCTCCGTTGCCGATCGCAATGCGGGCCTGCTCGGTGTTGTAGCCGGCTCCGCGGGGGTCGAGGTCGGGGTTGGTGAACGCCATGAACCGGTCCACCTGGTAGTCGGCGAGCAGGCCGAGCTGGACCGCCACGGTGGCCGCGGCGACGGCTCCCCCGGCCAGCGCCACGAGCCAGCGGCGCGGCGCGCCGGAGACCGCGATCACGCCGAACACCGTCGCCGAGAGCACCAGCATCGTGCCGAGGTCGGGCTGGGCCAGGATCAAGGCTGCCGGGAGGGCGGCGATCGCCAGCATGGCGAGCACGTCGAGGTGGCGGACCTCCCGCTGCTTCCAGGAGCCCTCGGTGCGCTCGGCGACCAGCAGCGCCATGCCGATGACCACCGCGAGCTTGGCGAACTCCGCCGGCTGGATCGACAGCCCGGCGACGACCAGCCAGGACCGGGACCCGTTGATGGTCGAGCCGATCGTGAGCACCAGGGCCAGCCCCACCACCGAGAGGACGTAGACCAGCGGCGCGAGGATCCGCACCCACCGGTGGTCGGTGGCGATGATCAGGACCCCGAGCACGACGCCGATCGCGATGTTGACCAGCTGCTTCTTGAAGTACGCCGTCGGGTCGCCGGCGGTCAGGTCGTCCTGCGCCAGCGTCGCCGACCACACCAGGACCGAGCCGACCGTCAGCAGGCCGGCCACGGCGAGCATGAGCAGCCAGTCCAGGTGCGGCACCCGGGCCCGGCTCGGGGCGTCGATGCGGACGTTCCTGGGACGCGGTGTGGTCAGCGTCATCGCCTGCCCTCCCTGCGCTTGCCGGCCTGCTTGCCCGTGCCGGAGCGGGTCTGCGCCGCCACCGGCGGCAGGATCTCGCCGTCGTCGGCGAACACCGGCAGGCCGGCGGGCGGCTTCGCGCCAGGCATCGCGGCCTTGTCCTTGACCACGTCGGCGCCGCGGACGCCGTACAACGTCTCCCAGATCTTGCGCACCGCGGGACCGGACGTGCCGGAGCCGGTGCCGGCCTGGGACACCATCATCACCACGACGTACTGCTTGTCGTAGGAGGCGAGCCAGGAGGTGCTCTGCTTGCCGTAGACCTCCGCCGACCCGGTCTTGGAGCGGATCTTGACCTGGTCGAGCGGGAAGTCGATGAACCTCCAGGAGGAGGTCCCGGTGCGGGTCGTGCCGAGCAGCGCGGTGTCGATGTACTGCAGCGTCTGCTTGGGCACCTTCACCCGCGAGGAGCGCCTGGGCTTGATCTCCTTCACCAGCCGGCCCTCGGGGTCGACGATGGCCTTGCCGACCCGCGGCTCCCACAGCGTGCCGCCGTTGGACAGGGCGGCGTAGGCGCGGGCGAGCTGGAGCGGGGTGACGATGGTGTCGCCCTGGCCGATGGCGAAGTTCACCGCGTCACCTGCCCGGTAGGCGAAGCCCTCGATGCAGAACTCCCGGGCGAACCGGTGCAGGAAGTCGTAGCCGGGCTCCTTGCCGAGCTTGCAGTAGTAGTCCTTGTTGGCCTCGTAGTAGTCGCGCTTCCACTGCCGGTCCGCGATCCGGCCGCTGGCCTCGCCGGGCAGGTCGATCCCGGTCTCCTTGCCGAAGCCGAACATCTTGGCGATGCTCACCAGCGGGTCCTTGGCGTTCACGTCGTCCACGTCGCTGCCGAACTTCTGCCAGAAGTTGTAGCCGATCCGGTAGAAGAAGGTGTTGCAGGAGACCTGGAGCGCCTTGTCGAACCCGATGGCGCCGTAGGCGCCGGACTCGTAGTTCTTGAACGCCCG
This sequence comes from Nocardioidaceae bacterium, assembly GCA_035457605.1. Taxonomy (GTDB): domain Bacteria; phylum Actinomycetota; class Actinomycetes; order Propionibacteriales; family Nocardioidaceae; genus Nocardioides_C. The sequence goes on from DATIBI010000010.1 coordinate 4,223, forward strand.
GTTGCCGACGGTGAACGACGAGGAGCAGTCCAGCCGGGTGCTGGGGCTGTAGCCGTTGGTCAGCGCACCGGCGGTCATCACCGGTTTCCACGTCGAGCCGGGGGCGAACTGGCCCTGGCTGGCGCGGAACAGCAGCGGGTTCCCGCCCTTCTCGCTGTACAGCCGCGCCAGGTCCTTGTTGGTGATCCCGCCGACCCAGATGCCGGGGTCGTAGGTGGGCTGGCTCGCCATCGCCACGATCCGCCCGTTGGTGGCGTCCATGACCACGACCGCGCCGGAGTCGGCGACGTAGCGCCGCCCGGTGACCGGGTCGAACGTCTTGCGGGCCAGCTTGATCGTCGACTCCAGCTGCTGCTCGACCACCGCTTGGACGCGCGCGTCGATGGAGGTGACCAGGGTGTCGCCGACCCGGCCCTCGACCTCGCCGGAGTCGCCGAGGACCCGGCCCATGCTGTCCACGGCGACCCGCTTGTAGCCGGGGAAGCCGCGCAGGTACCGGTCGTACTCCTTCTCCACGCCGGCCCGGCCGACGACGGAGGCGCCGTGCACGGAGGCGTCGGCCTTGGCCTCGGCCTCGTCGAGCTCCTCCTCGGTGATCGGGCTCAGGTAGCCGAGCAGGTGCGCCGCGTTGATGCCGTACGGCGAGGGGTAGGCGCGCACGCTCTGCGACTCGGCGAGCACCGCCGGGTAGTCCTCGTTCTGCTCCAGGATGGAGACCGCGGTCTGCTGGGAGACGTCCTCGGCCACCGGCACTGGCTGGTACGGCGAGCCGTTCCAGCAGGTGCCGGCCATCGAGCCCTCCTCCCCGCAGAGCAGAGTCCGTTCCTTGACCTCTTTGTAGGACGAGCCGACGGTCTTCGCGACCCGGCGCAGCAGCTGCTCCTGCCCGGACTCGTCCATCTTCTTCAGCAGCGTCCGGTCGACGGTGATCACCCAGGACGTGCGGTTCGCGACCAGGGGCCGGCCCATGTCGTCGACGATCAGCCCGCGCGCGGGCTGCACGACGACCTCGCGCACCGACTGCTCGGCCGCCTGTGCCTGGTAGGCCTCGCCGCTGAGCACCTGGAGGTACCACAGCCGGGCGAACAGGGTCACGAACAGCGACAGCACGAGCGCGTGCACCACGATCAGGCGCAGGCGGCTCTTCTCGCGGGAGGTGGCGCGACGGTAGGTAACGTTCATGGTCAGTACGCGACCTGGTGCGGCTCGAGCCTGCGGAACAGGCGCAGCATCAGCGGCAGCACGAACGGGGTGAGCGCGACGTCGTAGATCACCGCCACCGGGACCACCGAGAGCGCGTCCGCCACGGGCACCATCGGGTCGCGGAGCACCATCCCGCTGAGCGCGAACACCGACGTGCCGACGAACGAGGAGGCGGCGACGGTCACCACCGCCGCGAGCGCGGAGGTGCGGGCGTCATGGCGGATCCGGCCGGCCAGGTAGCCAACCACAACCAGCGCCAGCGCCCAGCGGCCGATCACGTGGTCCGAGGGCGGGGCCACGTCGATGGCGAGCCCTGCGAGGAACCCGATCACCGCGGCGAACTCGGGACCGCGGACCAGCGCGGCGGCGACGACGACCAGCAGCGCCAGGTTCGGCACCACCCCGTCGTAGGCGAGGTAGGGGAACAGCGCGCCCTGGAGCACCACCGCGAGGGTGACCACCAGGGTCAGCACGAGTGCACGGATCGCGGCCATCAGCGTCCCTCCGAGCCGTCGCGGGCCTCACCGGCCTTGATCACCGTCCGGTCCCCCACCGTGTCGCCGTCGACGACGACCCCGACGAGGTCGAGCGAGGAGAAGTCGACGAGCGGGTCGATCACGGCCCGCTTGGACAGCTCCCGGGGGCTGCTGAACACGTTGGTGACCCTGCCGACCGGGATACCGGGCACGTAGGGCGCCCCGTTGTCGGAGCCCCACGTCACCAGGATGTCGTCGCGGCCGGGGGTCACCGCGTTGTCGACGAGGTCGAGGTCCAGCCGGCCCTCCTCGCCAAGGTCACCGCGCCCGCGGAGGAAGCCGACCTCCATGTTCGAGCCGAGCCGGCCACCGACGACCGAGTCGGCGTCGATGATCAGCAGGACGGTCGCGGTGGTGCGGGTGGCGCGGATGACCCGGCCGACGAGCCCCTCGTTGTTGAGCACGGTCATGTCCGGCTGCACGCCGGAGCTGGTGCCCGCGTCGATGGTGACCGTGCGCGAGAACGACTGCGCCGGACCCATCGCGATCACCCGGGCCGGGACCAGCGCGTAGCCGGTGCCGCGCGAGCCGGCGAGCAGGCCGTCGAGCTCGGCGGCGCGGTTGCGGTCCACCACCCCGGTGGCGACCTGCCCGCGGAGCACGGCGTTCTCCGCCTCGAGCCGCTCCACCTCCTCGCGAAGCGCATCGGTGGTGGTGAAGAACTCGGGCACGGACTGGAACGGGCGTACGACGGTCGAGGCGGCCTCCTCGGCGGGGCCGAACACCTCGCCGGCGACCGAGCGCAGCGGCTCGACCGGCGAGTCGTCCCCGCCCCGGGCGTCGAGGGTGATCAGCGTGAAGCTGGCGAGCAGCAGGAGGACGAGCACCGCCCGCGACGGCCGCTTGTGCTGGTCGTGCCTGGCCATGTCAGGTCACCGTCGCTCTCAACGTCGCCGGGGCTCGGAGACGAGCACCTGCTGGAGCGCCTCGAACTCCTCCACGCACTTGCCGGCGCCCATCGCGACCGAGTGCAGCGGGTCCTCGGCCACGTGCACCGGCATCCCGGTCTCGTGGCGCAGCCGCTCGTCGAGCCCGCGGAGCAGGGCGCCGCCGCCGGTGAGCACCAAGCCGCGGTCCATGATGTCGCCGGCCAGTTCGGGCGGGGTCTGGTCGAGGGTGCTGCGGACCGCGTCGACGATGTCGTTGAGCGGCTCCTCGAGCGCCTGGCGCACCTCCGCGCTGGAGACCACCACGGTCTTGGGCAGGCCGGAGATCATGTCGCGGCCGCGGATCTCGGCCTCGGGCTCCTTGGTCAGCGGGAACGCCGAGCCGAGGGTCATCTTGATCTCCTCGGCGGTGCGCTCCCCGAGCATGAGGGAGTACTCCTTCTTCATCCAGGCGATGATCGCCTGGTCCAGGTCGTCTCCGGCGGTGCGGATCGACAGGCTGGTGACGATGCCGCCCAGCGAGATGACGGCCACCTCCGTCGTACCGCCACCGATGTCGACGACCATGTTGCCGGTGGCCTCGTGCACGGGCAGGCTCGCGCCGATCGCCGCGGCCATCGGCTCCTCGACGATGTAGACCCGGCGCGCGCCGGCCTGGTAGCCGGCCTCCTTGACCGCGCGCTGCTCCACAGCGGTGATCCCGCTCGGCACGCAGATCACCAGCCGCGGCTTGGCGAAGTAGCGGCGGCGGTGCACCTGCTGAATGAAGAACCGGAGCATCTGCTCGGTCGAGTCGAAGTCGGCGATCACGCCGTCCTGGAGCGGCCGGATCGCGGTGATGTTGTCGGGGGTGCGTCCGATCATCCGCTTGGCCTCGTGACCGACGGCGAGGATCTCGCCGGTCGTGGAGTTCAGTGCCACCACGGACGGCTCGTCGAGCAGCACGCCCTTGCCGCGCACGTAGACCAGCGTGTTGGCGGTGCCGAGGTCCACGGCCATGTCCCGACCGATGAAGCTGTTCGCCATGTGATGCCCTGCCGCCCCTAGCGTTACCGGATTGCCTGGTGCGGTCGAGTGCCGCACCGCCCCGGGAGAAGCGTATGAGCGTGGGTGATTCGAACCCGGCAGGACACGCGTGCCCGCGGGCCGCATTGTCGTGCGGTCCTCGTCACCCCGGCTCGGGAGACCGGCGCGGCGCCCCGGGGATCGCCGCGGCCGGGCCGTCGAGAGAGGGGTCAGTCCGCCAGGTCGGGGAACCAGATCTTGATCTCGCGGGCGGCCGACTCCGGCGAGTCCGAGCCGTGCACGAGGTTCTCGCGGTTGGACAGCGACAGGTCGCCGCGGATCGTGCCGGGGGCCGCCTTGCGGCCGTCGGTGGCGCCGTTGATCAGCCGCACCACCTCGATCGCCTCGTCGCCCTCGAGGACCGCGGCGACGAGCGGGCCGCTGGTGACGAAGTCGCGCAGCGGCGGGTAGAAGTCGCGCTCGACGTGCTCGGCGTAGTGCTCGTCGGCCTTGCCGCCGTCGATGGTGCGCATCTCCAGCGCCACGACGCTCAGGCCCTTGGCCTCGAACCGGCTGAGGATGTTGCCGACCAGGCCACGGCGGACGGCGTCGGGCTTGAACAGGACCAGAGTGCGCTCAGACATGGGAGCAGACTAACCGGCGGTCCCGGGCTCGCCGTGCTCGGCCGCCCACTGCTCCTCCAGCACCGCCCGCTCGGCTCGTTCCCGGTCGATCCTCGCACCGAGGAAGTAGGCGCCGGCCCACAGCGAGCCGAAGATCACGCCCAGCACCACCATCATCGGCACGACCACGGCGAGCGCCAGCGACGCCACCTGGATCGCCCAGCCCAGGTAGTACGCCCACGGCCGGCGCAGCAGCCCCGCGGTGACGATGCAGGCGACGGTGAGCCCGAGCCCGATCCACAGCGCGGTGCCCACCGAGACGTCGGCCACGCTGATCATCACCGGTGTGGTCAGCCCGAGCACGACGGCCTGCAGGGAGAGCATCGCGGCGCACATGGACCGCTGCAGCGAGCGCATCAGCGGTCCCCCGACCCGCGCGGCTTGAGCATCGCGCGGGCCTCGCCGACCGTGATCACCGAGCCGGTGACCAGCACCCCGCCGGAGCCGATCGCCTCGCCGTACACGCCGCCCGCCTCGGCCAGGGTCGCCGCCTGGTCGATGGCGTCGTCGAGCCGGCGTGCGACGTGCACCCGGTCGATGCCGAAGATGCCGCGCGCCACCTCGGCGAGCTCCTCCGCCGGCATCGCCCGGTCGGTGCTGTTCTGGGTGCACACGATCTCGGCGAGGACCGGCTCGAAGGCTTCGAGGACGCCCTCGTAGTCCTTGTCCGCCATCACCCCGACCACGCCGATCAGCGGGCTGAACGTGAACGAGTCCTGCAGCGCCTCGGCGGCCGCGGCGGCCCCGTGCGGGTTGTGCGCGGCGTCGAGCACGATGGTCGGGCTGCGCCGGATCACCTCCAGCCGGCCGGGTGAGGTGGCCTGGCCGAACGCCTCGCGGACCAGGTCGGCGTCCAGCGGCTCGTCGCCGGCGAACGCCTCCACCGCGGCCAGGGCCAGTGCCGCGTTCTGCGCCTGGTGGGCGCCGTGGAGCGGCAGGAAGATCTCGTCGTACTCGCCCCTGAGTCCCTGCAGGTGCAGCATCTGGCCGCCCACGGCCGGGAGCCGGTGCACCACGCCGAACTCGAGCCCTTCGCGGGCCACGGTGGCGCCCACCTCGGCGGCGCGCTCGTGCAGCACCTCGGCCACCGGCAGCGGCTGCTGGGCCATGACCACGGTCGCGCCGGGCTTGATGATCCCGGCCTTCTCCACCGCGATGTCCTCGGGGCGCTCGCCGAGGTACTTGGCGTGGTCGACGCTGATCGGCGTGATCACCGCGACCTTGCCGTCGGCGACGTTCGTGGCGTCCCAGGAACCGCCCATGCCGACCTCGACCACGGCGGCGTCGACCGGCGCGTCCGCGAACGCCGCGAACGCCATGCCGACGACGGTCTCGAAGAACGACAGCGGGCGCTCGCTGTCCCGGTCCACCAGGGCGGCGTAGGCGGCGACGTCGTTGTAGGCGTGGGTGAACTGCTCCTCGGTCAGCGGCTCGCCGTCGATGGAGATCCGCTCGGTCATCGACTCCACGTGCGGGCTGGTGAACCGGCCGGTGCGCAGACCGGTGGCGCGGATCAGGGTGTCGATCATCCGCGAAGTGCTGGTCTTGCCGTTGGTGCCGGTCAGGTGGATCACCGGGTAGGCGCGCTGCGGGTCGCCGAGGAGCGCGGTGAACGCCTCGATCCGCTCGAGGGTCGGGTCGAGCTTGGACTCGGGCCAGCGGGACAGCAGCGCGCGCTCGGCCTCGGCGTAGGACTCGACGGAGGTGGGGACGGGAAGGGGGGTCTCTGACATCGCCCCTCGAGTCTACGGGGCGGGATCGGCCGCCGGTCCGGCGCGGAGCACGTCGCGGGTGACCTCCATCTGGCCCAGGTGCTGGGCGAGCTCGTGGAACACGTGCAGCAGCACCGCGGACTGGGTCCGGGCGAAGGGCACGTCCTCGCCGGCCAGGTCCGCGGCGTCGAGCGGGGCCGCGGCCGGGTCGAGTCGGGTCAGGTCCTCGGCGAACCGGTCCCGCGCCCGTCGTACCGCCTCTCTCATCCCGGCCACCGGGCCGACCGCGACGAACTCGGCGTCCCGGTCGCGGACCACCTCCCGGCCGGCGATCGAGTCACCGCCCCAGTGGTTCATCATGCCGAGGCAGTGGGTGAGGATCGCGTACGGCGAGTTCGCGCCGGGCACGTCGAGCCGCCGGTTGGCCAGGTCGTCGCCGAGCTCCTCGACGATGGCGAGCATCGCGCCGAGGCAGTCGTCGACGAACCACAGGTACTCGTCCAGGTCGGTCACAGGGGCGACCCTAGTGGCCCGCGGGAACTCGGTCGCTGCGGAAAACCCTGCACCCGTAAGATTTCGGGCTATGGAAACCAACCCCACACCCGACTTGACCGCGACCACCGAGACGCCGACCGCCGGCCGCTCGGTCGTCGTACCGGACAAGCCCGCCCTGGAGGGGTTGGAGGAGAAGTGGGTCGAGCGCTGGCGCGCCGAGGGCACCTACACGTTCGACCGCTCCAAGACCCGCGAGCAGATCTACTCCATCGACACCCCGCCGCCGACCGTGTCCGGGTCGCTGCACGTCGGCCACGTGTTCTCCTACACCCACACCGACCTCATCGCCCGCTTCCAGCGGATGCGCGGCAGGGAGGTCTTCTACCCGATGGGCTGGGACGACAACGGCCTGCCCACCGAGCGCCGGGTCCAGAACTACTTCGGCGTCCGCTGCGACCCGTCCTTGCCCTACGACCCCGACTTCACCCCGCCGGAGAAGCCGGACCCGAAGAAGCAGGTGCCGATCAGCCGGCAGAACTTCATCGACCTGTGCGAGCAGCTCGTCGAGGAGGACGAGAAGGCGTTCGAGTCGCTGTGGCGCAAGGTCGGCCTGTCGGTGGACTGGACGCAGACCTACACCACCATCGGCGAGGACGCCCGGGTCGCCTCCCAGCGCGCCTTCCTGCGCAACTTCGCCCGTGGCGAGGCCTACCAGACCGACGCGCCGACCCTGTGGGACGTCACCTTCCAGACCGCGGTGGCGCAGGCCGAGCTGGAGGCGCGGGAGTACCCCGGCCACTACCACCGGGTCGCCTTCCACCGCGCCGACGGGTCGCCGGTGCACATCGAGACCACCCGCCCCGAGCTGATCCCGGCGGTGGTCGCGCTCATCGCGCACCCCGACGACGAGCGCTACCAGGACCTGTTCGGTACGACGGTCCTCTCCCCCGTGTTCGGCGTCGAGATCCCGGTGCTGTCCCACCCGGCCGCCGAGCCGGACAAGGGCGCGGGCATCGCGATGTGCTGCACCTTCGGCGACCTGACCGACGTGCAGTGGTGGCGCGAGCTGCAGCTGCCGGTCCGGACCGTGGTCGGCCGTGACGGCCGCCTGCTCCGCGAGACGCCGGCCTGGCTGTCGGCGGAGGCGGCGTCCGCGGCCTACGCCGACCTGGCCGGCAAGACCACGTTCAGCGCCCGCGAGGCCATGGTCGCCAAGCTGCGCGACGCCGGCGACCTGGTCGGCGAGCCCACCCCCACCAAGCGGATGGCGAACTTCTACGAGAAGGGCGACAAGCCGCTCGAGATCGTCTCCACCCGGCAGTGGTACATCAAGAACGGCGGCCGGGACACCGAGCTGCGCACCGAGCTGATCGACCGCGCGTCGGAGATCACGTGGGTGCCCGACTACATGAAGCACCGGTACACCAACTGGGTGGAGGGCCTCAACGGCGACTGGCTGGTCTCCCGCCAGCGGTTCTTCGGCATCCCGTTCCCGGTCTGGTACCCGCTCGACGGTGACGGCGAGCCGGACTTCGACCACCCGCTGCTGCCCGCCGAGGACGCGCTGCCCGTCGACCCCTCCTCCCAGGCGCCGGAGGGCTACGACGAGGACCAGCGCGGCAAGCCGGGCGGGTTCATCGGTGACCCGGACGTGATGGACACCTGGGCGACGTCGTCGCTGTCGCCGCAGATCGTCACCGGCTGGGAGCGCGACCAGGACCTCTACGAGCGCACCTTCCCGATGGACCTGCGGCCGCAGGCGCACGACATCATCCGGACCTGGCTGTTCGCGACGGTGGTCCGCGCCCACCACGAGCACGGGCACGTGCCGTGGTCGCACGCGGCGATCTCCGGCTTCGTGGTCGACCCCGACCGCAAGAAGATGAGCAAGTCCAAGGGCAACGTCGTCGTGCCCACCGACATCCTGGACAAGTACGGCGCCGACGCGGTCCGCTGGCGGGCCGCCCTGGCCCGGCCGGGAGCGGACTCCCCCTTCGACGAGACGCAGATGAAGGTCGGCCGCCGGCTGGCCATGAAGGTGCTCAACGCGTCCAAGTTCGTGCTCGGGCTGGGTGCGGTCGACGCCTCCCCGTCCGCGGTGACCGAGCCGGTCGACTGCGCGATGCTCGGTGGCCTTGTGAACGTCGTGATGAAGGCGACCGACGCGTTCGAGGTCTACGACTACACCACCGCGCTGGAGACGACGGAGAAGTTCTTCTGGGAGTTCTGCGACGACTACCTCGAGCTGGTCAAGGAGCGCGCCTACGGATCGCGCGGCGACAACGCCGCCGCGTCTGCCCGGGCCGCGCTCGCCCTCGCCCTCGACGTGCAGCTGCGGCTGCTCGCCCCGTTCCTGCCCTACGTGACCGAGGAGGTCTGGTCGTGGTGGCGGGAGGGGTCGATCCACCGGCAGCCGTGGCCCGCGGCCGCTGACCTCGGCTCGGCGGCGTCGAGCAGCCCGGCGATGCTGACCGCGGTGGCCGGCGTCCTCACCGGCATCCGGGGCGCGAAGTCGCAGGCGAAGGTGAAGATGCGCACCGCGCTGGCCTCGGTGACGGTGACCGGCCCGGCCGACGCCGTGGCGCTCGCCGAGCAGGCCGCGGGTGACCTGCGCGCGGCGGGCAACGTCGTCGGAGACCTGACCTTCACCGCCGACGGCTCCGCCGAGCTGGGCGTGGTCGCCGAGATCGCGCCGGAGGACCAGCCCTCGTCCTGACCTGCGGGTGGGGAACCACCTTGCGTGATTGGCGGGTGGGTGTTTTCCCAAGGTATGTCGTGAAAGCGGAACTTCCCGCGGCGTATTTGCCGCGGGAAGTTCCGTTTTCCCATGGGATGTCGTGAAAACTCCCGCCCCGGCCAGGTCGGGTCGGGTCGCGTGGCCGGGGTGACGGGAGGGCGCGCGATCAGGAGCGGTTGAGCCAGCTCTCGAACGCGTCGAAGGTGTACGGCCGGCCGAGGAAGTCCTCCACCAGGTCGGCCGCGTCCCTGCTGCCACCGGCGGAGAGGATCCGGTCGCGGTAGCGGTAGGCCACCTCCGGCGCGAACAGGTCCTCGGAGTCGAAGGCCGAGAACAGGTCCTTGGCGATGACCAGGCTCCACATGTAGGTGTAGTACCCCGAGGTGTAGCCCTCGAGGTGCCCGAAGGCGGCCTGGAAGTGGGTGTCGGGCACGTAGGAGAAGCAGTCGTAGCGCGCCTGCAGCTCGCGGACCATCTCGGTGGTGTCCTCCGGGACCTCCTGGTGCACCCAGTACGACAGCGCCGCGTAGAACATCTGCGTCCGGGCCAGGTAGCCCTTCCCGAACTCCTCGGCGCTGCGCATCTTCTCGACCAGCTCTGACGGGATCGGCTCACCCGCCGCGTTGGTCGCGAAGGAGGTGAGGATCTCCGCGTCCCAGGCCCACTCCTCCAGCATCTGTGAAGGGGCCTCTACGAAGTCCCACTCGGTGGCGACACCGGAGAACCGCGCCCACTCGTGCCGACCGGCGAGCACGTGGTGCACCAGGTGGCCGAACTCGTGGAACAGGGTCACCACGTCGTCGTGCTCCATCAGCCCGCGCGGGAAGTTGCACACCAGCACGCCCTCGGCGAGCTGGCGTCCGGCGATGCCGGGGACCAGGTCGAACTGCGCGGCGTGCTTGTACTTGCCCTCGCGGGGGTGCAGGTCGAGATAGATCCGGCCGAGCAGCTCGCCGTCGCCGGTGACGTCGTAGACCGCCACGTCCTCGTGCCAGCGGGAGGCGTCGCGGACCGGGGTGTAGTCGATCCCGAACAGCCGACCGGTGACGCTCAGCAGACCCTCGCGCACCTTGACGAAGTCGAAGTACTCCCGCACCTCCTGGGCGTCGACGTCGAAGCGCTCCTTGCGGATCAGCTCGGCGTAGTAGGCCTTGTCGGTGCTGTCGACCGTGGCCGCCTCGGGGTGGTCGCGCTGCAGCCGGGCGAGCAGGATCCCGTAGTCGCGACGGGCGGAATCCTCCGCGGCGGCCGCGATCTTGTCGATGAACTCGGGGATCGCCGAGCCCTTGCCGATCATCTTGACCTCGGCGTCGTAGCTGGGCCAGTCGGCGTAGCCGAGCAGCCGGGCGTGCTCGTCGCGCAGCCGGAGCAGCTCGCGCAGCACGGCGTCGTTGTCGGGCCACGCCCGGTTCAGGAACGCACGGAGCAGCTCCCCGCGGGCCGCCCGGTCCTGGGCGAAGGTCATGAACGGCACGTAGTCGGGGTAGTCGGTGCTGATCCGCACCAGGCCGTCCTCCCCCGCGGTGCGCTCCTCGACGTAGTCGGCCGGCAGACCCTCGAGGCGGTGCGGCTCGAGACGGACCGTGCGCACGTCGTCGCGGATGTTCTTGGAGAACTCCTGCGCCAGCTCGGTCTCCCGCTCGGCCAGCTGCCGCAGCCGCTCGCGGACCGCCTCATCGCGGTCCACACCGGCGCGGCGGAAGTCGCGCAGAGCCAGCTCCAGCACGCGCGCCGCCGCGGGGTCGAGCCCACGGTTGTCGACACCGGCGAGCACCTCGTAGAGCTCGCGGTCCAGCCCGAGCTCGGTGAGCAGGCGGTGCGCCTCCTGCTCCCCTTTCTCCGCGCGGGTCCGGACGGCCTCGTCGGGGTGGACCTGGGACATCAGCGAGGAGACGGCAAACGCGTTGGCCAGGGCCAGGCTGATCTCGTTCCAGGTGCGGAGCACCGACGTCGCGTCGGCGGGCGGTGCGCCCTTCAGCTGCGAGACGAGGTCACGGGCGCGGGCCAGCTCGGCGTCGGTGCGACGGCTGTACCAGGGCTCCCAGTCGCCGGGTGCGGCGGGGAGCTCGAGTGGGTGCAGTGGTGTGGTCACCGGGTGAGCCTAACCATGCGGCCGGTGAACGGCGGGCAAAACGCTCAGCGGCCGGACTGCGCGTCGAGCAGCGCCCGCGTCAGCAGCTGAGCGTCCGCGTCCAGCAGGGCACGGTCGTCGGCCCGGCTGCTCGACTCGAGGAGGGCACCGACCCGGCGGCTGAACGACGCGTCCTGTCCTCCGCGCAGCAGCCGCCGCAGCTCACGTGGCAGCCGTCCCTGCGCGGTCACGTCGACCCGGGGCAGCGCGCTGCGGAGGTGGCCGGAACCGCGCCCGGACGTCGCCGGTGCGGAGGGCTCGGTCCTGGCCTGCCCCGGAGGTTGGCCGTGCGGGTGTCCGTGGCGCCCGACCGGGGTCCGGACCGTGCCGTGCCCGCGGGAGGTGGCGGCCTGTGCCTGGGTGGGTGGCCGCCGGTCGGCGCGGGCGTCGACCGTCGTCCCGGACGCGGGCGCACGCCGCCGGTCCGACGTACCCGAGGAGCCGTCACCGTCCGAGGACGCGACCGTCGACGCGCCCGTTGCCGGCGTGGAGGTGACGAGGGCGGTCGGTGTCACCGGTGCGGCCGGGTTCGGGAGCGATCCGTGGACCGCCGCGGTGTAGGCCGAGATCGAGCCCATCGCGCGGTACTCGGTGTGCCGGGCGTCCGCGCGGTTGCTGCCCACGACGGCTGCCGCGAGCACGACGAGCACGCCGAACGCGAGGACAGGCTTCCTGTGGTCAGCCTTCACCAGGGGTACTCCCGAGACGAGCCAGTTCAGATACTCGTCAATTCTTCCGGCACGGCTGCCGAATATCAGGAAAACCGGAGAACTCGGGCATAACGCGCGTCACACCCGCCCCGCGCGAACGGCCCCCGGTCGCCGAGGGGGACCTCGGTCAGGCGGACTTCTTCTTCTTGTTCTCCGCCTCGCGCGGCACCAGGGTCGGGTTCACGTTGTCGCTGACGACCTCGCCGGTCACCACGACCTTGGCGACGTCCTCACGGGAGGGCACGTCGTACATCACGTGGAGGAGGACCTCCTCGATGATGGCGCGCAGGCCACGGGCGCCGGTGCCCCGCATCATCGCGAGGTCGGCGACCGCGTCGACGGCGTCGGTCGTGAACTCGAGCTCGACACCGTCGAGCTCGAACAGCTTCTGGTACTGCTTCACCAGGGCGTTGCGGGGCTCGGTGAGGATCTGGACGAGCGCCTCGCGGTTGAGCTTGTCGACCGTCGCGATCACCGGGAGCCGACCGATGAACTCGGGGATCAGGCCGAACTTGAGCAGGTCCTCGGGCATGACCTCGGAGAAGATCTTCTCCATGTCCCGCTCCTCCTTCGACGGCAGCTGCGCGCCGAAGCCGAGGGTCTTCTTCCCGATCCGCTGCTCGACGATGTTCTCGAGCCCGGCGAACGCCCCGCCCACGATGAACAGGATGTTCGTGGTGTCGATCTGGATGAACTCCTGGTGCGGGTGCTTGCGCCCGCCCTGCGGCGGCACCGAGGCGGTGGTGCCCTCGAGGATCTTCAGCAGCGCCTGCTGCACGCCCTCGCCGGAGACGTCACGGGTGATCGAGGGGTTCTCCGCCTTGCGGGCCACCTTGTCGATCTCGTCGATGTAGATGATGCCGGTCTCGGCCTTCTTGACGTCGTAGTCGGCGGCCTGGATCAGCTTGAGCAGGATGTTCTCGACGTCCTCGCCGACGTAGCCGGCCTCGGTCAGCGCGGTGGCGTCGGCGATCGCGAACGGCACGTTGAGCATCCGGGCCAACGTCTGCGCGAGATAGGTCTTGCCGCACCCGGTCGGGCCGATGACCAAGATGTTGGACTTGGCCAGCTCGACGGCCTCGTCCTTGGCGTGGCGACCGGTGGAGACGCCGGCCTGGACCCGCTTGTAGTGGTTGTACACAGCAACGGCCAGGGACTTCTTGGCGGTCTCCTGGCCGATCACGTAGGAGTTGAGGAACTCGAAGATCTCGCGTGGCTTGGGAAGCTCCTCGAGGCCGACCTCGCTGCCTTCGCTGAGCTCCTCCTCGATGATCTCGTTGCACAGGTCGATGCACTCGTCACAGATGTAGACGCCCGGACCTGCAATGAGCTTCTTGACCTGCTTCTGGCTCTTCCCGCAGAACGAGCACTTCAGCAGGTCGCCTCCGTCACCGATGCGTGCCACAGGCGACGACTCCTTCGATCAGGCCGACGACAGTCTCGCGCCAGCACGTTCATCAGACTTACTCAAACTCGAAGGTACCCCGTCACGCCCCCAAATGGGATGGGGACACGGCGAGTCCCTTCGCCCGTCCGGGGCGTTCCCGCGGGGACGCCCCCGGACGGGCAGGCGGGGTTGCCGCCCGGCATCACGCCAGGGCGGCTGTGCCCTTGCGGGACTCGAGGATCGCGTCGATCAGGCCGTACTCGACGGCCGCCTCCGCGGTCAGGATCTTGTCCCGCTCGATGTCGTGGCTGACCGTGTCCTGGTCCTTGCCGGTGTGGTCGGCGATCATCCGCTCGAGCAGCTCGCGCATGCGCAGGATCTCGTTGGCCTGGATCTCGATGTCGGAGGTCTGGCCGTAGGAGCCCTCGGTGTAGGGCTGGTGGATGAGGATCCGCGAGTTCGGCAGGGCCAGCCGCTTGCCGGGCGCGCCGGCAGCGAGCAGGATCGCCGCTGCGGAGGCCGCCTGGCCCAGGCACACCGTCTGGATGTCGGGCTTGACGAACCGCATCGTGTCGTAGATCGCGGTCAGCGCCGTGAACGAGCCGCCCGGGCTGTTGATGTAGATCTGGATGTCCCGCTCGGGGTCCATCGACTCCAGGCACAGCAGCTGCGCCATCACCGCGTTGGCGATGTCGTCGGAGATCGGCGTTCCGAGGAAGATGATGCGGTCCTCGAACAGCTTCGCGTAGGGGTCGATCCGCCGGAACCCGTAGGAGGTGCGCTCCTCCCACTGCGGGATGTAGTAGTTCATGCTCGGCGACGCGTGCTCGCCGGCGCGTCCGGTCAGGCCGGGGATGTTCGTGCTGGTCATTCGGTCCCTCACTTCTCGGCCGGACGGCCCTGGTCGGCGACCTGGCCCGCGTTGGCGACGACCTTGTCGATGAAGCCGTACTCGAGCGCCTGGTCGGCGGTGAACCAGCGGTCACGGTCGGCGTCCTGCTCGACCTGCTCGAGCGGCTGCCCGGTGTGCTGGCTGATCAGGTTGAACAGCACCTTCTTGATGTGCAGCGACTGCTGGGCCTGGATCTTGATGTCCGAGGCCGAGCCGCCCATGCCGCCCGAGGGCTGGTGCATCATGATCCGCGCGTGCGGCAGCGCGTAGCGCTTGCCCGGGGCACCGGCGCAGAGCAGGAACTGGCCCATCGACGCGGCCAGGCCCATGCCCACGGTGGCGACGTCGTTGGCGATGTAGTTCATGGTGTCGTAGATCGCCATGCCGGCGTCCACGGACCCGCCCGGGCTGTTGATGTAGAGGAAGATGTCCGCCTCGGGGTCCTCGGCGTTCAGCAGGAGCATCTGCGCGCAGATCGCGTTGGCGTTCTGGTCGCGCACCTCCGACCCGAGGAAGACGATCCGCTCCTTGAGCAGTCGCTGGTAAATGTGGTCGTCGAGCCCGTACGACGGGCCGCCGCCGTTCATCTGGGGAACCGAAGTCTCATTCACGTCCCCGACCCTAGCCGCAACACCGGTGACTTCCACGGGGTATCCCCCTCTGTTCGCCCACAGCGCACGGGCCCGCTCCGGCTACGCTGCCGCTCGTGTCACGACCACCCCGCTACCGCCAGGCCGTCCGCGCGTTCCTGGTCGACCCGTGCGACCGGCTCCTGCTGGTGCGCTACGAGTTCCCCGGCCTCGACGTCTGGTGCACGCCCGGTGGCGGGCTCGACGAGGGCGAGGACCCTCTCGACGGCCTGGCCCGGGAGCTGCGCGAGGAGACCGGGCTGGACCTGTCCGCACACGACCCGGGCCCGTGCGTCGCCCACCGGGTGCACCCGTTCCCGTTCGGCGAGTACGACGGGCAGGAGGAGTGGTACTGGTTCCTCCGGGTGCCGGCGTTCGAGCCGGCCGGCTCCTTCACCGTCGAGGAGCTGCGGGCCGAGAACCTGCACGAGCTGCGCTGGTGGTCGGTGGCCGCGCTGCGCGAGCAGGTGACCGTCGTGCCCGTCGGCGAGGAGGACCTGCCCGAGGACGGGTCCCGGCTGACGGTCACGGGTCCGCGGGACCTGCCCCACCTGTTCGGGGGGTGGCTGGCCGACGGACTCCCCGCACGCCGCGCCGAGCTCGGCGTGTGAGCGACGGCCGCCGACCAACGGCCGCCGACCAACGGCCGCTGACCGCTGGGCGTTGGACCCGGGCCGTCCGTCAGCGGGTTGCGACCGCGCTCGCCTCGACCGCGGCCTTGATCCGCTCCAGGGTCGTGCGGATGCCCTCCGCGAGCTCGCGGTCGTGGCCGACCGCGCCGCCGATGACCGGTGCCGCGACCCGGGTGAGCCGGCTGTAGCCGTCCAGGTCTCGCCGCCCGGTCAGCCGGGTCCCCGCGCCGGCAGGCTCGAGCCCGTAGGTCCAGGTCGCGCCGCTCTCGCGGACCGTCCAGGCCATCGCCGTACCCGGCTCGTACCGGACCACCGTGGAGAGCGTCGGCCACACCGCGAAGCCCCGCCGGTTGATCCCGAGCAGACGGGAGCCGACCCCGGTCTCCCCCGATCCGAGCACGAAGACCCGGCGGCACTCGGGGCTCCACTCGCCCATCCGCCGTGGGTCGGACACGGCGGCCCACACGGCCTCCGGCGGTGCGGCGATCTCCACGGACGCGCTGATGGGCAGGGGCTGGTTCATCGTTCTCCTCACGGATCGTGCCTGGCTCAGGCGAGCCAGCGCTTCAGGGCGGCGTAGACGTCGGGGTGGTTCAGCAGGCCGAAGTGGTCGGTGCGCGGGACGTGCAGCAGGTCCGCGTCGGGGAACATCTCCCGACCGCGACGGCCGAGCCCGACGGCGGAGGGGTAGCGCACCAGCAGGTCCCCGAAGGCCTGGCTCAGCGGGTGCCCGGGGGTGTCGCCGAGGGTGGCCGCGACCAGCCGGTACCGGGCGTGTGGCAGGTGCTGGACGTCCGCGGCCAGCCCGTGGCGGAGATTGAGGATCCCGACGCTGCGGTACTCCAGGATCCGCCCGAACGGCGCCGACTCGGGCAGCACCCGGAGCAGCTGCGCCCCGGCGTTGACGGTCCGCTCGAGCGGGGCGCCCAGGTGCGGGGTGCCGAGGGTGACCACGTCGGTGACCAGCGACGTCCACGGCGTCCGCGCCTCGCTGACCACGGCGCACGCGGCACGCAGCACCAGCCCGCCCATCGAGTGGCCGACCAGCGCGATCCGACGTACCCGCGCCGGCCACGCCTCCACGAGCCGGTCCAGCAGGCCCGCCACGGCCGCCCCGTTCTCCGCGATGGGCAGGCCGGTGTTGGCGCGCAGGTAGACCGGTGTCCACGAGGTCTCCGTCGCCAGCCGGGTGCCGTAGGTGCCGCCGTGGTCGGCCTGGCGCAGCTTCCACGAATCGTCGTTCTCGCCCAGCCCGTGCAGGAACACCACCACGTCGCCCGTGGCGTCGGGGAAGGCCTCGGCCAGTGCCTGGGCAGTGGGCGGTACGTCGGACCCGCCGACGCGCACCGCGAGGGAGATCGCCAGCTCGGGGCGCTCGCGCTCGAGCCGGTCACCGATCAGCCCGTTCACGGCCGAGAGCACGTGCCGACCGGTGGAACCGGACTGCAGCCGAGGCCCGAAGCCGCGCCGGTCGGCGGCCCACAGCCCGGCAGAGGCCGCCCGCAGACCCGCGCCCAGACCGGCGTACACCCGGGTGGAGACCTCGTCGTGCACCGTCCGCGGCAGCCGCGCCGCGCCACCGGTGGCCCGGTCGACCAGCCCGAAGACACGGGCGGCGACCGCCTTGTGCACGTCGCGGACCGTGCCGAGGAGGAGGTCGTCGGCGTACTCCCCCGCGAGCGCGGCCGCCGCGGCGAGCCCCACGTCGGGCGCTCTGTCCGGGTTCGTGCGGGTCCTCCTCACGCCGGACAGTGTCGGGGGCATACCGCCGGTACGTCAACGGGCGTGCCCGCAGGGTGGAAGGACGACGCCGGGCGCGTCACCACTACAGGGGTGGCGACGCGCCCGGCGTCAGGAACGGGGTGCGGCTCAGGCCTCGGCCTTGTCCTCCGCGGCCTCGCCCTCGGTGGCCTCCTCGCCGGCCTCGCTCGGCTCGGCGATGCTGCCGTCGGGCTGCAGGTTCTTCAGCTCGACGTGGTTGCCGGACTCGTCGGTGACCTTCGCCGACTCCACGATGGTGGCCAGCGCCTTGCCGCGCACGACCTCGGAGACCATCTCCGGGATGTGGTTGTGCTCGACCATGTGCTTGGCGAACTCGTTGGGGTCCTGACCGGACTGCTGCGCGCGACGGAAGATGTGCTCGGAGAGCTCGCTCTGCTCGACGCCGATCTCTTCCTTCTTCGCGACCTCGTCGAGGATGAACTGCGCGGCGACGGCGTCGCGGACCCGCTTCTCCAGGTCGGCCTCGAACTCGTCGACGGTCATCTTCTCGTTGTCGAGGTACTGCTCCATGGTCATCCCCGCGAAGCCGAGCTGCTGCTCGATGTTCTCGCGGCGGGCGGTGATCTCGGCCTCGACGACGGAGTCGGGCAGCGGGATCTCGACCATGTCCAGCAGCTTCTCGAGGACCGCGTCACGGGCGGCGGCGGCCTGCTCGAGGCGCTTGCCGCGCTCGAGCCGGGTGCGCACGTCGGCGGTGAGCTCCTCGACGGTGTCGAACTCCGAGGCGGTCTGCGCGAACTCGTCGTCGAGCTCGGGGAGCTCCTGCTCCTTGACGGCGGAGACCTTGACCTCGACGTCGACGTCCTCACCCAGGGCGTCGCCGCCGACCAGCTGGGACTGGAAGGTCTTCTCGTCGCCGGCGGACATCCCGGTCAGCGCCTCGTCGAGGCCCTCGAGCATGCCGCCGCGGCCGACCTGGTAGCTCATGCCGCTGACCTCGGCGCCCTCGACGAGCTCGCCGTCCTTGGTGGCGCGCAGGTCCATGACCACGAAGTCGCCCTCGGCGGCGGCGCGCTCGACCTCGTTGAGGGTGGCGAACCGCTCGCGCAGGTTCTTCACCTGCTCCTCGACGTCCTCGTCGCTGACCGCGACGTCGTCCACGGACACCTCGAGCCCGTCGTACTCGGGCAGCGTGACCTGCGGACGGACCTCGACCTCGGCGGTGAACTCGAGGGTCTCGTTGTCCTCGAACTTGGTGATGTCGATCTCCGGCTGGGCAAGCGGCTGGAGGTCGTTCTCCTGGAGAGCCTGGACGTAGAGCTGCGGCAGGGCGTTGTTGATCGCCTCGTCGAGCACCGCGGGGCGGCCGATCTGACGGTCGATGACCATCGGGGGGACCTTGCCCTTGCGGAAGCCCGGGACGTTGATCTGCTGGGCGATCTTCTTGTACGCCGCGTCGAGGCTCGGCTTGAGCTCCTCGAAGGGCACCTCGACGGTGAGCTTGGCCCGGGTCGGGCTCAAAGTCTCGACGGCGCTCTTCACAGGTCTATCTCCTCAGTCGTTTGGAAACTTGCAGACACACGCGGCCACGGGGCCCGTGCGCGTGTGGTCGGGGCGACAGGACTCGAACCTGCGATCTCCTGCTCCCAAAGCAGGCGCGCTAGCCACTACGCTACGCCCCGGTGGACAACCCCGGGGAGTCTAGTGGACGACCAGCCGGTCCCCCGAATCGCGCTATGAGCCCGCCCACACGGCCGGGGTGATTGGGACGCGCGGCGATTCCTGTGGCACCATTGACGCGCTGCCGACCCGGTGACGGGCGGTGGCTTTGCGGATGTAGCTCAATGGTAGAGCCCTAGTCTTCCAAACTAGCTACGCGGGTTCGATTCCCGTCATCCGCTCCGTCCCCACGAGCCCCGGTCCCTCGGTCCGGGGCTCGTGGCGTTCCCGGCCAGGCGACCCCTGCGGACGGCTCGCGCGGAGGTCGCCGTCCCGGCCCGGTCAGCGACGGTGCAGGAGCAGCAGCGCCCGGTCGTCGTTCATCGACTCGAGCTGGTCGATCAGCCGGTGCGCACCCTGCTCGAAGCCGAGCCGCAGCAGCCGCTCCCCCTGCCCGAGCAGCTTGTCGATGCCGAGCGAGATGTCGCGCTGGGGGGTCTCCACGAGGCCGTCGGTGTAGAGCAGCAGGGCGTCGCCGTGCTGCAGGCTCCCGGTGACCAGGCGGAACTCCGCGTTGCGCATCAGGCCGAGCACCGGGCCGTCGGTCTCGTGCACGCCCCAGCGGCCCGAGCCGGCATGCAGCTGGACGGCCGGCGGGTGACCGGCCGAGCGCAGCTCGAACTCGCCGGTGTCGAGGTTGAGCGAGAGGTGCACCGCGGTCGCGAAGCCCTCGCTCCAGTCCTGACGGAGCAGGTAGTCGTTCGCGGCCGGCAGGAACTGGCTGGGCGGCAGCGCGCCGAGCAGCCCGCCGAACGAGCCGGACAGCAGCAGCGAACGCGTCCCGGCCTGCTCGCCCTTGCCCGAGACGTCGACGACCGCCACCTCGAGGAACCGCCGGTCCGGCGAGATGCTGGCCACGATGAAGTCGCCGGCGAAGGACGAGCCGCCGGCCGAGCGCATGACGGCCTCGGAGTACCATCCCGCCGGCAGGTCGGGGATCTCGCTCTGCCGGCTGATCCGCTCCCGCAGGTCGACCAGCATCGACTCGCCGCGGGCACCTGCTACGCCCAGCCGGGAGCGGCGGAACGAGGACACGAGGATGATCAGCCCGACGGTGAACGAGATCACGATGCCGCCGACCCGGCGGTTGTCCATCGCCACGTCCGGGTCGGAGACCGCGACGACGAGGACGCCGAGGGAGAAGACGACGAACCACGGCAGCGTGCGCGGGCCGAGCAGCAGGTTGCCGAGCACGAGCGGGACGACCACCAAGGTGACCGGGAGACTGTTCGGCCACTGGAAGGTGAGCGCGCCGCACAGCGCGCTCATCGCGCACAGGGCGACCGCGACCGAGGTCTCGGAGTAGCGCAGGCGGCGCCACCTGCCGCGGAAACGCCGCGACACCTGACGTCCGGGCAGGTGCGTCAGGCGGTCCAGGTGCGGGGCAGCGACCACAGGGGAAAACCTTAGTGTCGGCAGGGGGCGACAAGTCGGAAAACGACTCAACGGTACGGCTTCGTGACCCTGCCGCCAAGCAGGGGCGGCGTCATCCTGCCGCCGCGCGGGAGCGGAACTTCGGCTGGCACCGCGGACACCAGAACAGGTTGCGCGCGGCGAGCACCTCGGTACGTACGCGCGTCCCGCACACGTGGCAGGGGCGGCCGTCGCGCCGGTAGACGTAGACCTCGCCTCCGTGGTCGTCCTGCCGCGGGTCGCGGCCCATCGCCTCGGGGGTGTGCTCGTCGCGGACCGTGTCGATGCGCCCGGTCCGCACGCCCTCGTGCATGAGCTCCACCAGGTCGTCCCAGAGCGCGTCGAACCGGCGCCGGCGCAGCGTGTTCCCCGGACGCAGCGGGTGCAGCCGGTGCCGGAACAGCACCTCCGCCCGGTAGACGTTGCCGACCCCGGCCAACACGCTCTGGTCCATCAGCAGCACCCCGAGCGCCAACCGGCTCCGGCTGACCCGGCTCCACGCGCGACCCGGGTCGGCGTCCGCGCGCAGCGGGTCCGGCCCGAGCCTGCTCACGATCTCCGTGCGCTGCTCCTCGGTCACCAGCTCGCAGGCCGTCGCCCCGCGCAGGTCGGCGTAGGACCGGTCGGCGACCAGACGCATCCGCACCTGGCCGACCGGAGCGGGGGCGGGTCCGCCGTACACGTCGAGCTTGCCGTAGAGGCCGAGGTGCACGTGCACGAACCGGTCCCCGGCGAAGCCGACGAACAGGTGCTTGCCCCACGCCTGCGCGTCCTCGAGGACGGAGCCGTCGAGCAGCGCGGCGGAGTCGGCGAACCGGCCCTGCGGGCTGGTCACCGCCACGCGCGCGCCGGCGAAGTGCTCGCGCAGCGTCCGGGCGAGCCGGTGAAGGGTGTGCCCCTCGGGCACGTCAGGCGTTGGACCGCAGCGCCGACTCCGGCAGCGGCGGCAGCTCCCCGGTCACCTCGTAGGCGCCGATCTGCGCGATCCGACGGTCGTGCCGCTCACCGTTGCTGTAGGGGGTGGTGAGGAAGACCTCGATGAACCGGGTCATCTCCTCGAGGGTGTGCATCCGGCCGCCGACCGAGATCACGTTGGCGTCGTTGTGGTCGCGCGCCAGCACCGCGGTCTCCTCGTTCCACACCAGCGCGGCCCGGATGCCCTTGACCTTGTTCGCCGCGATCTGCTCGCCGTTGCCGGACCCTCCGATCACCACACCGAAGCTGCCGGGCTCGGCGGCGACACCCTCCGCCGCGCGCAGGCAGAACGGCGGGTAGTCGTCGACGGCGTCGTAGACGAACGGACCGTGGTCGACGACCTCGTGCCCCTGGTCGGTGAGCCAGGTCAGCAGGTGGTCCTTGAGCTCGAGGCCGGCATGGTCGGAACCGAGATGAACGCGCATGGCCGCAATTGTCTCACCGGCCGGGCGGTGGCGAACGGCCGGGCTGCCCCCGGTGCGGACCCGCGGAACGGGACCGGCCCGGCGGGGTCTCAGAGGGTACGGCGGAGGAAGTCGGCGATCTCGGCGAGCGCCTCCTCGGCCGCGTCGAACATCGCGGTCTGCCGCCAGAACCCGTGGATCATCCCGGGGTAGGTGGTCAGCGTGACCTTCGCGCCGGCCGCCTCGATCCGCCGCGCCAGCTCGGCGTCCTCGTCCACCAGCGGGTCGTGCTCCGCTGCCTGCACCAGCGTCGGCGGCAGGGTGCCGAGCGTGGTGGCGTCGATCGGGCTCGCGTCGGGGTGGTCCCGGTGCGCGGGGTCGGCGAGGTACTGCTGCCAGTACCAGGCGCCCTCGGCGGCACCGAGTCCCCCGGCCTCGCGGCGGTAGGAGTCGAACCGCATCGCCGGGTCCACGAACGGGTAGACGAGCACGGTCGCGGCGAACCGGCCCGGGCGCCGCAGTGCCGCGACGAGCGCGAGATTGCCGCCGGCACTGTCGCCGAGCGCGACCATCCGGTCCGGGTCCACGCCGAGGTCGTGGGCGTTGCCCGCCAGCCAGGACACCGCGGTGTCGACGTCGTCGGGCGCCGCCGGGAACGGATGTTCGGGCGGGCGCCGGTAGTCGACGGCGAGCACCGTGCAGGCGGTGCGGTTGGCCATCCGCCGCGCGTGCGCGTCGTGGGTGTCGAGGTCCCCGAACACGAACCCGCCGCCGTGCAGGAAGACGATCACCGGGCCGCGTGCGCCCTCGGGCTCGAACACCCGGCACGGCACGCCGTCCGCGTCGACGTCCGCGACCCGGGCCACCTGCTCACGCGTCTCGGCCGCCGCCAGCTCCCGCGCCAGACGGCGCTGGTCGGTGATGTCGTAGCCGGGATCGGTGACTCGTGGGCCCTGGGCCCACAGGGCCATCGCCCGCTCGGCCTGCGGGTGCAGCGCCACTCAGGCCCCGCCCTCGAGCCGCCTGAGCTCCTCCTCCACAACCGCGGTGTCGAGCTTGGTGAACACCGGCGCCGGCTTGGCCACCGGCGTGCCGACCGTGATCGGCCGGCGTTCCCAGCGCGGCGTGCCGGAGTACTCCCCGGTGATGATCGGGTACGACGGCCCGCCGTCGAGGTCCTCGACCTCCTCGATCACCGGCATGGGCTGCACGTCGCCGGCGCCGCCGAGGACCCGGTCCACCGCGTTCGCGCTGTGGGGCAGGAACGGCGACAGGATCAGGTTGCAGTCGGCGACCGCCTGCGCGGTGACGTGCAGGATCGTGCCCAGCCGCTCGCGTTCGTCGTCGCCCTTCAGCTTCCACGGCGCCATGTCGGAGACGTACTTGTTCACCTCGGCGACCACCCGCATCGCCTCGCCGATCGCCTGCTTCTGCCGGTGCCGCCCGATCAGCCCGCCGACGGTGCCGAAGCCGGCCTGCACGGTGGCCAGGATCTCCTCGTCCTCGGCGGTCAGCGGTCCGGCGGCGGGGATCTCGCCGAAGCTCTTGGCGATCATGTTCGCGGTCCGGTTCACCAGGTTGCCCCAGCCGGCGACGAGCTCGTCGTTGGTGCGGCGGACGAACTCGGCCCAGGTGAAGTCGCTGTCCTGGTTCTCCGGCCCCGCGGCGCAGATGAAGTAGCGCAGCGCGTCGGCCTGGTAGCGCTCCAGGACGTCACGGACGTAGATCACGATCGCCTTGGAGGAGGAGAACTTCCGGCCCTCCATGGTGAGGAACTCGCTGGAGACCACCTCGGTGGGCAGGTTGAGCGTGCCGTAGGCACCGGGCTCGCCGCCTCGGCTGCCCCGCCCGTCGTACGCCAGCAGCTCCGCCGGCCAGATCTGGGAGTGGAAGGTGATGTTGTCCTTGCCCATGAAGTAGTAGGACAGCGCCTCGGCGTCGTTCCACCACTCGCGCCACCGCTCGGGGTCCCCCAGCCGGCGGGCCCACTCGATCGACGCAGACAGGTAGCCGATGACCGCGTCGAACCAGACGTAGAGCCGCTTGGTCGGCTGGTCGCGCCACCCCTCGAGCGGGACCGGGATGCCCCAGTCGATGTCCCGGGTCATCGCGCGCGGCTTGATGTCCTCGAGGATGTTCTGGCTGAAGCGGATCACGTTCGGCCGCCAGGTGCCGGAGGCCTCCCGCTCGTCGAGCCACGCACTCAGCGCGTCGGCGAGCGCGGGCAGGTCGAGGAAGAAGTGCTGGGTCTCGACGAACTCGGGGACCTCGCCGTTGATCCGGCTGCGCGGGTTCTTCAGGTCGGTGGGGTCGAGCTGGTTCCCGCAGTTGTCGCACTGGTCGCCGCGCGCCCCGTCGTACCCGCAGATCGGGCAGGTGCCCTCGATGTAGCGGTCGGGCAGGGTGCGTCCGGTGGACGGCGAGATCGCCCCGTGCGTGGTCTGCTCGATCATGTAGCCGTTCTTGTGAACGGTCGTGAACATCTCCTGCGCCACCGCGTAGTGGTTGCGCGTGGTGGTGCGGGTGAAGAGGTCGTAGGAGAGGCCGAGCGCGGTGAGGTCCTCGACGATCAGCCGGTTGTTGCGGTCGGCCAGCTCGCGCGCAGAGACCCCGGCCGCGTCGGCGGCGACCAGGATCGGGGTGCCGTGCTCGTCGGTGCCCGACACCATGAGCACGTCGTGTCCGGCCATCCGCATGTAGCGGCTGAAGACGTCGGAGGGCACGCCGAAACCGGCCACGTGGCCGATGTGGCGCGGGCCGTTGGCGTACGGCCATGCGACAGCGGACAGAACTTTGCTCATGCA
>DATIBI010000011.1:0-2152 GCA_035457605.1 Nocardioidaceae bacterium
CTGCCCGTGGGCCGGGAGGAGGTGGCCGGCACGCCGTACGACTTCAGGACCGCCCGGCCGGTCGGCGACCTGGTCCTCGACCATGCGTTCACCGACCTCGACCGTGAGCCCGACGGCCGCGCGCAGGTGGTGCTGTCCGACCCGGGCTCCGGCACCGGCGTCGTGCTGTGGATGGACGAGCGGCACGGCTGGGTGCAGCTGTTCAGCGGCGACACCCTCGACGAGGGGGCGCGGCAGGCGCTGGCCGTCGAGCCGATGACCGCCGGCGCGAACGCGTTCCGGTCCGGCGAGGACCTGGTGGTGCTGGCGCCGGCGGGACAGCCGGGCGACGAGCACTCGTCCTCGTGGGGTGTCCGGGCGCTCTGACGGGCGCGGCGGCGCGGCGGCGTGCCGTGGGGCGGGTGTTTTCCCACGGTATGTCGTGAAACCGCCACTTCCCGCGCGTCATGACACACGGGAAGTGGCGTTTTCACTCGGGAAGTGCGCGTACGACGGGCGGCTCGGCCGCTCCGCCGTACGCACCGGCTCCCGTCAGGCGTTCGGCGGGACGTACCCCGTCGGCTCGTCCCCGAGGTCGACGATCGCCGCGACCGGGCCGCCGCCGTCGGGGCCCTGGTGCGCCGCGGACACCGACACGAACACGGCCGGGTCGCCGGTGACCGCAGCGGTCACGCCGCCGACGCACGACTTGATCTGGCGGTGCCAGTGCACGTCGGAGTCGTCGAGCATGGCGTTCCGGCGCCCGTGCACGGTGCCGTCCTGGCTGACCTCGCACTTGAGGAACACGTTGACCAGCCGGCCCTGCAGGTCCTTCCAGTGCGGGCGCTCGGGCAGGTCGAGCCCTGCGTCCTTGACCGCGGCCCAGATCCCGTCCTGGTCCAGGGCGTCGGTCATCACCGAGTGGCCGATCCGGTAGCGGCCGCCGACACCGCGCGCGTTGCCGACCACGACCACCTGGGCCTGGTCGAGCTCCACGCCGCTGGAGCAGGAGGCGACGCTGGAGTACAGGTCGCGGTTGTGCATGACGTCCTCGTCCGAGGGCATCTCGATCTCGCCGAGCGCGACGGCGATGCCGAGCGCGGTGCAGCCGTTGGACAGGTCCATCGACTCGTGGGTGTGCTCGGTCCACACGGTCTTGCCGCGGCTCTTGGCGTCACGGATGGTGTGGATGGTCAGCAGCGGGGTCTTGGTCTGCACGTAGTGCACGTCCGCGGGGTCGGTGATGCCGGCCCGCTCCATCGCGACCTTCACCGCGTCGGCGACCTTGGAGACCATCGCGGTCCGGCCGATGTCCTCGGGCAGCAGCTCGTCGCTCATGGCGAAGCCCACGGTCAGCCGCGGCTCGTCGGTCTGCTCGACCGAGTCGGCCGGCACGGTCGCGAAGACCGTGGCGTGGGGGCTGATCACGCCGTCGGTGCCGCCGGACCACACGATCGGGACCTGCTTGACGTCCTCGGCGCTGCGGGTGCCCTTCTCGACCAGCACCTCACGGAACGCGCGGTCCGCGATGATCCGGGTGTAGTCGTTCACACCGCCGTTGCCCTCGGTCTTGCCGATCACCGCGATGACGCGGTCGGCGTCGAGGACACCCTTGTCGATCAGGTCACCCAGACCGCTGGCGTCGGACACGTTGAGGATCGGGACCTTGCGGACCTCGATTGGCTCGGGCATGGGATGAGCTCCTTCTCGTTTGCGTTGATTCTCGGTCTACGTGCTCGGTCTGCTGGGTTCAGCTCGCCGTGATCACGGTGCCGGCCCGTCCGGCGGCCGCGTCCACGATGTTGTCCAGGTTGCTGATCACCGCTCGTGCTCCACCGGCCTCGACGAACCGGCAGGCGGCGTCGACCTTCGGGCCCATCGAGCCGCTGGCGAAGTGGCCCTCCGCGGCCAGCTCGCGCATCCGACGTACCGACACCGACCCCAGCGGCTCGGCCTCGGGGGTGCCGTAGCGCAGCACCGCGTTCGGCACGTCGGTGGCGATCACGAGGACGTCGGCCGCGACGGACCGGGCCAGCAGCGCCGCCCCGAGGTCCTTGTCGATGACCGCCTCGACACCGCCGAGCGAGCCGTTCTCGCGCCGCACGACGGGGATGCCGCCGCCGCCGTTGGCGACGACGATGAAGCCGTTGTCGACCAGGCTGGTGATCGCCGG
>DATIBI010000012.1:0-6029 GCA_035457605.1 Nocardioidaceae bacterium
CAGCTGGTCGCCGAGCTCGCGGCGGAGCTGGGCGACGTGCATGGACACCGCCGCCTCGCTGACCTCCAGCTCGTCGGCGGCGGCCTTGACCGACCCCAGCCGGACCACGCTGGCGAACGCCGTCAGCTGCGTGGGTGTCACGCTCGGGAGTCTATCGACCGGGGCGGCGGGGGAGGCTGGTTCGCGTCACTGGAGGCGGACCAGGTGCACCAGGGCGTCGACGGCAGTCCTCGTGCTGCCGTCCTCGGTCGGCACCGGACGCTCGACGGCCTCGGCCCGCACCACCTCGAAGCGCTCCCCGTCGAGGTCGCCGAGCACGTCCTCGGCGGTGTAGAGGACCTCAGGGTCCTGCGGTCCGCCGGTGCCGTGGGTGAGGTTGACGCTGTCGTGGGCGACGAGGAAGAAGGTGCCGCCCGGCGCCAGGGAGTCGAAGGCGCGTCGCACGGCGGTGTAGCGCTGCTCCTCGGGCAGCTGGAGGTAGGCGACCACGACGAGGTCGTAGGCCTCACGGCCCAGCGGGTGGGTGAGGGCGTCACCGTGCACCCACTCCACCTTCAGGTCGCGCCCGCGCGGGTGGCGCATGACCAGGGTCCGGCCCTTGTCGAGCGCGACCCGGGAGAAGTCGAGGGCGGTGACGGTCCAGCCGCGCCCGGCGAGCCAGATCGCGTTGCGGCCCTCGCCGCAGGCCAGGTCAAGGGCCCGGCCGGGCCGCAGCTCGGACAGCGAGCCCTCGACGAAGCGGTTCGGTGTCGCCGACCACATCAGCTCGGTCTCGGCGTACCTCTGGTCCCAGTCGCGCGCGTCCATGACAGGGCGTTCCTCAGGCGAGCGAGAGGAACAGCTTCTCCATCTTCTTCACGTCGAGGTTGGCGGGGTCGCCGTCCTCGACGAGGCACTGTCGCAGCCCCGTCGCCACGATCGCGAAGCCGGCCCGGTCCAGTGCCCGGCTGACGGCGGCGAGCTGGGTCACGACGTCCTCGCACTCGCGGCCCTCCTCGAGCATCCGGATCACGCCGCTGAGCTGGCCCTGGGCCCGCTTGAGCCGGTTGATGACCGACCCCATCTCCTCGGGGGGAAGTTCCATCGCGAGTCTCCTTCGGTTACGCGGTCAACGACGCCAGGGCTGCGTCGAGGCGGGTCCGGGCGTCGTCGGCGACGTCCTGGAGCCCGGGATTGTCGGTCAGTGCGACCATCGTCTGCGGGTCGACCGCCTCGACCACGGTCTCGGCGGGGCCCGTCGAGCGGACCACCACGTTGCACGGCAGCAGCAGCCCGACCGACGGCTCGGCCTGGAGGGCCTGGTGCGCCAGCGGCGGGCGGCACGCCCCGAGGATCACCTGCGAGGGGACCTCCACGTCGAGCTTCGCCTTCAGCGTGGCTGCGATGTCGATCTCGGTGAGCACGCCGAAGCCCTGGTCGGCCAGGGCGGCCCGGACGTCGGCGACGGTCCGGGCGAACGGCCGTTCCACCGTGACGGACAGGGCGTAGGTGGCAGTCTCGGTCACGACCGGCCGCCGTCGCCCTGGGCGGCCACCGCGGCGTGCACCTCGGCCATGTCGAGCCCGCGGACGGCCGTGATCACCTGGTCGAGCGCCTGCGGCGGCAGGGCGCCGGGCTGGGCGAAGACGAGCACGCCCTCGCGGAAGGCCATCAGTGTCGGGATCGAGGTGATGTTCGCGGCCCGGGCGAGCGCCTGCTCGGCCTCGGTGTCGACCTTGCCGAAGACGATGTCGGGGTTGGCCTCCGACGCCTTCTGGAAGGTTGGCGCGAACTGGCGGCACGGGCCGCACCAGGACGCCCAGAAATCGACGAGGACGATGTCGTTGTCCGCCACGGTCTTCTCGAAGTCGGCGGCGCCGAGGGTGATCGTTGCCATGTGTGCTCTTCCCTCCTACGGGAGTCCAGCGTATACCTGTGGGGGTATAACCCGGTCGAGGTCCAGGGCATTCCCGCGATGTCCGGGGAATGTTTCCAGGTCGTGCTAGCGTTGACCACAATGATACCCCTGGGGGTATCCATGGAACTCGTAGACGAGGCGCGGATCCGGGGGAGGAGCCGCCCGCGCCGGAACGGACGGAACCAGACCGATGGACATGAACGCGACAGGCCTGACGATCCTGCCGATCGAGACGCCCTCCCTGGGCGACCGCAGCTACGTGGTGCACGACGGCACGACGGCGTTCGTCGTGGACCCGCAGCGGGACATCGACCGGGTGCTGGAGCTCGTGGAGCGCGAGGGCGTGCGGATCACCCACGTCTTCGAGACGCACATCCACAACGACTACGTGACCGGCGGCCTCGCGCTGGCCCAGCAGACCGGCGCGGCCTACCTGGTCAACGCCGACGACCCGGTCAGCTTCGAGCGCACCCCGGTCCGCGGCGGGGACGAGGTCCCCGTCGGCGACCGCATGGTCGTGCGCGCCATCCACACGCCCGGTCACACGTTCACCCACCTCTCCTACGCCTTGGAGCACGACGGCCGACCGGTCGGGGTGTTCACCGGCGGGTCCCTGCTCTTCGGGGCCACCGGCCGGCCCGACCTGCTCGGCCCGGACCACACCGACGAGCTGGTCCGGCTCCAGCACGGCTCCGCCCGGCGGCTGGCCGAGCAGCTGCCCGACGACGCCGAGGTGTTCCCCACCCACGGCTTCGGCAGCTTCTGCTCCGCGACCCAGTCCGAGGCGACCGCCTCCACGATCGGGCAGGAGCGGCGCAGCAACCCGGTGCTGACCCAGGACGAGGAGGACTACGTCCGCGACCTGCTCGCCGGGCTCGACGCCTTCCCCGCCTACTACGCGCACATGGGCCCGGCGAACGCCGCCGGCCCGGGCGCGCCCGACCTCTCCCCGCCCGAGCGGGCCGACGCGGCCGAGCTCCGCGCCCGGATCGACAAGGGGGAGTGGGTGGTGGACCTGCGCAACCGCACCGCGTTCGCGGCCGGCCACGTCCCCGGCACCTTCAACTTCGGCATCGACGGCCAGTTCAGCACCTACCTTGGCTGGCTGATCGAGTGGGGGACCCCGCTCACCCTGCTCGGGGAGAGCGAGGAGCAGGTCGCCGAGGCGCAGCTCGAGCTGGTCCGGATCGGCATCGACCGGCTCGAGGCCGCCGCCACCGGAGGCCCGCAGGAGTGGAGCACCGAGCCGCTCGGCACGTTCCCGGTCGCCACCTTCGCCGAGCTGTCGGCCGTGCGCCACCACCGTCCCGTCGTGGTGCTCGACGTCCGTCGGGCCCAGGAGTTCGCGGACGCCCGGATCGAGGGCGCGGTGAACATCCCGATCCACGACCTGCCGCGCCGGGTCGGCGAGGTTCCGCCCGGTGAGGTGTGGGTGCACTGCGCGGGTGGCTACCGCGCCTCGGTCGCCGCCTCCTTCCTGTCCTCCGCCGGCCGCGAGCTGGTCGCCATCGACGACAAGTTCGACAACGCCGAGGCCGCCGGGCTCCACCTGATCGAGGGGGACCGATGAGCACGCCCTCGCAGCAGGCGTACCGGGACGTCGAGCCGCTCCAGGCGCTCGCCGCACTCGAGGAGGGGGCCGTCCTGGTCGACGTCCGTGAGCCGGCCGAGTGGGACGCCGGGCACGTTCCCAGCGCCCGGCACATCCCGCTGGCGCAGCTGGCCGCGCGGTCCGCGGAGCTGCCGGTGACCCGTCCGCTCGTGGTGATCTGCCGGTCCGGCAACCGCTCCGCCTTCGCCGCCCGGATGCTGGCCACCGCGCACCCCGACGTGTCCAACGTGAGCGGCGGGATGCGGGCCTGGGCCGAGGTCGGCCTTCCCGTCGTCGCCCGCGGCGGCGGTCAGGGGTTCGTCGCCTGATGCTGGTCGTCGCCGTCCTCGCCGGGCTGCTGATCGGGCTGAGCCTGGGCGCGCTCGGCGGGGGAGGGTCCATCCTGGCGGTGCCCGCCCTGGTGTACCTGCTCGACCAGTCCGCGGTCGCGGCCACCACCGGAGCGCTGCTGGTCGTGGGGATCTCGGCCGCGACCGGCGCCGTCGCCGCGTGGCGGCAGGGGCAGGTGTACGTCGGACGCGGGCTCGTGTTCGGTCTGGTCGGGACCGTCGGCGCCGCCGCCGGGGCGACCTGGTCGGTCCACGTGGACCCGGACCTGCTGCTGGCCTGCTTCGCGGCGCTGATGCTGGTCGTCGCCGTGGTGATGCTCGCCCGGCAACGCGGCGGCGCGCGCGAGCGGCTGTCGCCGCAGGTCGACGAGCCGATCATCCAGGTCAGCCCGACCTTCTTCTGCAACTGCCCGCGCGCGCTCAAGGTGCTCGTCACCGCGCTGGTCGTGGGCACGCTCACCGGCTTCCTGGGCGTGGGCGGCGGCTTCCTCGTCGTACCCGCCCTGGTGCTGGCCCTGGCGCTGCCGATGCCGGTGGCCGTGGGCACCTCGCTGCTGGTGATCACGGTCAACAGCGCGGCCGCGTTCGCGGTGCGGCTGGGCCACGGCGTGGAGCTGGACTGGGCGGTGGTCGGGCTGCTCACCGCGGCGGCGGTGCTCGGCAGCCTGCTCGGCGCGCGGGTCGCAGCCCGGCTGGACCCGCGGACCCTCGGTCTCGCGTTCAGCGTGCTGCTGCTGGGGGTGGCCGGCTACACCGCCTGGCAGAGCCTGCCGGCGCTGCTCGCCTGACCCCGACCGGGGCCGTCCCCGGCATCGCGGCCGCACGGTCGCCGGGGGATCGTCAGTGTCGCAGCGTCGCGCAGTGGTCGGGGACGTAGGTGGCGTGCTCGCGGGGGGTGCGCACGTAGCCGGTGGACGGCGGGCGCTTCGGCAGCTTGAACGCCGGCGGTGGCACCTCGGTGTAGGGCAGCGTGGAGAGCAGATGCGCCATCATGTTCAGCCGCGCCCGCCGCTTGACGTCGCTCTCCACGACGTACCACGGGGCCTCGGGGATGTCGGTGTGCACCATCATCTCGTCCTTGGCCCGGGAGTAGTCCTCCCAGCGGGTGATCGACTCCATGTCGATCGCCGAGAGCTTCCACTGCCGCATCGGGTCCTTGAGCCGTGCCTTGAACCGGCGTTGCTGCTCGGCGTCGCTGACCGAGAACCAGTACTTGCGCAGCAGCACGCCGTCCTCGACGAGCAGGCGTTCCAGGATCGGGCACTGGTGCAGGAACCGGCGGTACTCCGCGGGTGTGCAGAACCCCATCACCTTCTCGACGCCGGCGCGGTTGTACCAGGACCGGTCGAAGAGCACGATCTCCCCGGCCGAGGGCAGCTCCTCGACGTAGCGCTGGAAGTACCACTCGTGGCGCTCCCGCTCCGTGGGCGCCGGCAGCGCGACGATCCGGGCCACCCGCGGGTTGAGGAACTGGGTGATGCGCTTGATCGTGCCGCCCTTGCCGGCCGCGTCCCGGCCCTCGAAGACCACCACGAGCCGCTGCTGCTCGGCGCGCACCCACTCCTGCACCTTCACCAGCTCGGCCTGGAGCCGGAACAGCTCGGCCTCGTAGACCCGCGGGGCGAGCTTCCACTCGGCCCGGGACCCGGTCTCCTCTTCCTCGCTCCCCATTCACCGAGGCTAGCGCCGCGGGGGCAGGTGGTGGGGGGAGAACGCCGCGACCGGCCCAGACGTCCGGTCCGTGCCCGCGGTCACGCGAGGCGACCACGTGGTGCGCGGCTTGCGCTGCGCGAACAGCCACCGCCGGAACACCCGGTCGAGGTCCTCACCGCTGACCCGCTCCGCCAGCGCGATGAGGTCGCCGGTGGTCACGGTCTCCCCGGACCGGGTCCGGGCCCACCGCCTGAGGATCTGGAAGAACGTCTCGTCGCCGACCCGGTTGCGCAGCGCCTGCAGCACCATCGCCCCGCGGTAGTACACCGCGAGGTCGAACAGCGCGTCCCGTCCCGGGTCGACCAGGTCCAGCCGCCAGAACGGGTCGTGGGCCGGGAAGGAGTCGACCGTGTCGCGGAACGTCTGGCGTGCCGTCCGGATGCCCTGGCGCTCCAGCCACAGCCACTCGGCGTAGGTCGCGAAGCCCTCGTTGAGCCAGATGTGCCGCCACCGCCGCAGCGTGAGGCTGTTGCCGTAC
>DATIBI010000013.1:0-3108 GCA_035457605.1 Nocardioidaceae bacterium
CGACTGCGGATGGAGATCGAGTCCAGCCCGGTCGAGATCGACCAGCTCCGTCGTGCCGTGGACCGGATGAAGATGGAGGAGCTCGCGCTCGAGCGGGAGACGGACGAGGCCTCCAAGGACCGGCTGGAGAAGCTGCGCGCCGAGATGGCCGACCGCGAGGAGGAGCTACGTGGCCTCGAGGCCCGCTGGGAGCGGGAGAAGGCCGCGCTCGAGGGCTCGGGCGAGCTCCGCAAGAAGATCGACCAGCTGCGCAGCGAGGCCGACCGCTACCAGCGAGAAGGAGACCTGGCGAAGGCCAGCGAGATCCTGTACGGGCGCATCCCCGAGCTGGAGAAGCAGATCGAGGCGGCCGAGGCCACCAGCGACTCTGGGCAGGTCGAGGACCCGATGGTGCGCGAGTCCGTCGGCCCGGAGGAGGTCGCCGAGGTCGTCGAGGCCTGGACCGGCATCCCGACCGGCCGCCTGCTCGAGGGCGAGACCGCGAAGCTGCTGCGGATGGAGGAGGTCATCGGCGAGCGGCTGATCGGCCAGAAGCCCGCCGTGCAGGCGGTGTCGGACGCGGTACGACGGTCCCGGGCCGGCATCTCCGACCCGAACCGGCCGACCGGCTCGTTCCTGTTCCTCGGCCCCACCGGCGTCGGCAAGACCGAGCTGGCCAAGTCGCTGGCGGACTTCCTGTTCGACGACGAGCGCGCGATCGTGCGCATCGACATGAGCGAGTACTCCGAGAAGCACTCGGTGGCCCGCCTGGTCGGCGCGCCCCCCGGCTACGTCGGCTACGAGGAGGGCGGCCAGCTCACCGAGGCGGTCCGCCGCCGGCCCTACAGCGTGGTCCTGCTCGACGAGGTCGAGAAGGCGCACCCGGAGGTGTTCGACATCCTGCTGCAGGTGCTCGACGACGGCCGGCTCACCGACGGTCAGGGCCGCACGGTGGACTTCCGCAACACGCTGCTGATCCTGACCTCCAACCTCGGGTCGCACTTCCTGGTCGACCCGACCCTGGACCAGGAGAAGAAGCGCGACGCGGTGATGAGCGTGGTGCGGCAGTCGTTCAAGCCCGAGTTCCTCAACCGGCTCGACGAGATCGTCATGTTCGACGCGCTCACCCCCGAGGAGCTCAGCCACATCGTGGACCTGCAGATCGCCGAGCTGAACCGGCGCCTGGCCGCTCGTCGCATCACGGTGGAGGTCACCGAGGCGGCCCACGGCTGGCTGAGCCGGACCGGCTACGACCCGGCCTACGGTGCTCGGCCGCTGCGCCGGCTGGTGCAGAGCGTCATCGGCGACCCGCTGGCCCGGCTGCTGCTGTCCGGTGAGGTGCTCGACGGCAGCACCGTGGTCGTCGACGTGGACGAGTCCGGTGAGGGGCTGACCCTTCGGCCGGCTCCGGCGGCTGCTGCCTGACCGGTGGTTGGGAGCTGCGTGATGCAATGTGCTCATGAGTGAACGGACAGGTCAGGCGCGCCCCAGCCAGGTGACGTTCGCCGCGTGGGTCGCGGTGGTGGGCTCGGCGCTCATGGTCGTGACCCTGTTCGAGGCGATGTCGCAGATCCGCTCGGTGGAGATGCGCGAGAGCATCGAGGAGTTCCTGGCCACCCCGCCCGGCAACGGGCTCGGCCTGGAGATCCCCGACGTGGTGGAGATCCTCCGCGTCCTGATGCTGTTCAACGGTGCGGCGGCCGCGGTGGCCCTCGTGCTCGGCATCTACGTGCTCCAGCGCAACAACGCCGCCCGGATCGGGTTCACCGTCGCCGCGGTGGCCATCGTGCTCACGGCGCCGGTCTCCGGCGGGGTCCTGCCGATGATGGTGGCCTTCGCGGCCGCCATGCTGTGGACCAAGCCGGCCCGTGACTGGTTCTCCGGAACCACCCCCGCACCCAGGAAGAAGGAAGACGTACCCGTGTCCTCGCAGCAGCCACCTCCGCCGTCCAACGGCTTCACCGGCCCCTTCAGCAACGACAGCTCCGATGGCCCGCGGGCCTCCGGCGGCAACGGGTCGGACTGGCCGCGGATGCCCGACTCCGGCTCGGAGCGCCCCACGCCGCCTCCGACCAGCGGCTTCGGCGACCCGAACCAGCCCAGCTCCCCGGCACCGCACTACCCGGCCCCCGGGCAGCAGGCCGGGCAGCAGGCCGGGCAGACCGGGCCCGGGTGGGGTCAGCCTGCGGGGCCGCAGCAGCCGGGCGGACAGTACGGTCAGCCGGGCTCCGGCCAGCAGTACGGGCAGCCGCCGTACGGCCAACCCCAGTACGGCCAGCAGTACGGCTACGGCCAGCAGTACGGTCAGCCCTACTACGGCGCCCCGGCGGACCCGGACAAGCGGCCCACCACCGTGACCATCGCGGCCTGGATCACCTGGGTGCTCGCCGGCCTGAGCGCGGCGGCGATGGCGTTGATCGCCCTCGTGCTCGTGGTCTCGCAGCAGGACTTCATCGACGCGATTCAGCAGGAGCCCGGCTTCGAGGACCTGCAGATCACCGGCGACCAGCTCATCGCGTTCCTGTGGGTGATGGTGGCGGTGGTCGGCCTCTGGAGCGTCGCGGCGATGGTGCTGGCGTGGTTCGCGTTCCGCCGCGCCAACTGGGCCCGGATCACGCTGGTGGTCTCGGCCGGCATGACCTCCCTGGTCAGCCTGGCGCTGATCGCCAGCCTGGTCAGCGCGATCAACCTGGTCGGCGCGGCCACGGTGATCGCGTTGCTCTTCACCGGCGGCGCGAACGAGTGGTACGCCGCAGCCCGCACCGGCTCCGGCGGGTACGGCGGACCGGGTGGCGGCTACCCCGCCCAGCAGCCGTACGGCCAGCAGCCCTACGGCGGTCAGTCGGGCCAGCAGCCCTACGGCGGTCAATCGGGCCAGCAGCCCTACGGCGGTCAGCCGGGCCAGCAGCCCTACGGCCGGCCCGGCGAGCCGGGGCCCGGGCAGCTCGGGGGAACCGGCGAGCAGGAGCCCCCGAAGAACGTGTGGTGAGCAGGACGTGTGGTGAGAAGAGCCGGCCCGGGACCCGAAAAGTTACCGGGCCCGCAAGCGTTACGCGGCGTACGCGGCGTCCCAAGGCCAGAACAACTGGCTGCCCATCAGGCCAGGATGGCGGCCGCACCGAGCCGGCG
>DATIBI010000014.1:0-13838 GCA_035457605.1 Nocardioidaceae bacterium
GTCAGCTGGAGCAGCTTCTGACCCAGCACGAACGCCCGCACCGCCTCGGCGTTGTGGTCGACCGCGGTGCGCACCAGCGCCGCCAGATGACCGGGCCGGCCGGCGTCGGCGGCGAGCTCCAGCACCCGGGCTTCGTACTCCGGGTCGGGGTCGAGCCACGACGTGCGCTGCTTCGACTCGCGCATCGCCTTGACGAGGTAGCCCTTGACCCGCTCCTCCTCGACGGGCCCCAGACCGGCCAGGGTCTGCCACACGAGGTGGGCGGTGGGGGCGTCGACGTCGCGCTCCGCGGCCGCCTCGGCGAACGCGTCGGAGCAGCGGTGCCAGGCCTCCGCGTCGCCGGCCACGGCCGCGAGCCGGGCCCGCACGTCCTCGCTGCGCTTGGTGTCGTGGGTGGACAGGGTCGTCATGCCGAGCGGCCAGTGCGCCTGCTGGTGCGCGGCCCAGGCGTGCAGGTCGTCGGCGGAGGCCCCGTCGAGCAGCTCGGGGTCCCCGCCGACCTCGTTGAGGCCGACCTGCCGGTGCCAGCGGTAGAACGCGGTGTCCTCGATGCCCTTGGCCATCACCGGGCCCCAGGTCTGCTGCAGCCGGACCGCGAAGTCGACGGCCGGACCGTCCTCGGCGTGCTCGGTCTCCGCGAGCGCGAGCAGCCGCTCCAGCTCGGGGCGGAGGTCGGGGCGGTGCTCGACGGCTCGCGCGAACGCGTCCTCGAGCCGCTTGCGGGCCAGCGGGCTGAGCCGCGTGTCGGGGTGCACGTAGGCGCGGTAGACCTCGCCGGCGACGAGCAGCTCGACGACCGCCTCGTGCAGGCGGCCCGGGTCCGCGTCGGGGAGCGCCTCCCGCGCCCGCCGGGTGAGCCGCTGCCGCTCGGGGCCGAGCAGGTCGTCGACGACCCGGCGCTTGGCACGCTCGACCGCGTGCTCCATGTCGGGGTCGCCGCCGGCCTCGAGCCAGGTGCGGTCGAGCACGTCGACGGTGCTCGGGTCCACCAGGGCCGCGGAGACCACCCGCATCGCGTCGTAGCCGGTGGTGCCCTCGCAGTCCCAGGAGCCGGGCAGCTGCTCGGCACCCTCGAGGATCTTCTCCACCCAGACCAGGGTCCCGGCGCGGGCGCTCTCCCGCAGTCGGCGCAGGTAGCCCTCCGGGTCGGCGAGGCCGTCGGGATGGTCGATCCGGAACCCGTCGATGATCCCGGCGTGGTTGAGCTCGAGCAGCAGCCGGTGGGTCTCCTCGAACACGTCGGGCAGCTCGACCCGCACCGCGATCAGCTGGTCGATGTCGAAGAACCGCCGGTA
This sequence comes from Nocardioidaceae bacterium, assembly GCA_035457605.1. Classification (GTDB taxonomy): domain Bacteria; phylum Actinomycetota; class Actinomycetes; order Propionibacteriales; family Nocardioidaceae; genus Nocardioides_C. The sequence continues at coordinate 1,296 of DATIBI010000014.1, forward strand.
GTTGAGCATGGTGTCGCTCTCACGCCAGCTCGCGAGCTGGTAGTGCTGCCGGGAGAGCACCTCGGCGACGTCGTCGCTCTCGGTCCCGAGCGCGACCGGCAGCACGTGGTCGTAGTACCGGACCACCGGCTGCCCGTCGTACTCCCCGAGCGTGATCTCCCCGGCCTCGAGCGCCTCGGCGAGGGTGCCGCCGAGGATCGGCAGCCCGATCCGGCCGCCGCCCGCCTTCCAGTCCACGTCGAACCAGTGCGCGGTGGGCGCGTCCCGGCCCTCGCGGAGCACCTGCCACAGCGGAGCGTTGGCATGCTCGGGCGCCACGAACGCCATGTGGTTGGGCACCACGTCGACGACGATCCCGAGTCCGTGCGACCGGGCCGCCCGGCCCAGCGACTCCAGCCCCTCCCGTCCGCCCAACGGCTCGGAGATCCGGGTGTGGTCGAGGACGTCGTAACCGTGCTGGGAGCCGGGAACGGCCTGGAGGACCGGGGACAGGTAGAGGAGGCTCACCCCCAGCCCCGCGAGGTAGGGGACCTGCCGCTCCGCGTCGGCGAACGTGAAGTCGGCGTGCAGCTGGAGACGGTAGGTGGCGGTCACGGCCCCTGGTTCCCCCTTCGTGCTGGTTCAACCTCGCCCGGGGCCACCCAGTCTGGCAGCCGGTGCGGGCAGGCGGCGGTCGCTACCGTGGACGGCATGACCACGATCCGTCGCACCGTCACCGTCGCCAAACCGCTGGAGCAGGTGTTCGACTACCTCAGCGACTTCACCACCACGACCCAGTGGGACCCGGGCACGGTGGAGACGGTCCGGGTCAGCGGCGACGGTGGGGTGGGTACGACGTACCGCAACACCTCCCGGTTCGCTGGCCGGGAGACGCAGCTGACCTACGTGGTGGAGCGCGTCGTCCCGGGCGAGGTGTTCGCCCTGCGCGGCGAGAACGACACCGTCGTCGCGCACGACACGATGACGTTCCGCGCCACCGGGGACCGGACCGAGGTCACCTACGTCGCCGAGTTCGAGTTCAACGGACTGACCCGCTACCTCGCGCCCCTCCTCGGCCCGGCGTTCACCCGGTTGGGGAACGAGGCCGAGAAGGGCATGCGCGAGGCCCTCGAGAAGCTCTAGCCCAGGTTGGCGCGCTCCGCGCCGATGGTGGTGTCGGGGCCGTGCCCGGTGTGCACCACGGTGTCGTCGGGCAGGGTGAGCAGCCGGTCCCGGATCGACGCGACGATCGTGTCGTGGTCGCTGAACGACCGGCCGGTCGCGCCCGGACCGCCCTGGAACAGGGTGTCCCCGGTGAAGACGCAGCCGAGCTCCTCGGCGACGAAGCACACCGCGCCCGGGGCGTGGCCCGGAGTGTGCACGGCCACCAGCCGGGTGCCGGCGACCTCGATGACCTGCCCGTCGCCGAGGTCGACGTCCCACAGCTCGGTGGGGTGGGTCAGCTCCCAGACCGGCCGGTCGTCGGGGTGCAGGAAGATCGGCGCCTGCGTCTCCGCGCGCAGCCGCGGCGCCACCCGGACGTGGTCGTCGTGCGCGTGGGTGCACAGGATCGCCTTTAACCGGCGGTCCCCGATCAGGGCCAGGATCCGGCTGACGTCGTGCGGTGCGTCGATCACGACGCACTCGTGGTCGTCACCGACCACCCACACGTTGTTGTCCACCTCGTGCGTCTCGCCGTCGAGGCTGAACGTGCCCGAGGTCGTGGTGTGGTCGACCCGCGCCGCCATCAGAGGATCACCACCGAGCGGAGGACGTCACCGTGGTGCATCCGGTCGAACGCCGCCTCCACGTCGTCGAGGCCGATCCGCTCGGTGACGAACGCGTCCAGGTCGAGCCGGCCCTGCTGGTAGAGGTCGACCAGCATGGGGAAGTCCCGGCTGGGCAGGCAGTCGCCGTACCAGCTCGACTTCAGCGCCCCACCGCGCCCGAACACGTCGATCAGCGGGATGTCGGGGATCTGCATGTCCGGGGTGGGCACGCCGACCAGCACCAGGACACCGGCGAGGTCGCGAGCGTAGAACGCCTGCTTCCAGGTCTCGGGGCGGCCGACGGCGTCGATCACGACGTCGGCGCCGAACCCACCGGTGAGTCCCTGGATCGCCTCGACCGCGTCCTGCTCGGTGCTGTTCACGGTGTGGGTGGCGCCGAGCTTGGTGGCCCACTCCAGCTTCTGGTCGTCGATGTCGACCGCGATGATCCTGCTCGCGCCGGCGAGCCGGGCCCCGGTGACCGCGGCCGAGCCGACCCCACCGCAGCCGATCACCGCCACGCTCTGCCCGCGGCGGACGTTGCCGGTGTTGATCGCCGCGCCGATGCCGGCCATCACCCCGCAGCCGAGCAGGCCGACCGCCGCCGGGTCCGCGGAGGGGTCCACCTTGGTGCACTGGCCCGCGGCGACCAGGGTCTTCTCGGCGAAGGCACCGATGCCGAGCGCCGGCGACAGCTCGGTGCCGTCCTCCAGGGTCATCTTCTGGGTGGCGTTGAAGGTCGCGAAGCAGTACCACGGCTCGCCGCGGTCACAGGCGCGGCAGCTGCCGCACACCGCGCGCCAGTTGAGGACCACGAAGTCCCCGGGCGCGACGTCGGTGACCCCGTCGCCGACCGACTCCACGATCCCGGCGGCCTCGTGGCCGAGCAGGAACGGGAACTCGTCGTTGATGCCACCCTCCCGGTAGTGCAGGTCGGTGTGGCACACCCCGCACGCCTGGATCTTCACCACGGCCTCACCGGGCCCCGGGTCGGGCACGTTGATCGTCTCGACGGTGACCGGCGCGCCCTTGCTCCTCGCCACGACCCCACGAACCTGCTGCATGTAACCCTCCTGGTCGACTGTCCGGCCACCCTACTCACGCCCTGGTCGGCACCCCGTTCAGCGCGCGAACAGCCAGGCCACCGCCACCGGGTAGGCCAGCACGAGGACGGCCCCGAGCCAGCGCGGGAAGGTCCCGGTGCGCCGTCCGGCGAGGAGCAGCAGCGGCAGCACGGCGGTCACCAGGGCGACGCCGAGGACCGGCGACCGCTGGCCCACCGCGAGCGGGCTGACCCACGCCGCGAGGCCGATCGAGATCGTCGCGTTGTAGGCGACCGAGCCCACGGCGCCGGCGACCACCACCTCGGACACGCCCCGGCGGGCCGAGGCCCAGACCAGGGCCAGCATCTCCGCGCTCGTGGCCAGGGCCAGGGCGGTCAGCCCGATGACCGACTCGGTGAGCCCGGCCAGCCCGACCAGTCCCTGCGCCCCGCTGACGGCGAGGAACCCGCCCACGACCATGCCCAGCAGGCCGCCGAGCAGCAACAGCAGGGGACGGCCCCCGGCGGACACGCCGGCCGAACTGTCCGCCGGTCTGTCCGCCGATCGTCCTGGCGGCCTGTCCGCCGGCTGGTCGGGTCGCCGGTCCGCTGCCTCGTGCCGCGCCTCCTCGAGCTCGGCGATCTCGCCGATCGGTGGTGGCTCCTGCTCGCGCCGCCACACCCACGCCACCCCGGCCGCGTAGGCGAGCACGAGCAGCACGCCCTCGAGCCGGCCCATCACCCCGTTCCACAAGAAGGCCGCCGTGAGAGCCCCGGCCACCGAGGCGGCGACGGCGTACTCCACGACCCTCCTGCTCACCGGCAGCCGGGTCACCAGGGCGGCCAGCCCGAGGGTGAGGGTGAGGATGACGAGGTTGGCCCCGATGGCGTCGCCGGCGGCGAGCGCGGGGTGGCCCCGGCCCGACGCGACCACGGCGGTGACCGCCTCCTCCGGCTCGGCACCTGCGAGCAGCACGCCGACCGCCAGCACGCTCACCCCCAGCCGGGAGGCGGCCGCCCCCACGTTCTCGGCGAACATCTCCGCCCCGACGGTCAGCAGCACGGCCCCGACACCGAGCAGCACGGTCCCCACGATCGCGTCCAGCACGGTGACCCAGCCTACGGAGACGACATGCAACCGATTCCCGCGGATTCGCGTCTTGGTCGCAGGAGAGCAGGAAGGATGGTGAGAAGCAGATGCAGGTCGTGGTCGGGACGGGGGCGGTCAGGAGCATGGAGCGATCCGCGGCGTCGACGAGGGACGCCGAGTTCGAGGCCTACATGGCCGCGCGCCAGCCCAGCCTGCTGCGCACCGCCTACCTGTTGACCGGGGACCGGCACGCCGCCGAGGACCTGGTGCAGACCGCGCTGGCCAAGCTGTACCTGTCCTGGGACAAGGTGCAGCGCCGCGAGCTGCTCGACGGCTACGTGCGCCGGATCATGGTCAACGAGAACAACTCCCTGTGGCGCCGGGCGTGGAAGCGACGCGAGGTCACCACCGACGAGGTGCCCGACCACGCGCAGGTCCTGGACCGGCACGACCACGGGGAGCGGTCGGCGCTGTGGGAGTTCGTGCAGACCCTCCCCCGCAAGCAGCGCGCGGTGATCGTGCTTCGCTACTACGAGGACCTCACCGAGGCCGAGGTGGCCGAGATCCTCGGCATCTCCGTCGGCACGGTGAAGTCCCAGGCCAGCCGCGCGCTCGCCTCGATGCGCGAGCGCGTGAACACCCAGCCGATGCTCTCCCGGGACGGGGAGGAGGAGCGATGAGCCACTTCGACGAGCAGGACCTGCTGTCGCGCGAGCTGCACGAGCGCTCCCAGGACGTCGGCGGCCACCCGATCGACCTCGCCCACGTGCGGACCCGGGCCCGTGGCATCCAGCGTCGCCGCCGGATCGTCACCGGCACGGTGGCCGCTGCCGTGCTGGCGGTGACGGTGCCGGCCGGGGTCCTCGCCGGCGACAACCTGAACCGCTCGCAGAACGACCCGGTCGTGCAGCCGTCGCAGTCGGTGACCGAGTCCGCGACCCCGCTGCCCGACGGGCCGGTCCGGCTGACGCTCGACGGGCTCGAGCGCGGCAACGACCCGAAGGTGCGCTACATCGCCGGGCGAGAGCTCGTCGAGCCGGACGGAGCCGTGACCGAGCTGGACGACGACTACACCGCGGTCACGCCGTACGCCGACGGCTGGCTCGCGTCCCGGCTGAGCGGTGGGCTGGCGTTCCTCGACCAGGACGGGCAGACGCAGCGGACGCAGGCCGGCTCCGGATTCGCCGCCGACCCGTCGGGGACGTGGGTCGCCTACGTCACCGACGCCGAGTCGCAGGACGGCGGCACCGAGCTCGTGTTCGCGCCGACGATCGGGGCGGAGTCCGCCAAGGCGCGCTTCCCGGTCACCGCCGACGTGCATCCGGTCGGCTTCCTCTCCCCCGAAGAGGTCGTCTGGCAGGGTGAGGGCGTCACGCCCGAGGCCGGCATCACTCCCGTCGACGGTGCGCAGCGTCGCCTGCAGGGACTGAGGAAGGTGACCGCGGTCAACGCCGCGACCGGCCGGGTTGCCGGCATGATCCGCTCCACGCCGGACGGAAGCTGCTCGGGCGTGATGGAGCCGGACGCGAGCACCAGAAGCCTGCTGTGGGAGACGTGCGACTACTACCTGGAGGAGTTCAGCCCGGACGGCCGGTTCCTGCTCGGCAGCGACCCGTACCAGTCCGGCAGCGGCTTCCGGAGCCTCACCGTCCTCGACGCGCAGACCGCTGAGCCGCTGGTGGAGCTCCGCCAGCCGCGCGACGGTCAGGTCTCCCTGACCCAGGTCGCCTGGGAGGACGACCGGACCGCGTTGGCGGTCGCCAACGAGGGCACCTCCTGGACCGTGCTCCGGATCGACCTGGGCGGCGGGCTGGAGCAGGCGACGGACATCGTCGAGGGCGACCCGTACACCGACTTCCCGTTCTGGCTGACCCCGGCTCCGTGACCCGGCTCGCTGATCCCGGCTCGCTGATCCCGGCCCGCTGACCCGGCTCGCCGTCAGCGCTGAAAGTGGTCACTCCGGGCACGATCACCGCACCGAATCGAGTCGGGAGTGACCACTCTCGGGCGGCGCGACGCCGGGGTGACCCCGTCCGCAGTGGGCAGGCCGGGCAGGGTCTCAGTGGGTGGGCCAGGGCAGGTCCGCGGCGGGCGGACCGGGCACAGGGCCGCGCCCCGGCCACCGGACCAGACCAGGAAATCTCCGGCGCCCGGACACGGTTGTTACACCTGCAACGGTGTAATCACGCACGGAGGCTGCACATGGACTCCACGGAGCACGAGGCGCTGGACGCCTACTCGGCCCTGGTCACCGGCGTCGCGGAGGCGCTCACCCCGCGGGTCGCCGCGCTGCGGGTACGTCGGACCGGACGCAGCCGTCGTGCCGGGTCGGGAGAGTCGACCGGCTCGGCGGTCGTCCTCACCGACGAGGGTCACCTGATCACCAACGCGCACGTGGTCGGTGACGCCGACGAGGGCGAGGCCACCTTCGGCGACGGCACGTCCGCCCGGATCTCGGTGGTCGGCCGGGACCCGCTCTCCGACCTGGCCGTCGTGCGCGCGGACCGGTCGGTGCCGGCTCCCCCGGAGTACGGCGACGCGGACCGGCTGCGCGTCGGGTCGCTCGTGGTGGCGGTGGGAAACCCGCTCGGGCTCACCGGCAGTGTCACCGCCGGCGTGGTCAGTGGCCTGGGCCGGTCGATGCCGGCGCGTACCCGCTCGGCGATGCGGGTGATCGAGGACGTCATCCAGACCGACGCGGCCCTGAACCCGGGCAACTCCGGCGGCGCGCTCGCCGACTCCCGCGGCCGGGTGGTCGGCATCAACACCGCGGTCGCCGGGTTCGGCCTGGGCCTCGCGGTCCCGGTCAACACGACGAGCCGGCGGATCATCTACTCGCTGATGCACGACGGCCGGGTACGCCGGGCCTACCTCGGCCTGGTGACCGCCCCCGCGCCCCTGCCACCGACCTGGGCCGACCGGACCGGCCGGCGCACCGCGCTGCGGGTCGTCGAGGTGGTCTCCTCGAGCCCCGCCGAGCTGAGCGGCATGCTCGCCGGCGACCTGGTCGTGGCGGTGAACGGCACCCCCCTGGGTGACGCGCAGTCGCTGCAGCGGGTGCTGCTCGACGACGCGATCGGCGCGCGCACCGAGATCACCGTGCTCCGCAACGGCGCGCTGGTGGACGTGGTCGCGCAGCCGACCGAGCTCGCCGACTGACGTCCCGCGGCCGGGACGTGGCCGGGTCGGTCAGGCCACCACCGTGGTGATCGGCATCGAGGAGTCGGCGGGCAGCGCCAGGTCCGAGGCCGCCCTGCCCCGGGCCACCAGCTCGGCGCCGAGGGCGGCCACCATCGCGCCGTTGTCGGTGCACAGCCCGGGCCGCGGCACGCGCACCCGGATCCCCTTCGCCGCGGCGCGCTCCTCCGCGAGCACCCGGAGCCGGGAGTTCGCGGCGACCCCGCCGCCGATCAGGATGTCGTCGATGCCGTGGGTGAGCGCCGCGTCGATCGCCTTGCGGGTGAGCACGTCGCACACCGCCTCCTGGAACGAGGCCGCCACGTCCTGCACGGGCACCGGCTCGCCGGAACGCTCGCGGGCCTCGACCCACCGGGCCACCGCCGTCTTCAACCCCGAGAACGAGAAGTCGAACCGGTGCCGTTCGAGGTCACGGTTCGAGGTCAGCCCGCGGGGGAAGTCGATGGCCACGCTCGAGCCGGAGCGGGCGGCCTTGTCGATGTGCGGGCCGCCCGGGAACGGCAGCCCGAGCAGCCGGGCCACCTTGTCGAAGGCCTCCCCCGCCGCGTCGTCGATGGTCGCGCCGAGCGGCTCGACTCCGGTGGTGACGTCCTCGACCCGGAGCAGGGAGGAGTGCCCGCCGCTGACCAGCATCGCCACGCACGGCTCCGGCAGCGGGCCGTGCTCGAGCTGGTCCACGGCCACGTGCGAGGCCAGGTGGTTCACCCCGTAGATCGGCTTGCCGAGCCCGAGCGCGAGCGCCTTGGCGGCGGCGACCCCGACCAGCAGCGCACCGGCCAGGCCCGGGCCGCTGGTCACCGCGACGGCGTCCACGTCCTCCAGGGCCACCCCCGCGGTTCCGCAGGCGCGCTCGATGGTGGGGACCATCGCCTCCAGGTGGGCCCGGGAGGCCACCTCGGGCACGACCCCGCCGAACCGGGCGTGCTCATCCACGCTGGAGGCGACCGCGTCCGCGAGCAGGGTGTGCCCGCGGACGATGCCCACGCCGGTCTCGTCGCACGAGGTCTCGATGCCCAGGACCAGGGGCCCGTCCGTCGTACTCATGTCAGCCATTGTCCCCGGTTCCGCCAACCGCTCCGTCCACGGGTCGCTCCAGCACGAGCGCGTCACTGCCGTCCTGGTAGTACCGCCGGCGTCGCGCGACCTCGGTGAACCCCGCGGCGGTGTAGAAGGCGTGCGCCCCGGTGTTCGCGGCGCTCACCTCGAGCAGCATCCGGGTGGCCCCGTCCTCACGGGCGCGGCCGGTGGTCTCGGCGAGCAGGGCGCCGGCGACGCCGCGGCGGCGGCTGTCAGGGGGTACGGCGATCCGCTGCAGGTCGACCACGTCGGCCACGACCATGGTCACCGCGTAGCCGACCAGCCGGTCCCCGTCGACGGCGACGAAGGTGCACCGCCCCGGCCCGCCGACCTCGTCCGCGACCGCGGCGGGGGTCCACGCGTCGGCGCCGAACAGGCTGCGCTCGAGCTCTGCGATCGCCGGCACGTCGTCGGGGGTCGCAGTCCGCAGGATCACGAGACCCGCTTGGGCTTTCCCGGGGCCACCGCGTCCGGGCGGCGCAGGTAGAGCGGCTCGGGGTCGAGGACGGTCACCTGCTTGGTGTGCACCACCTCGGCGAGCACCCCGGCGCGGGGATGCTCCGGGGCCAGGCCCCGCGGGAAGGAGTCGGCGTAGAGCACCGGCCCGCGTCCGACGACGGGCGCGTCGGTCGCGACGTCGGCGGGACGGACCACCACGGGCCCGTCGGTGCGCCGGCCCTCGGCGTCGTAGGTGGCCCAGTAGACCTCCTTGCGCCGGGCGTCGGTGGCGACGTGGAACGGGCCGTCCACGAGACCGGCCGCCACCGCCTCGGCGGCCAGCACGTCGAGGGTGCACACGCCGTGCACCGGGATCCGCAGCACCGCCGCGAGTGTCCGGGCGGTGACCAGGCCGACCCGGAGCCCGGTGAACGGGCCAGGTCCGACGCCGACCGCGATGCCGGTCAGGTCCGCCCGGACGATGCCCGCCTCGCGGAGCACCGCGTCGATGCCGGGCGCGAGCAGCTCGCCGTGCCGCATCGCGTCGACGGTGCTGGTCTCGGCGACGACCCGGTCGCCGTCGTGCACGGCGACGGTGATGGCTGGGGTGGCGGTGTCGAAGGCGAGGAGCACAGAACGAGATTACGTGAGCGCGGCGCGGAGTCCCGAACCGATCCACCGGGCGCCGACCGGGACCAGCCGGACGTGCCGGGCGTCGGTGTCGTCCGCGGTGGGCTCGTCGCCGCGAGCACGGGTGATGGTGACCTCGAGCCGGGTGTCGGCGAGCCCCTCCGCGACGCCCTCGCCCCACTCGACGACGGTCACCGCCTCGTCGAGGGAGGTGTCGAGGTCGAGGTCGTCGAGCTCGTCGATCCCGCCGAGCCGGTAGGCGTCGACGTGGACCAAGGCGGGACCGTCCACCAGCGAGGGGTGAACGCGCGCGATCACGAACGTCGGCGAGGTGACGTCGCCGCGGACCCCGAGCCCGGCCCCGAGCCCCTGCGTGAACGTGGTCTTGCCCGCGCCCAGGTCGCCGCTGAGGATCACCAGGTCGCCGGCGCGCAGGACCGCGGCCAGCCGGCGACCGGCGTCCCGGGCCTCGTCGGCGGACCGCGCGACCAGGTCGACCGGCAGCGTCTTGGCCATCGTCAGGTGCGGACCCTCCCGGTCCAGCTCGTCGTAGCCGAGGTGCCGCCAGAACGCGATCGTCGCGGGCAGCTCCGCACGGGCGGCGAGCCGGAGCCCGTCGTACCCCCGCTGCTGCGCGACGCGCTCGGCGGTCCCGACCAGCGCACCGGCTACCCCCATCCGCTGCGCGTCCGGGTGCACCGCGACCCGGCGCATCGCGAGCAGGTCGCCGCGCGGCTCGAGCAGCAGCGCGCCCACCGGCCGGCCGTCGAGCTCGGCGAGCAGACCGCCGTGCTCGGTCAGCGCAGCGGCGACGCTCTCCTCGGTCTCGTCGGTTGCCGTCGACGGCGGGTCGAGCCTCTCGCGGGCGGCGAACCCGGCGTGGACCACGGCCACCACGTCCGCGGCCCGGTCGGGTCCCACCTCGGAGACCACCACCGCACCCCCGACCATCTGCTCGGTCACCGGCGACCGCCCGGGACCTGGGCCTCGGCCTCCTTGATCATCCGCTCGAGGGCGGCGTTGACCTGCTCGAAGCGCTCCATGAGCACCATGTGCCCGGCGCCGGGGCACTCGACGAGCTGCGCGCCGGGGATCCGGGAGGCCATCTTGCGGCTGTGCCCGATCGAGGTGAGCACGTCGTCACCGCCGCAGACGATCACGGTGGGCACCTTCTGGAACGCCTCGAGCACCTCGAACTTGTCGAGCTGGTCGAAGTTGGGGAAGAACTCCGCTAGCACCTCGAACGTGGTCTGCGCGAGCATCTCGTCGACGAACTCCACGTAGGAGGTCGGCACCTCGCCGCCGAACGCGAACTTGCTGGTGACCAGGAAGCCGATGTCGGAGCCGGTACGACGGGCGCCGTCGACCAGGCCCGGGGCACGGGCGAGGAGCGCCATGGCGCGCGGGGTGACCTGCCGCATCACCCGGTCCGGGAGGTAGGGGCTGAGCACCTTGTGCGAGCGGAGCCCGCCCGCGGTGGTCGAGACCAGCCCGACGCCGACGACCCGTTCCCCGAACAGGTCGGCGTGGTGCTCGGCGAAGGCCATGATCGACATGCCGCCCATCGAGTGCCCGATGAGGACCACCGGGCCGTCGGGGACGAGCTGGTCGAGCACCGCCTTCAGGTCGTGCCCGAGCTGGTCGATGGTGGCGTTGCCCTTGGGCGAGCGCTCCGACCGGCCGTGCGAACGCTGGTCGTAGTACACCGCGCGACGCAAGCCCCGGAAGTGCTCGCGCTGGAAGTGCCAGCAGTCGAGGTTGAGGGCGTAGCCGTGCACGAACACCAGGGTGGGCGCCCCGGGCTCGACCGTGCCCGGCTCGGGCTCGTCGACCTCCGCGTGCAGCCGCACCCCGTCCTCGGTGAGCACGGTCACCGGCTCCGAGCGCAGCGACCCGAACGGGTCGGCGCCGTCGCGGGCCTGTCGCCGGCGCCGGACCGCACGCCGCTCCGCAAGGGCCCCGGCCACCGTCCCGGCCGCGACGGTGCCGAGCGCGGCCGCGGCGATCCCGAGCTTCCCGCGTCGTCCCAGGCTCATGCGGTGCCTCCGACGTAGCTGCGCTGCATGCGTCCTCCGATACGCGTGACGATCTCGTAGCTGATGGTGCCGCAGGCCTCCGCCCAGTCCTGCGCGGTGGGCTCGCCGGCGTCCCCGGTCCCGAACAGGACGACCGGGTCCCCCGCCGCGACGGGGTCGTCGCCGAGGTCGAGCACGAACTGGTCCATGCACACCCGGCCCGCGATCGGGCGGACCGAGCCCGCGGCGAGCACGGGCGCGACCGAGGAGGCGTGCCGGGGCACCCCGTCGCCGTACCCCATCGGGACCACGCCCACGGTGGTCTCCCGCTCGGTGACGTAGGTGTGGCCGTAGGAGACACCGGAGCCGGCGGGCACCCGCTTGACCAGCGCGAGCCGGCCACGGACCGTCATCGCCGGGACCAGTCCCAGCTCGGCGGAGGTGCGCACCTGCGGGATCGGCGACAGCCCGTAGGTGGCGATCCCGCAGCGCACCAGGTCGAACCGGGACGAGGGCCGGGTGACCGCGCCGGCGGAGTTGGACAGGTGCCGGACCTCGGGGCGCAGACCGGCCTGCTCTGCCCGGTCCAGCGCCCACCGGAACACCTTCTCCTGCGCGTCGTTGGCGGGGTGCTCGGGCTCGTCGCTGCACGCGAAGTGGGACCAGATGCCTGTGACGCTGACCTCCCCCGCGGCCTCGGCCTCGGCCGCCGCGTCGAGCAGCCCCGGCCACAGCCGGTCGCTCGCCCCACCGCGGGACAGGCCGGTGTCGACCTTGAGCTGGACCCGGGCGCGGGTGCCGACCGCCCGGGCCGCGGCCCGGATCTCGGCGATCTCCTCCACCGAGTAGGCGGTCACGTCCACCGCCGCCGCGACCGCGCCGGTGTAGTCCTCGCCGGGCACGGTCAGCCAGGTCAGCAGCGGGCCGGTGTCACCCGCGGCACGGAGGGCGATGGCCTCCTCCATCACGGCCACCCCGAGCCAGTCCGCTCCGCCCCGGCGGGCGGCCCGCGCGGCCTCGAGCATGCCGTGGCCGTAGCCGTCGGCCTTGACGACCGCCATCATCGCGACGCCGCCGGCGTGCTCCTTGAGCGTGGCGACGTTGCGGGCGATGGCGTCGAGGTCGACGACGATCTCGGCGCGCGGGGGCAGGGTGCTGGTCATGGCACGCCCATCCTTCCACCGCCGGCCGCTCAGAAACGTGAGGGGGCGAGCAGGTCGCGACACACGTCGGGCAACGCGGCGGCGACCCGCGGCGCGGTCAGCGGGCCGCCGCGGCTCGCGAGGGCGGCCGCGGCGCCGTGCA
>DATIBI010000015.1:0-11774 GCA_035457605.1 Nocardioidaceae bacterium
GACACCTTCCGCGCCGCCGCAGCCGAGCAGCTCACCACCTGGGGTGAGCGCGTCGGCGTGCCCGCCGTCCGCGGCCCGGAGGGCAGCGACCCGGCCAGCGTCGCGTTCGAGGCGGTGAAGACCGGTGTCGAGCAGGAGGCCGACGTCGTGCTCATCGACACCGCCGGTCGCCTGCAGAACAAGGCCGGCCTGATGGACGAGCTCGGCAAGGTCAAGCGGGTCGTCGAGAAGCAGGCGCCGGTCAGCGAGGTGCTGCTGGTGCTGGACGCGACGACCGGACAGAACGGGATGATCCAGGCCCGGGTGTTCAGCGAGGTCGTCGACGTGACCGGCATCGTGCTGACCAAGCTCGACGGGTCCGCGAAGGGCGGCATCGTGGTGGCGGTGCAGCGCGAGCTCGGTGTCCCCGTCAAGCTGGTCGGGCTGGGGGAGGGCGCCGACGACCTGGCGCCGTTCGACCCCGAGGAGTTCGTCGACGCGCTGCTGGGCTGACCCGGGCGGCCCGGCGCGGGGGCGGGTCCGGGCCGTGGCTACTCGGCCAGCACCCCGTGCAAGGTCAGGTCGACCAGGCGCTCCACGTCGTCGAGGGTCGGCATCGGCCGGTTGCTGATCGCGCGCACCGCCAGCAGCCCGCCGAGCCACTGCACCGCGGCGTCGACGTCGATGTCGGCGCGGACCTCACCGCGCTCGATCGCCTTCTCGAAGGTACGGCGGGCCTGGTCCTCCCGTCGCTGCGTGGAGGAGCGGTACAACGCCGCGATCCGCTCGTCGCGGATGGACTCGGCGATGGACATCCGGATGTAGGCCGCGCCCTGGGCCGAGTTCACGAACTGCAAAGCCGCCCGGTAGCTCGCGGCCAGGTCGGTGCGGATCGACCCGGTGTCGGGCTCGGGGATCTCCGCGGAGTAGATCTCCTCCATCGCGGCCACCGCGAGGTCGTCCTTGCTCGGCCAGCGGCGGTACACCGTCGCCTTGCCCACGCCGGCGCTCGTGGCGACGTCGTCGACGGTCATCTTGTCGAACCCGCGCTGCAGCATGAGCTCGGCGGCCGCGCGGATGATCCGCTTGTCGGTCTCCGGGTCGCGGGGGCGCCCTCGACCGCGGCGCACGGGAGGGCTCTCGGAGGCAGGAGCAGAGGACGTCATGCGAGGACGATACGCAGAGTTCCGATACTTATCCACGTCGGGGGTACGCAAATTCGGTTCACACAGTCGTAACACTCCGGCCGGAGTCGTCACCTGGGTGCAACACGTCTTGCGACGACGCGAAACCTGCACCGACCACTGTGGGCGCACCGGAGCGGGCCGGTTCGACAGTGTGGTCGGGTGTCGGCGCCGCTCCTCCCTTGAGACGTGAACTCCTGGAGGTTCCATGGACACCGGCCACGCAGCCTGGGTTCTCACTTCCGCGTCCCTGGTCCTGTTGATGACGCCGGGTCTGGCGTTCTTCTACGGCGGTATGACGCGGTCCAAGTCCGTCCTCAACATGATGATGATGTCGTTCGGTGCCATCGGCATCGTCACGGTGGTCTACATCCTGTGGGGATGGTCCATGTCGTACGGCACCGACGCGTTCGGTGAGGGCACCGCCGGCCTCTTCGGCAACCCGTTCGAGCTGTTCGGGCTCAAGGACATCGACCCGGCCGCCTACCTCGGCGTCGCCTTCCAGGTGACCTTCGCGATCATCACCGCCGCGCTGATCAGCGGCGCGATCGCCGACCGGGCGAAGTTCTCGACCTGGATGGTGTTCGTGCCGATCTGGGTCACCTTGTCGTACTTCCCGCTCGCGCACATGGTGTGGGGCGGCGGCTTCCTCAGCGGCAACCCGGGCGCGCTCGCCACGAAGATCTTCGACGACGTCGTGCCCATCGACTACGCCGGCGGCACCGTGGTGCACATCAACGCCGGCATGGCGGGCCTGGTGCTCGCCCTGCTCCTCGGCGTGCGGCGCGGCTTCGGCAAGGAGGTCATGCGCCCGCACAACCTGCCGTTCACGATGCTCGGCGCCGGCCTGCTCTGGTTCGGCTGGTACGGCTTCAACGTCGGCTCGTTCATCCCGGTGGCGACCGCGGGTGTGGCCGGTGAGCGCGGCGGGTTCTACGACAACTCGGTCCAGTTCGCCACCAACTTCGTCGGCGAGACCGGCCTGGTCTGGGTGAACACCACCGCGGCCACCGCGGCCGCCATGCTCGGCTGGCTGCTGGTCGAGAAGATCCGCGACGGCAAGGGCACCAGCCTCGGCGCGGCCTCCGGCATCGTGGCCGGCCTGGTGGCGATCACCCCGGCCTGCGGCTCCCTCAGCCCGGTGGGCTCGCTCCTGCTCGGCGCCGTCGCCGGTGCCGTGTGCGCGCTGGCCGTCGGCCTGAAGTACAAGTTCGGGTACGACGACTCGCTCGACGTCGTGGGCGTCCACCTCGTCGGCGGCCTGGTCGGCACCGTGGGGATCGGCTTCCTGGCCGTGTCCGGTGGCCTGTTCTACGGCGGCGGGCTCGAGCAGCTGGTGATCCAGACCGTCATCGCGGTGTTCGCGATGGTGTGGTCGGGTGTCTTCACGCTGGTCATCGGCCTGGCGCTGAAGTACACGATGGGCTGGAGGATCGCCGAGGAGGACGAGGTCGAGGGCATCGACTTCGCCGAGCACGGCGAGACCGCCTACGACTTCGTGTCCCGCCCGGGCGGTTCCCGGAGCGCGGCCCGCCCGGTTGCGGCGGCCGCCCAGACCGAAGGGGTGAACGCATGAAGCTGGTCACCGCGGTGATCAAGCCGCACAAGTGGGAAGAGGTCCGCGAGGCGCTGGAGACCTTCGGCGTCACGGGGATGACGGTCAGCGAGGTCAACGGCTACGGCCGGCAGAAGGGCCACACGGAGGTCTACCGCGGTGCGGAGTACGACATCGCGCTGGTGCCGAAGATCCGCATCGAGATCGTGGTCGACGACGCCGACGCCGACGACGTGGTGGGGATCGTCGTCAAGAGCGCCCAGACCGGCCGGATCGGGGACGGCAAGGTGTGGGTGGTCCCGGTGGACAGCGTCGTGAGGGTGCGCACCGGGGACCGCGACGAGGCGGCGCTCTAGTCGCGTGACCGCCTCGGAACGACAGCAACGCGCGGACGCTGCCGATGCCCTGTGCTCGGCAGCGTTCGCGCGTGCCCTGGGCGACCGGCCGGACACCGGCGTCGCCCTGGTCGCGGTGGGGGGCTACGGCCGCCGGGAGCTCGCCCCGCACAGCGACCTGGACGTGGTGCTCGTGCACGACGACGACGTCGACGTGCACGAGCTCGCCGGCCGGGTCTGGTACCCGCTCTGGGACGCCGGCGCGGACCTCGACCACGCGGTCCGGGCGCTCTCGGAGGTCACCGCCGCCGCGAAGCAGGACCTGCGCGTCGCGCTCGGGCTCCTGGACGCCCGCCACCTCGCGGGGGACCCCTCGGTGACCCTGCGGCTGCGCACCGGCCTGCTCGCCCAGTGGCGACGCGACGCCCGGGAGCGGCTGCCGCAGCTGCACGAGCTGGTCGCCGCCCGCGGTGCCCGGATGGGCGAGCTGGCCCACGCCTCCCTGCCCGACCTGAAGGAGTCGACCGGCGGGCTGCGGGACGCCACCGTGCTGACCGCGCTGGTGGCGACCTGGCTGGTGGACGTGCCGCACAGCGACCTCGAGCGCAGCCGCCGCCAGCTGCTCGACGTCCGTGACGCGCTGCACGACGTGGCCGGCCGGGCCACCGACCGGATCGCCCCGGAGCTGTGGGAGGACCTCGCCGTCCGCCTCGGTCACCCGGACGCGGAGGCCGCGCAGCGGGCGGTTCGGCTGATCGGCCGCAGGATCACCCACATCTCCCGGCTCACGTGGCGACGGGTGGACGGCGTGCTGGCGCGGCCACCGGCGGCCCGCCGCAGGGCGCCGCACCTGGAGTCGCTCGGGCACGGGCTCGCCCTCGCCTCGGGTGAGGTCGTCCTGGACGGGCGCGTGTCACCGACCCAGCGTCCAGAGCTGCTGCTGCGTGCTGCCGCGGAGGCTGCCGAGCGGGAGGTCATCCTCGCGCCGGGAACGGCTGCCCGGCTCGCCCGGGAGTGCCCGGCGATGCCGGTCCCCTGGGATCCCGAGTCGCGCAACCTCCTCGTCCGGCTGCTCGCCGCCGGACCCGGGCTGCTGCCGGTCTGGGAGACTCTCGACGAGACCGGCTGCCTGGAGCGGGTGCTGCCCGAGTGGGAGCGGGTCCGGCTGCTGCCGCACGCGTCCGCGGTGCACCGGTTCACCGTGGACCGGCACCTGGTCGAGACCTGCATCGAGGCGTCGCGGCTGATCCGTCGGGTCGCCAGAGCCGACCTGCTCGTGCTCGGCGCGCTGCTGCACGACATCGGCAAGGGCGAGCTACGGGAGCACAGCGTGGCCGGGGAGCCGATCGCCGCCGGCATCGTCGGCCGGATGGGGTACGACGCGGCCGAGGTGACCCTGGTCCGCGGCATGGTCCGCTGGCACCTGCTGCTGGCGGAGGTGGCCACCACCCGTGACCTGGAGGACCCGGCGACCGCCGAGCTGGTCGCCGACCGGGTGCGCAGCACCGAGATGCTGGACCTGCTCGAGGCGCTGACCGAGGCCGACGCCCGCGCGACGTCGAGCAAGGCGTGGACGCCGTGGCGGGAGTCGCTCGTGCGCGAGCTCGTCGCCCGGGTCCGCCAGACCCTGGCCGCGCGGGCCGACGGTGCCGCCGCCGAGGAGTGGGCCCGCTCCGACGAGCCTGCCCCGGTCCAGCTCGTTCCCGCGGTGCTCGCCGACCCGGACCGGGTGGACATGCAGCTGGAGGTGCTCGAGCACGGCAGCCGGGTGACCGTGGTCTCCGGCGACCGGCTCGGCCTCATGGCGGCGGTCGCCGCGACCCTGGGGATGCAGCGGGCGTCAATCCGGGCCGTGCGGGCCTGGACGCAGGAGGACCACGCGGTCTCGGTCTGGGAGGTCGACGACCGGCACCTGGACAGGGCGGTGCTGCGCCAGCGGCTGGAGGCCGTGCTCGACGGGCGGCTGGACCCGGGGGAGCGGCTGCGGCGGGCCGCCGCGCAGAGCCTGGAGCCCTCGGTCGCCGTACGGCCGGAGGCGTCCCGGGAGGCGACCGTGCTCGAGGTCCGCGTCGACGACCGGCCCGGGGTGCTGCACCTGGTGTGCTCGGCCCTGGCCGACATCGGGGTGTCGGTCCGGTCCGCCCACGTGGCGACCCTCGGCCCGCAGGCGGTGGACGTGTTCTACGTGCAGGAGACCGGAGCGGGGGCGCTCGCGGACGACCGGGCGGCCGAGGCTGCGCATGCGGTACGACAGGCGCTCGCGGACACGGTTACCCTAGACCACTGACCGCCTCCGCGCCCCACTGCGGAGACCGAGCCGCCGCACCAGCGCGACCGCGCCGTCGACCCGAGGAATGACCAGCATTGTTCGCAACACTCTCTGACCGTCTCGCCGACACGTTCAAGAACCTGCGCGGCAAGGGCCGGCTGTCCGAGGCCGACATCGACGCGACCGCGCGGGAGATCCGGGTCGCGCTGCTCGAGGCCGACGTCGCGCTCCCCGTGGTCAAGGAGTTCGTGGGCGCGGTCAAAGAGCGTGCCCGCGGCGCCGAGGTGAGCCAGGCGCTGAACCCCGCTCAGCAGATCATCAAGATCGTCAACGAGGAGCTCGTGACGATCCTGGGCGGTGAGACCCGTCGGCTGCGGTTCGCGAAGAACCCGCCGACGGTGATCATGCTCGCCGGCCTCCAGGGCGCCGGAAAGACGACCCTCGCGGCGAAGCTGGCCCTGTGGCTCAAGGAGCAGGGGAACAGCCCGCTGCTCGTCGCCGCGGACCTCCAGCGTCCCAACGCGGTGAACCAGCTCCAGGTCAACGGCGAGCGGGCCGGGGTGAAGGTCTTCGCGCCCGAGCCCGGCAACGGTGTGGGCGATCCGGTCGCCGTGGCCCGTGGAGGCATCGAGGAGGCCCGTCGTACCCTCCACGACGTCGTCATCGTCGACACCGCCGGTCGACTCGGCATCGACGAGGAGATGATGCAGCAGGCGCGGGACATCCGCGACGCGGTCACGCCGGACGAGGTGCTCTTCGTCGTCGACGCGATGATCGGTCAGGACGCGGTGAACACCGCCCAGGCCTTCCTCGACGGGGTCGGCTACGACGGCGTGGTCCTCACCAAGCTCGACGGCGACGCGCGCGGTGGCGCTGCGCTGTCGATCGCGTCGGTCACGGGCAGGCCGGTGATGTTCGCCTCGGCGGGGGAGAAGCTCACCGACTTCGACCTGTTCCACCCCGACCGGATGGCGTCGCGCATCCTCGACATGGGCGACATGATGACCCTGATCGAGCAGGCCGAGCGCACGTTCGACCAGGAGCAGGCCGCCAAGGCCGCGGCCAAGCTGACCGGCCAGGGCGGCGACTTCACCCTCGACGACTTCCTGGAGCAGATGCAGGCGATCCGCAAGATGGGGTCGCTGTCGAAGATCATGGGCATGCTGCCCGGGATGGGCCAGTTCCGCGACCAGCTCGAGAACTTCGACGAGCGGGAGATAGACCGGATCCAGGCGATCATCCAGTCGATGACCCCCGGCGAGCGCAGCAACCCCAAGATCATCGACGGCTCGCGCCGCGCCCGGATCTCGAGGGGCTCGGGCACCCAGGTCTCCGACGTGAACACGCTCGTGGACCGGTTCTTCGAGGCCCGCAAGATGATGATGTCGATGGCCAAGGGCGGCGGGATCCCCGGCATGCCGGGGATGCCCGGGCTCGGTGGCGGCAAGCGCGGCAAGGCCAAGCAGGCGCCCAAGAAGGGCAAGGCCAAGCGCGGGTCGGGCAACCCGGCCAAGCGGGCGCAGGAGCAGAAGGCGGCCGCGGAGCGGGCCAAGGCCGGCAACGGCGCCAACCCGTTCGGGCTCCCGCAGGGCGGGGACGAGCCCAGCGCCGAGGACTTCCAGCTGCCCGCCGAGTTCTCCAAGTACCTGCCCAAGAAGTAGCCCGGGCTCGCGATAGCGTCGGGCCCATGAGTGCACTCAGGGTTCGTGGAGTCGTCCTGCCCGACGGTGAGAGCCGCGACGTCTACCTCGTCGACGGCCGGGTCACCTACGAGCCGCACCGATCGGCCGAGCTGGTCGCGGAGGGATGGATCGTCCCCGGGCTCGTCGACGCGCACTGCCACATCGGGCTCGACGCCGACGGCGCGGTGCCCGAGGACGTCCAGGAGAAGCAGGCCCTCGCGGACCGGGACGCCGGCACGCTGCTGATCCGCGACTGCGGCTCTGCGGCGGACACCTCCTGGATCCACGAGCGGGACGACCTGCCCCGGCTGATCCGCGCCGGCCGGCACATCGCCCGCACCCGCCGCTACATCCGCAACTACGCGCACGAGATCGAGCCGGAGGACCTCGCCGACTACGTGGCCCGGGAGGCGGAGCGAGGGGACGGCTGGGTCAAGCTGGTCGGCGACTGGATCGAGCGGGACGCCGGCGACCTCACCCCGTCGTGGACCCGGGAGTCGCTGGAGGCGGCGATGGCGACCGCCCACGCGCGCGGGGCCCGGGTCACCGCGCACGTGTTCGGCGAGCACGCCCTGCCGGACCTGATCGGCGCCGGCATCGACTGCATCGAGCACGGCACCGGGCTCGACCAGGACCTGATCGACACCATGGTCGCCAACGGGGTCGCCCTGGTGCCGACGGTGAAGCAGCTCGGCAACTTCCCCGACTACGCCGCCGCGGGAGAGGCCAGGTTCCCGCGCTACGCGGAGCACATGCGCGCCCTCTACGCCCGCCGACGGGAGACCATCGGCGCCGCCTACGAGGCCGGTGTCGCGATCTACGCGGGCACGGACGCGGGTGGGGTGCTCCCGCACGGGCTGATCGCCGACGAGGTGCTGGAGCTGACCAGCTACGGCCTCACCGCGGAGGATGCCCTGGGAGCGGCGTCCTGGCGCGCCCGGGAGTGGCTCGGCCTCGACGGCACCCTGGCCGAGGGCTCACCCGCTGATCTGGTCGTCTTCGACCGCAACCCGCTGGAAGATCTCGGGGTGCTCAAGGACCCCGCCCGGATCATTTTGCGCGGCCGCGTCATTTCGTGACCAATGTCTCACTTGGGTAACGATGGTGCCGCCGCACCCCACTAAACCATTCCCCCGGCGGCCCTCGGCTGGTTAGTGTCCGCGCTCAATGGGAGCGTCCGGTTTGCGGATGTTGTCCCTCCCTGTCCGAACACGGGCAGTCGCGCGCACTTCAACTGGAGGAAACGTGGGGATGAGAAGACTGGCCGCTGTCGCTACGGCGGCCGCGCTCGGGCTGGCGGGGGCGGCGTGTGCGCCCCCGGCTGAGCAGGAGGAGCAGGCGCCGCAGGGCAACACCTCCGTCAACATCGGCTGGAACCAGCCGTTCTACTCGTACAACGACGACACGTCGAACGGCAACGCGACTGCGAACGCCATCGTCCTGTACATGATTCGCGACACCTTCAACTTCTACGACAAGGAGCTGACGCTCACGCCGAACGAGTCCTTCGGCTCCTACGAGAAGGTCTCCGACGACCCGCTGACGATCAAGTACACCGTCAGCGAGGACAGCAAGTGGTCCGACGGCACGCCGGTCGACGCCGCTGACCTGCTCCTGCAGTGGGCCGCGCTGAGCGGTGCGGTGAACAACGTCGAGGCCGACAAGGTCGAGCGCGACCCGGAGACCGGCGAGCCCGCGGAGAGCGCGGCCGGCCAGGTCTACTTCGACGGCAGCTCGCCCGGCCTGTCGCTGGTCACCCAGACGCCGGAGATCGGCGACGACGGACGCAGCCTGACGCTGGTCTACGACAAGCCCTTCGCCGACTGGGAGGACGCGTTCGAGCCCGGCGTGCCCGCGCACGCCACCGCGATGAAGGCGCTCATGCTCGACGACCCGCAGGAGGCCAAGGACCGCCTGGTCTCGGCCATCCAGGACAAGAACAACGACGACCTGTCGAAGATCGCGAACTTCTGGAACACCGGCTACAACTACACCTCGTTCCCCGAGGACGAGCTGCTCCGGCTCTCCAGCGGCGCCTACGTGATGACCGACTTCAAGGAGAACCAGTTCCTCACCTTGGAGAAGAACGAGGAGTACTCCGGCGACCACGAGGCGCAGATCGACAAGGTGACCATCCGCTGGAACCCGGACCCGCTGGCCTCGGTGCAGGCGCTCCAGAACGGTGAGATGGACCTGATCCAGCCGCAGTCGACCGCGGACGTGCTGCAGGCGCTCGAGGGTGTCGACGGTGTGACGGTCGAGACCGACCCGACCGCGACCTACGAGCACGTCGACCTGACGATGAACAACGGCGGCCCGTTCGACCCGAAGACCTACGGCGGCGACGAGGAGAAGGCCAAGAACGTCCGGCTCGCGTTCCTCAAGACGATCCCGCGCCAGGAGATCGTCGACAAGCTGATCAAGCCGCTGCAGGAGGACGCCGAGCTGCGTAACTCGCAGAACATCGTCCCGGGCGCGCCCGGCTACAGCGAGCTGGTCGCCGACAACGGCTCGGAGGAGTTCGCGGACGTCGACATCGCCGGCGCCAAGCAGCTGCTGCAGCAGGCCGGCGCCAAGAACGTCAAGGTCCGGTTCCTCTACGACAACACCAACCCGCGTCGCCAGCAGACCTACGAGCTGGTCCGCCAGTCGGCGGAGCAGGCCGGCATCACGGTGGTCGACGGCGGCGACGCCGACTGGGGCTCGATCCTGGGCAACGGCACCTACGACGCCAGCCTCTTCGGCTGGCAGTCCACCTCCACCGCGGTCACCGAGTCCGACGCCAACTTCAGCAGCGACGGCGTCAACAACTTCGGTGGTTACTCCAACAAGACGGTGGACGCGCTGTACGACGAGCTGCAGACGACCACCGACGAGACCCGCCAGGTCGAGATCCTGACCGAGGTCGAGAAGGAGCTGTGGGCCGACGGCTTCGGTGTGACGCTCTACCAGCACCCCGGTATCACCGCCTACAACGGCAACATCGGGAACGTGCAGACCCTCGACCTGTCGCCGACGATCTTCTACGGCTTCTGGGAGTGGGAGGCGGGCAACGCGGGCTGACCCGCTTCGTCCGTGAAGCTCGCGAGGGTGCCGTCACCATCCGGTGGCGGCACCCTCCGGGCACCCGGCCAGCCCGTGCTGGGCGTCGCCGGGCCTCAGGTCCCCTGTCCCACCAGGCTCCGAGCGTGAGGCTCCTTCCTTATGTTCCTCTTCATGCTGCGGCGGTTCCTGACCTCCGCCCTCGTCGTCCTCGCGTCGACGCTGCTGATGTACGTCCTCGTCGACCTCGCCATCGACCCGCTCTTCGACCTGCGCACCAGCACGGCTCCCAACAAGGAGCAGCTGATCGCGAACCGCATCGCGGCGCTCGACCTCGACCAGCCGGTGCTCGTGCGCTACCTGGACTGGCTGCGCGGTGCCAGCGGCTGCCTGGTCGGCAGCTGTGACCTCGGTGTCGCCTGGTCCTCGGGACAGAAGGTCACCGACCAGCTCGGTGGCGCGATCATGACGACCATCCAGCTCGTCACGGCCGCCACGCTGCTCGCGATCCTGGTCGGCGTCGCCGTCGGCATCGTCAGCGCCCTGCGCCAGTACAGCGGCTTCGACTACACGATCACCTTCCAGTCGTTCGTGCTCTACTCCCTGCCGATCTTCTGGGTCGCGGTCCTGCTCAAGCAGTACCTCGCGATCGAGTTCAACTCCTTCCTCGCCGACGCCGACATCGGCTGGAAGTTCACGCTGGTCGGCTCGCTGCTGGTCGGCGCGTTCGCGGCCGGTGTCGCCGGGGGTTCCCGGGCGAGGCGGCTCAAGGTCTTCGGCGTCGCCGGCCTGGTCACCGCACTGGCCCTGCTGTACGTCGACCGGACCCGCTGGCTCGAGGACCCGTCGCTGGGCATCGTGGGGATCGCGGTCGGCGGCGTCGGCCTCGCGTTCCTGATGACCCACCTGTCCACCGGCCTGAGGAACACCCGCGCCCGCAACAGCGCGCTGACCGTCGCGGCGATCGGGGTGGTGCTGTACTACCCGCTGCTCTACGTCTACTACTACGTCGGCGCGAGCTGGCCGATCATGTTCGCCCTGCTCGGCATCGCCATCGTCGTCGCGATCCTGGTCGGCTGGGTGTGGGGCGGACCGGACTGGCGGCAGTCCTCGCGCACCGGGGTCTTCACCGCGGTCCCGATCGCGGTGCTGCTGTTCGTGGACAAGCTGATGTCGGCCTGGCAGCCCTACGCCGAGTCGAACCTGATCAAAGGTCGACCGATCGCGACGATCGGGCCGCGCACGCCGGGCCTGAGCGGCAGCTTCTGGATCGAGACGATGGACCTCTTCACGCACCTGCTGCTGCCGTCGATCGCGCTGGTGCTGATCTCGTTCGCCAGCTACACCCGCTACTCGCGCGCCAGCATGCTCGAGGTGATGAACCAGGACTACATCCGCACCGCGCGGGCCAAGGGGCTCACCGAGCGGACCGTGGTGATGCGGCACGCGTTCCGCAACTCGTTGATCCCGCTGGCCTCGATCGTGCCGGTCGACGTCATCACGCTGATCGGCGGTGCGGTGATCACCGAGACCATCTTCGGCTGGTTCGGCATGGGCAGGCTCTTCGTGGACTCGCTCAGCCACAACGAGATCGACCCGGTGATGGCCTACATCCTGATCGTGGGAGTCCTCGCGGTCGTGGCCAACTTCGTCGCCGACCTGCTCTACGCCGTCCTCGACCCACGGATCAGGGTGAACGCATGACCATCGAGACTCCACCGGGACAGC
>DATIBI010000016.1:0-3067 GCA_035457605.1 Nocardioidaceae bacterium
TCGCCGACGCTGCTTGCGCAGCACGGCCCGGTCCTCGGGCGCCTCGGTCCAGGCCACCGGCTCGGAGACGAACACCACCCGGCCGTCGCTGCCGGTGTCGCCGAGCCAGCGGTGCAGACGGACGACGAGCTCGGCGTCCTCACCGATGCAGTCCGTGGCGAGCCCGCCGAGCCGGAGGACGACATCCCGGCGGAACAGCCCGAACGCCCCCGAGATGATGAGCAGGCCGCCGATCCGCGACCACCCGGTCCGGCCGATCATGAAGGCGCGGAGGTACTCCACCACCTGGATCCGCGGCAGCCACCGCGACGGCATCCGCACGTCGACCACCCGTCCGGCGCGGATCCGGCTGCCGTTGGCGATCCGGACCACCCCGCCGGAGGCGACCACCCGCTCCGGGTCGTCGGCGAACGGCCGGGACACGTGCAGCAGCGAGTCGGGGTCCAGGATGGAGTCGCCGTCGACCATGCACACCAGCGACTTGCGTGCGGCGTTGATCCCGACGTTGAGGGCGTCGGCCTTGCCGCCGTTGCTCTTGCAGACCAGCAGCACGTTGTGGCTGCCCTTGCGGCTGAGGTAGGTCGCCGACACCCGGCCCTTGGTGGGGATCTGGGAGGGCACGACGACCGGCACCGGCACCATGTCGAACGCCTCGACCATCCGGTCCACGGTCTCGTCGGTGGACCCGTCGTCGACCACCACGACCTCGAAGTCGGGGTAGCGCAGCGCCGTCATCGCCCGCACCGACTCCACGATCCCCGCCGACTCGTTGTAGGCGGGCATCAGGATGGAGATCCCCGGGGCCAGCGGCTCCCCGAAGGACTCGTCGTAGGCGGCGAAGTCGAGCCGGCGGAGGTAGGACGAGAAGTCCAGGACCGCGAGCACGGTCAGCACCAGGAAGCTGGTGTTGATCACCAGCGAGTAGGCGACGAAGAACCAGCCCAGTGCCAGCATCACCGTCGTGGACGCCTCGAGCATCACACCACCGCTCTGACCGCGTGGACCGCGAGCGCCTCCGCGGCGTAGGGCGAGGAGTGCCCGGCGAGCGCCTCGCGTCCTTCGGGTCCCAGCCGCAGCAGCGCCCCGGCGACGGCCCGGTCTGACTCGCGGCTGACCCCGTCGAGGGCGACGGACAGCCCCGGGACGGCGACCGGGTCGGCGATCCTGCCGAGGGCGGCGGCCGCGGCGACGCGGGTCTCCACGTCGCCGGCGTCTTCGGCCTCGAGCAGCCGGAGCAGGGAGGGTACGGCGGCGGGGAGCCCGATCAGCCCGATCGCCTCTGCGGCCGCCGTCGGCAGACCGGGGACCTCGGGATGCTCCAGCGCCCGCACCAGCAGCGACCCGGAACCGATGTCGCCGAGCAGTCCCAGCCCGGTCGCGGAGAGCGCACCCCGCCGGTCGTGGGCACCGCTCTCGAGGGCCCTGGCGAGCTCGCGGCGCAGCGGGTCGGCGGCGTACGGGCCGATCCGGGTGATCGCGGCGAGCACGTCCCGGGCCAGGCTCGGGTCCGCGGCGACGGTCGCGAACAGCGGTGCGACGTTCTGCGGCTCGCCGACCTGGCCCAGGGCACGGACCGCGGTCCGTCGTACCAGGAAATGCCGGTCCCCGAGCAACCCGAGCAGGGCCGGGACCGCCTCGCGCTGCCCGAGCGCCCCGAGCTGGTAGGCGCCGCGAGCTCGGCGCACCAGCGACCAGGACCGGGTCCGTTCGTGCGCCCGGGACAGCGCCCCCCGGCTGAGCAGCACGGTGACCAGCACCTCCCGGGCGTCACCTCTGATCTTGGGCAGCATCGCGAACGCCTGCTCCTCGACCTGGTCCCAGGCCCGGCCGCGGCGACCGCGCAGGTCGCTCCGGGCGGCGGCGGCCTCGCCCGGCTCGCCCAGCAGCGCGGTCAGGATCAGCCGGCGCAACGCGTCCTGGCGCCGGCCGAGCCTGCGCTCGCGCAGCTCCAGGTGGACCCGGGTGTAGGTGAGCACGAGCACCAGGACGGCCGCGGCGCCGCCGAAGAGCAGCAGCAGGAGCCGGACGAGCTCGATCACGCGCGGGCGCGCTGCAGCACCGCGGACACCCGCGAGGCCAGCTCACGCGGGCTGAACGGCTTGACCACGTAGTCGTCGGCCCCCACGTTGAAGCCCTGCTCGACGTCGGCCTCCTGCGCCCGCGCGGTCAGCAGGATCACCGGCACCGACTCCAGCGCCGGGTCCGCGCGCAGCTCGCGGCAGGCGTCGAGCCCGCTCATGCCGGGCATCATCACGTCGAGCAGCACCAGGTCCGGCGTTGCCTCCTGGCACGCCTCCACCGCCGAGGCGCCGTCCCCGACCGCGACGATCTCGTGCCCGTCCTGCCGGAGCTTGAACACGACGAGCTCCCGGATGTCGGCGTCGTCGTCCGCGACCACGATCTTGGCCATGCACGCCCCCTTGCGCACGTCGGAAATCCTCGTGAACCAGTCAAACCCGACACTATCGCCCGAGGCCAGACGTGAGGCACCGTGAAACGACAGAGGTGGGCGGGACCGTCCTGGTCCCGCCCACCTCGTGTGCTGTCGGCTGCGCCGAGGCGTCAGTCGTTGTCGCGGCCGTTCTGCGCCGTCGGCGTGGTCTTCTGCACCTGCATGAGGAACTCGACGTTGCTCTGGGTCTTCTTGAGACGCTCCAGCAGCAGCTCGAGGGCCTGCTGCCCGTCGAGCCCGGAGAGCACCCGGCGGAGCTTCCACACGATGGAGAGCTCCTCCTTGCTCATCAGGAGCTCCTCGCGGCGGGTGCCGGAGGCGTCGACGTCGATGGCCGGGAAGATCCGCTTGTCGGCGAACTCGCGGCGCAGGCGCAGCTCCATGTTGCCGGTGCCCTTGAACTCCTCGAAGATCACCTCGTCCATCTTCGAGCCGGTCTCGATCAGCGCGGTGGCGAGGATCGTCAGCGAGCCACCGTCCTCGATGTTGCGCGCGGCACCGAAGAACCGCTTCGGCGGGTACAGCGCCGAGGAGTCCACACCACCGGACAGGATCCGGCCGCTGGCGGGGGCCGCCAGGTTGTAGGCGCGGCCCAGGCGGGTGATCGAGTCGAGC
>DATIBI010000017.1:0-5510 GCA_035457605.1 Nocardioidaceae bacterium
GCCTGCGACTGGCATCGGTTAGCCGACCGCCCGCACCGAGCGGTGCCTTCGCGGCTGCGCTCGGCCGGATCCTGTCGGTGCAACCACGGACCCGGACGGACTCCATGCCTAGACGCTAGTCGGCCGGGCCCCAAAAGGGTAGTGAACCCCTGCGATTCCACTTTCACGCAGGGCCGCGGCCGAGGGCCTTGTGAACCAGTGGTCTGGGGTCGGTCCGTCTGGTCGCGGCCACTGTGGCGATACCCGCCACCTCGATCCCGCCGTCCTCGAGCGCGCGCTGCGCCTCTCGCACGGTCGCCCCGGTCGTGATCACGTCGTCCACGACGAGCACGGTCGGCGCCGGCGAGCCGGCCGTCATGGCGTGCGTGGCGCGGTGCCGCCGGCACGACATCGTCGCGGCGAGGTTCCGAGCCCGGTCGGCCGCGCCGAGCCCGGCCTGGTCCTCAGCTGCCCTGACGCTTCTCAGCAGACGTACTGCGGAGGCCTGCATGCCGAAGCCACGCAGCCGCCCGGCGGCCCGGAGCGTGAGGCGCAGCAGCGGGTCGTGACCACGACGGCGCACCACTGAGGACCTCGAAGGGACCGGCACGAGGATCACCGGAGCCGGCGACCGAGCCCGGGAGCCGGCGGAGGGCAACCGGCCCACATGGGCCAGCACCGAGATCGCGAGGAGGTCGCCGAGGGGGCGCGCCAGCGCGAACTGTCCTCGCTCCTTGTGGGCGTTGACCAGCAGCTTGAGCGGACCGTCGTACTCCCCCACCGCCACCGGCCGCGCGAGGCCCGTAGGCGGCGGGCTCGGCCAGCAGGTCGCGGCGTGGCGCGGCAGGGCACGGTCACACGCGCCGCACAGCAGACGGCCGGGCTTCCCGCACACCACGCACCGGCTGCCGAGGAGCAGGTCGAGGAGGGCGTCGGGCACCTCCCGAGGGTGCCTGGCCGGGGACGCCGCCGGCCTGCCTGAGCGCCGCGTCTGTGCACCGCCGCTCGGCGTCAGGTCCTGTGGACGCGGCCGGGTCAGCCGACGAACGTGGGCGCCAGCATGGGTCCGCCCATGGACGCCTCCGTCCACTGGCCGTCCGACCCGAGCTCGAACAGGCTGCCCTGAGGGCTGCCCAGGAACAGCGGGGTCCCCGGCGACGGGGAGGCCACGAGCCGCACCGTGCGCCCGCGGAAGATCTCGGCGGTGCTGTCCACGCCGGGCAGGGCGGTGGAGCCGTCGACGAGGGCCAGCAGCACCTGCGACGAGTCGCGTGTCGGGCCGGTCAGGACCGCCAGGCTGCCCGGGCCTCGCCACGCCAGGTCGCGGATCTCGTCCACGCCGCCCTGGGCGAGGGGGAGGCCGACCGCGGGGGTCAGCGCACGCACCTTGCCCGCCTCCGTGCGGAGCACCCGGGAGATCACCAGGTGGTCGCCTGTCCTGCCCTTTACGACGGCGACGAGACGGGTGCCGTCGCGCGAGACAACGAACCTGCTGACGTCCTGGTCCTCGAGCCCGGGGGCGTCGACCCGGCTCACGGCGCCGTTCTTCACGATGCTCACCGTTGTGCCGCGCCGGGTGTTGTCCACCACCCAGAGCTCGTCGAAGACGTCCCAGGCCGGACGGAGCACATCGGTCCCGCCGGAGTAGACGACCTTGGTCTGGCCGGGGTCGGGCGGCTTGCCTCCGGCCCCTCCCCGAGGCGCGACCACGACCGTCGTACCGTCGTCGGTGACCCCGGCGACGTTCTCGGCCTCGAGGTCGACCGCGATGTCTCGAAGGGCGTAGTCCTGGGCGCCGAAGCGGCCAACGACCTCGCCGCCCTCGGCTCCGACCGCGACCACCTTCTTGTCGCGGATCCCGAACAGCTCCTGGGACGCCCAGTGGATCGACGGGTCGAACTCTGCCCACGACTTCACGCTCTGGGGGCTGCCGGCGCCCGGGATGTCGATCGGTGAGCCACCCACGGTGACCCGCATGGACTCCACACCCGTCACCTGGCGCAACGTCCAGGCCAGCTGGGCCAGTGCCATCTGCCGGTCGTCGGCGCGAAGCTGGAGCAGCTGCTCGCTGAGCTCCACCTGGGCCACGCCGTCCGACGAGACGGGCACGGACAGGACGTACTCCGTGCCGCCGGGGATGAACGAGCGGAGGACGCCCTTCTGGCTCGGGGCCGGCCCCCGCAGCAACCGGCGCACGAGCAAGGTCGCCGCCTGCTCGCCCCTCGGCAGGTAGGTGGGCTCAGGGACCAGCACGCGAGCGGTGGGGTCGAAGAAGTAGACGAAGAACTGCTGGTACCTCGTCTCGAAGTGGCTCCTCGGGATCAGGAGGGCGTCGGGCGGGTTGGCGATCCGCCACTGCCCCCGCTCGCGCACCAGCCGGAGGCGGTACTTCCGGCCGCCCGCGCCACCAGTCGTGCCGAGCCACGTGCCACGTTCGTCGAGCTGGACCGTTCCCACGAGGCTGACGTCGACGTTGTCCCGCTTGCCGCCGACGAGCTTGGAGCTGTAGATGAGGGTGCCCTGCTGTGGCCGCCAGCCGGGCTGCGCCTCGACCGTGAGGAACTTCCGGGCGACGGCCGTGGACTGCGGCGAGGCCTGCATGGAGAGCAGCCAGTCCTGCACGATCTCCAGCGGCGGCGACCCGCGACGCGGCCCCGAAGGCGTGTAGTCGAAGGAGCCGTCGCCCTGCTGGACCGGTTCCTGCCCGGGCTGGGTGGTCACGATGCCTGCGTCGGGCAGGCTCACGCACCCGCCCAGGACCGCCATCGCGAGGAGCAGGAGCAGCAGCCTCAGGGTCGTGCTTCTCATGCCGTCCCCGCCCGTTCGTCGCGGGGCAGCTCGTCGGGACGCTGCCGGCGGATGTCGACCGGCACCAAGGGCAGCGGGCTGGCTGTCAGCGGGTCGCCCGCTCGCCGGGGCAGCGTGAGGCGGAACTGCGCCCCTCTGCCCGGTTCGCCCCAGGCCTGCAGCCACCCGCCGTGCAGGTGGGCGTCCTCGAGTGAGATCGCGAGACCGAGGCCGGTGCCCCCGGTGGTGCGGGCCCGCGCAGGGTCGGCGCGCCAGAACCGGTTGAAGACCATCTGCGCCTCCCCCTCGCGCAGGCCGACACCGTGGTCGCGTACGGCGAGCGCGGCGGCGTCCGCCGCTGCCCCGAGGAGGATCTCCACGTCGCGGCCCTCGGCGTGGTCGATGGCGTTCGACACCAGGTTGCGCACGATGCGCTCCACGCGTCGTACGTCGGCCTCGGCCACGCAGGGTCGGTGCGGGTCACGGACCACCACCCTGACGCCCCGCTGCTGCGCGAGCGGCAGGGTGGACTCCGCGACCCGGTAGGCCAGGTCGACCAGGTTCACGTCCTCCAGGTCGAGCGCCGCGGCTCCGGCGTCGAAGCGGCTGATCTCGAGCAGGTCGGTGAGCAGGAGCTCGAACCGGTCGAGCTCCTTCTGGAGCAGCTCCGCGGAGCGTGCGGTGGCCGGGTCGAAGCGGTGCCGGGCGTCGTACAGCACGTCGCCGGCCATCCGCACGGTCGTCAACGGCGTCCGGAGCTCGTGGGAGACGTCGGAGACGAAGCGCCGCTGCACCCGGGAGAGCTCCTCGAGCTGCCGGATCTGTTTCTGGAGGCTGGCGGCCATCTGGTTGAACGAGGTGCCGAGGCGGGCGATGTCGTCGTCGCCGCGCACCTGCATGCGTTCCTCGAGGCGTCCCGAGGCGAGTCGCTCCGCGACGCGGCGGGCCAGCCGGACCGGCGTGACCACCTGCCGGGTCACCAGCCAGGTGAGCCCGCCCACGAGCAGCAGGAGCAGTGCTCCGCCGGTGAGGAGGGCGCGGCGAACGAGGCTGAGGGTCTGCTCCTCCTCGGTCATCGGGAAGAGGTAGTAGAGGGTGTACGTGGCGCCGTCGCTCGGCACCTCGACCTGGGAGCCGGCGACGATGCCGGGGACGTCGCGGCGTCCGCTCCCGGGCTCGTAGTCGATCGTCGCGTAGGTCCACGACGTGCCGGAGCTGGTCTCGACGACGTCCCTCAGCCGGGCGGGGATGCTCGAGGTCAGCACGTCCGGTGACTTGAACGTCCCGCCGGCCGTCTCGCCGTCGGCACTCATCGACCCGTCCTCGCCGGATGCGGGGCCGGCGACCGGGCCGTCCACCGGTCCGTCGAGGACCACGGCGTAGCCCTGCACGTCACCGCGTGCGACTATGCCGGCGACGAGCTGGCCGAGCTGGGCCGTGGAGTCGAACTCCGTGCCCGGTGCCCCCTCCAGTCGGCTCTGCGCGTCGTAGGCGCCGCGGGTGGCCTCCGCCACGGAGGTGTTCGTCTTCCCCGCCACCAGCCCGTCGGTGATCTGCCGCATGAGCACCCAGCCGACCAGGGTGACGACGACGGCCGAGAGCACGAGCGTGCTGACGACCACACGGGCCTGGATCGAGCGTTGCCAGAAGGTCGCGGCCCTGCGAAGGGGCGCCACGTGGGTCATCGCGGCGCCTAGGAGGTGCCGGCCTTGTACCCGACACCCCTCACCGTGACCACGATCTGGGGGTTCTCGGGGTCGTGCTCGACCTTGGACCGCAGTCGCTGCACGTGCACGTTGACCAGCCGCGTGTCCGCGGCGTGGCGGTAGCCCCACACCTGCTCGAGCAGGACCTCGCGGGTGAAGACCTGCCACGGCTTGCGTGCCAGGCACACCAGGAGGTCGAACTCGAGCGGGGTGAGCAGGATCTCGGTCTGGTCGCGGGTCACCCGGTGGCCCGCGACGTCGATGGCCAGGTCGCCGACCTTGATCGTCTCCGGGGGCGCGTCGTCGTGGCGGCGCACCCGGGCCCTGATCCGCGCGACGAGCTCCTTGGGCTTGAACGGCTTCACGACGTAGTCGTCGGCCCCTGACTCGAGGCCGACGACCACGTCGATGGTGTCGCTCTTCGCCGTGAGCATCACGATGGGCACCCCGGACTCCCCGCGGATCTCACGGCAGACGTCGATCCCGTCCTTGCCCGGGAGCATCAGGTCCAGCAGGACCAGGTCGGGCCGGAACTCCCGGAACTCCGGGAGCGCCTGGTCGCCCGTCGGGCAGACGCGTGGGTCGAACCCCTCGTTGCGGAGCACGATCGTGAGCATCTCCGCGAGAGCGGCGTCGTCGTCGACGACGAGGACCCGTCCCCGGTTCCCCTGCTCGGGCATCGACGCCACTCCTACTCCTGCTGGTCCGGACCGATCAGTACCGGTAGTGGTCGGACTTGTACGGTCCCTCGACCGGGATGCCGAGGTAGCCGGCCTGGTCCGGGGTGAGCTCGGTGAGCTTCACGCCGAGCGCCGCGAGGTGGAGCCGGGCGACCTCCTCGTCGAGGTGCTTGGGCAGCGTGTAGACCCCGACGGGGTACTCGTCGGTCTTGGTGAAGAGCTCGATCTGGGCGAGCACCTGGTTGGTGAAGGAGTTCGACATCACGAACGACGGGTGGCCGGTGGCGTTTCCGAGGTTCATCAGGCGACCCTCGGACAGGATGATCACCGAGTTCCCCTCGGGGAAGGTGAAGACGTC
>DATIBI010000018.1:0-10327 GCA_035457605.1 Nocardioidaceae bacterium
CCGGCTGCTGGTCAGCGCGCCGCTGACCGCGGCCGTGCTGGTGCTGATGATGGTCCCGGGCATGCCCGAGACCGCCTGGGTGTCCTGGACCGCGCTGGTTCTCGCCACCCCGGTCGTCGCCTACGGCGGCTGGCCGTTCCACCGCGCGGCCGCGGTCAACGCCCGGCACGGCGCGTCCACGATGGACACGCTGGTCTCCCTTGGCACGCTGGTGGCCTACTCCTGGAGCCTCGTCGAGATCGCCCGCGGCGGCATGGACAGCTACGTCGAGGTCGCGGCGACCGTCACCACCTTCCTGCTGCTCGGCCGCTGGAGCGAGGCACGCGCCAAGCACCAGGCCGGGGCAGCGCTGCGGGCGCTGCTCGAGCTCGGCGCGAAGAAGGCCACCGTGCTCGCCGAGGACGGCACCGAGCAGGAGGTCGCGGTCGAGCTGCTCCGGCCCGGCATGCGGTTCACCGTGCGACCGGGCGAGCAGGTCGCCACCGACGGCCGCGTCCTCGAGGGGCGCTCCGGGGTGGACGAGTCGATGCTCACCGGCGAGAGCCTGCCGGTGGACAAGCAGCCCGGGGACGAGGTGCTCGGCGCCACGCTGAACACCAGCGGCCGGCTGGTGGTCGAGGTGACCCGGGTCGGCCGGGACACCGCGCTTGCCCGGATCGCCGACCTGGTGGCCCGCGCCCAGTCCAGCAAGGCTCCCGTGCAGCGCCTGGCCGACAAGATCTCCAGCGTGTTCGTGCCCGTGGTGCTGGCGGTCGCCGTGCTCACCTACACCGTGTGGGCGGTCCTCGGGGACCCGGCCGGCGGGTTCCGGGCGGCGGTCGCGGTCCTCGTGATCGCCTGCCCCTGCGCGCTCGGCCTGGCCACGCCGACCGCCCTCCTCGTGGGCACCGGACGCGCCGCCCAGCTCGGCATCGTGATCCGCAGCGCGCAGGTGCTGGAGTCCACCCGTCGCGTCGACACGGTCGTGCTCGACAAGACCGGGACCGTGACGACCGGCGAGATGAGCGTGCACGACGTGGAGAGCCACTACGCCGACGCGGTCCGGCTCGCCGGGGCGGTGGAGGCGTCGTCGGAGCACCCGATCGGGCGGGCCATCGCGGAGTACGCCGCGCGCACCGGGCCGCAGGCCTGGCAGGCCGAGCCACCGGGTCCGGTGGAGGACTTCCGGGCGCTCGAGGGCACCGGGGTCTCCGGACGGGTGCACGGGCGGCAGGTGACGGTGGGCCGGGCCCCCTCCGAGGTCGGTACGCCGGACGGGGAGCCGATGGACCGCTACACCAGCCAGAGCCTCCCGTTCGCGCTCGCCCAGGCGGTGCACCGTGCACGCGAGGCGGGACGGACCGCTGTGCTCGTCGAGCTCGACGGCAAGCCCGCCGCCGTGTTCAGCGTCGGCGACACCGTCAAGGACACCAGCGAGGCCGCGGTGGCGCACCTCAAGGCCCTTGGGCTGGAGACCTACCTGCTCACCGGCGACCACG
The DNA here is from genome assembly GCA_035457605.1 of Nocardioidaceae bacterium. Taxonomy (GTDB): domain Bacteria; phylum Actinomycetota; class Actinomycetes; order Propionibacteriales; family Nocardioidaceae; genus Nocardioides_C. The sequence continues at coordinate 1,479 of DATIBI010000018.1, forward strand.
CCACGGCCGCGGGGCAGGTGGCGCGGCAGGTCGGCATCGAGCACGTGATCGCCGAGGTGCTCCCCGCCGACAAGGCCCGGACCGTGGAACGGCTGCAGACCGAGGGACGCACGGTGGCGATGGTCGGTGACGGCGTGAACGACGCGGCCGCCCTGGTCCAGGCGGACCTCGGTGTGGCGATGGGCACCGGCACCGCGGTCGCGATCGAGGCCAGCGACCTGACCCTGATGAGCGGGGACCTGCGTGCCGCCGGCGATGCCATCGAGCTGTCCCGACGTACCCTCCGCACGATCAAGCAGAACCTGTTCTGGGCGTTCGCCTACAACGTGGTCGGCATCCCGGTGGCGGCGCTCGGCCTGCTCAACCCGATGATCGCCGGCGCGGCGATGGCCGCCTCGAGCGTGTGCGTGGTCGCGAACAGCCTCCGGCTGCGCGGCTTCGCGCCCAGCCGCTGACGCGGCGGCAGGACCCGGGGACCGGCCTCGCGGACTGACCCCGGAAGTGGCCCGGCAGGAAGCCTAGGGCGTGGCCTTGCGGGAGTGCTGCAGCGGGATGACCGGAGCCGGTTCCTTCTGGTGCAGACCCAAGATGGCGTCGATCTCGTCCTGGCTCAGGGCCTTGTCGGACTCGCTGGCGGCGATGATCAGGTTCGTGGTGAGCTCGACCTCAGCGAGGAGCTCGGCGTCTTCGAGGGGGACGTTCAGCTGGTCGTCCACGCGCGTGCTCCTTCCTCCGATCCTGTACATCCAAGTTTCCCCACCGGTCCGCCGAACATGCCTGTACATCGACACGATCATTGTTCCGGACGACGATGGTTCTACCCATAGTCATTTCAGACAAAACGAGAGGCCCCGGCGGAATCGCCGGGGCCTCTCCACGCCTAGTCAGGTCAGGCGTTCCTCTGCATCACAGAGGGCGGACGTTCTCCGCCTGGGGGCCCTTCGGGCCCTGGGTGACGTCGAACTCGACCTTCTGGTTCTCGTCGAGGGACTTGTAACCCTGGGTCTGGATGGCCGAGTAGTGCACGAAGACGTCGTCGCCGCCGTCCTCCTGCGCAATGAAGCCGAAACCCTTCTCAGCGTTGAACCACTTGACAGTGCCCTGAGCCATGCTCACTTACTCCTCATACGGGGCGTGGAACCGCCACTTCGACGGCCCCGCATCAGATGCGGGTGAAACGCCGTGCCCCCTCGACAAGCCAATGAGCAAATCTGAAGAGAAACGCCGTCGGATCACAAACTCCGCGGGCGTCTACCTGCTGGAACTTGCACCTGATGCGTCCACGACACTACCAACTAACCCCGCCCACGACGAGCGTGGGACACGAACACGTCCCGACATCTCGTCAAACAAGACGTCTCCGGGGTGTGACATCCGCCTCCGCGAGCCTCCAGAAACCGCACCCGGACGCGCGGCGACGGGTGCGCCGCCCCTTCTTGACGACGCACCCGCCGGTACGTGGCGCACCGACCGGGCTACGCGGCCGACCGGTACGCGATGTCCCTCCCAGGGACAGGCGCTTGCAGGTCAGTGGTGCTGCGGCGGTGGCTGGACCTCGCCCCTCCAGCCGCCGCGCTGGTCCCCGACCTCCTCGACGAACTCCTTGAACCGCTGCATGTCGCCCTTCACCCGGCGCTCGATGAGACCGAGCCTGTCGGCCGTGGTCTCGGCGAAGCCGTCCGGGGCGATGTCCATCTGCGCGGTCACCCGCGAGGTGGTGTCACTGACCCGGTGAAAGGTGATCACGCCCGCGTGCTGCGGGCCGTCGTCGGACTTCCAGGCGATCCGCTCGTCGGGATGCTGCTCGGTGATCGTGGCGCGGAACTCGCGGGTCCGGCCGGCGACCTTCGTCACCCAGTGGGTGTGCGTGTCGTCGAGCTGGCGGACCTCCTCGACGCCCTCCATGAAGCGCGGGAAGGACTCGAACCTGGTCCACTGGTTGTAGGCGGTGCTAACCGGGACCTCGACGTCGACCGACTCGGTGAACGTGCTCATCTGCGGGATACCTCCTCGCTCTCGGGTGCACCCGTGGCGTACCCACCGCCTCGATCGGTACACGGGAACCGGTCGAAATCGGGCAGCGGATTCTGCAAAAACCTCCCGCCACACCAGTCACTCTGACTACGGTTGTAGGCGGTGTTGTCAAGGCAACACGCCCACGACACCCGGACAGGTCGATCCCCGGCCGGTCCGTCCGCTCTCCCCACCGGGCGCCCATGTACCTCTCCCCCACACGTCAGCTGCTCCGCCTCTGCGCGGCGGTCCTCACCCTCGTCGTCACCCTCGTCGTGACGGCGAGCGTGCCCGCCCATGCCGCGATCGAGGACTACGCGGAGTACGACGGCCAGTCCACCTGTGCCTCGGACGTGCTCCCCGGCACGGCGTACCTGCTCTCCTACCTGGTGCGCACCAACCCCGGGACCGCGCCCTCCTCGCTGCTTCGGGCCTGTGACCGGAACACCACCTCGGAGCACCAGGACGGGCGCGCGCTGGACTGGGCGGTCGACGCGACCGTGCCGGAGCAGCGGGCGATCGCCGACCGGTTCCTGGCCAGGGTGTTCGCCGCCGACGGCAAGGGCAACCAGCACGCGCTGGCCCGGCGGATGGGGATCATGTACATCATCTGGAACGACAACATCTACCGCGCCTACGACGGGTTCCAGAAGGACGACTACACCCACAACGTGTGCGTGAGCCGGGACAAGTGCTCCAAGACCCTGCGGCACCGCGACCACGTGCACATCTCGCTGTCCCGCTCCGGAGCGGCCGCGCAGACCTCCTTCTACCGCTCCCGCGGGGTCCGGTCGGTTCCGGTGCTCTACCCGCGCACGAACCGGCTCGACCCGGTCCGCACCGCGCTGGTGAAGCTGACCGTGCCGAGCACCGGCCGCGCGGTCACCACCGACTTCAACCTCACCAGGGGCGAGACCTACCGGGTCGTCGCGAGCGGGCGCTACCGGCACGGACCGGGGTCGCAGATCGGCGACGCCGCCTGCACCTGGTCGCGTGGCGGGTGGGCCGAGGCCCGCTCGCTGCTGGTCAACGGCACCCGGCCGTGGACGACCTCGTGCGACGGGCGGCACACCCACACCGGCTACTTCACCGCGAGCGCCACCGAGCCGCTGAAGGTGAAGATCGCCGGCGACGGCAAGGGCCACCAGGGCTCGCTGACGTTCGCGCTGTTGCGCGAGGACCTGCCCGCCCGCTCCGTCGCGGTCCCGCAGCCCGAGTCCCGACCCGAGCCTCGCCCGGCCCGACGCGCCGGGGCGGACGCCAAGGCGCTGCGCAGCGAGACGGTGACCGTCCGGGCGGCGGCGGCCAAGGGCGGGTCGACGGTCCGGGCGTTCCGCAAGCGGCACAGCTACCGGGTCGTGGTCACCGGCACCGCGCGCAGCGGGGACACCACGTTCGACGGCAACTGCGTGCGGTACGCCGGCCGGCTGCGCGCGCAGCACACGCTCGACCTGGCGCGTCCGACGGCGGACCACCTCTCGGTCTACCTGCAGGGCGTCCGGCTCGAGCTCCGCGCGCCGGCGTCCCGCAGCGGCTGCGACGCGACGCGGCACCGCTACGTCGGGGTGTTCGAGCCGGTCGTGGGTGGCAAGGCGCGGGTCCGGGTGTGGGACCCCTACACCTACGCGGACAACACCGGCACGTTGAACGTGCGGATCACCCGGCGCTGAGGTCGGCGGGTGCGGCGCCGGCCGGCCGGCCCGTCGTACCCAGGCGCCTCAGTTTTCACGACATACCGTGGGATACCTCCACTCCCCATGCGATGTGACGCACGGGGAGTGGAGGTTTCACGACATACCTTGGGAAAGCTGCTGCCAGCGACAGCCCCAGGTCAGCGCATCACCCCGAGCGGCCGGTAGCTCAGCCCCGGGAACACCGTGGCGATCGACCGACCCGGGAACCGCTTGGTGACGATCTCACCGAGCACGTTGCGGTAGTCCGTGGTCACCTGCAGGTCGCCGTCGACGAGCTTGCCGGCGGACAGGCCCGGCCAGCTCCCGTAGTACTGGCCACCGCGCACGCCGCCGCCGGCGACGAGCATCATGTTCCCCCAGCCGTGGTCGAGGCCCCGGTTGCCGTTCTCCTGGATCCGGCGGCCGAACTCGCTGATCGTCACCACGGTCACCCGCGAACGCAGGCTGCCCAGGTCCCGGAAGAACGAGTTCAGCGACGCGGCGAAGCCCGCGATCAGCGACTGCATGCCGCCGCCGTCGACGGTGCCGTAGCCGCTGTGCAGGTCCCAGGAGCCGTAGTCGATGGAGACGATCTCGGTGCCGACCTGGGCCCGGATCAGCTGGGCGGTGTCCTTGAGCGCGCGGCCGAGGTCGGCGGCGTCCCCCGTGCTGGGGTAGGTCGCGCCGTTCGCGGGCCTGTAGTCCTGCTCCGCGACCGGGCCGAGCCGGTCGACCACCTTCAGCGCGGAGCGGCCGGCGTTGCCGAGCGGCCCCTTGGCCGCGCCCCACACCGTGTCCAGCTGCCGGCGCCGGCGCGCCGCCCACGGCTTGTTCGTCCCCGGGAGCGTGAAGTCGTCGAGCCGCTGGGAGGACAGCGAGGGGGCCGGCCCGACCAGCAGCGCAGGCACGATCGCGGTGGTCAGGTGCACCGCCTCGGTCGGTGAGCTGGTGGAGTTGAGGCCGATCATCCGGTTCACCCAGCCGCGCCGGGCGGTCGAGCCGGGGTCGGCGTCCTCGATCTCCTCCATCGCCAGGAAGTGCGAGCGGTTCGGTTGCTCCATGCCCACCGCCTGCACGGCCGCGAGCTCGCCGGCGTCGTAGAGCCACTGCAGCGGCTTCATCTTCGGGTGGAGCCCGAACATGGCGTCCCGGGCGATCAGGGACTCCTTCGGGACCGCGAGGGACGGCCGGGCAGAGTAGTAGGCCGGGTCGCCGTGCGGGACCACCAGGCCGATCCCGTCGATGCCGCCCCGCAGGCTGACCACCACGAGCACGTTGGACGAGGTGGTGGCCCCGAACACGGTCTGTCGTAGCGCGTCGCCGAACATGCTGGTCGCCACGGCCGTCGTACCGGCCGCCGCGGCGGACTGCAGGAACCGGCGGCGGCTCAGGCCGGCCGCGCGCTCGAACTCCTCGCAGCAGGACTCGTCGGTCATCGGGTTCCCTTCACCGGGTCATGTGTTCTGGGGTGTCGAGCAGGGCGGCCGCGAGCCGCACGAACAGCCAGCCCGCGATCGGGTGCTGCCGGGTGATCACCTCACCGGGCCGGGTGTCGGTCGCCTGGCAGGCGGCCGCGAGCAGGCGGGAGGTCGAGCCGTGGCCGAGCCACATCCGGCACAGGTGGTCGACGTAGGCGTCGAACCGGATCCGGCGCTGCGGCAGCCAGTAGTGCGGCTTCTTGTAGGTCACGTCCACCGACGGCCAGTAGCCCACCGCCATGTTCCAGTGCATCTTGAACGAGGTGAGCATCCGCGTCGCCGAGGCCCAGGCCGGGTTGGTCTCCGGCGGCCCGTCCGGACGCGGCCAGTGGTAGAGGAACATGCTCTGGTGGACCCAGGAGATGCGGTCGGCGAACGAGTCCTGCCGGGTGCGGGGCCGCTGCGAGACCACCTGCAGGGCGCGCACGCTGGCGATCATGTCCTCGATCGGGGTCCGCACCTTCGCGCCGGAGGACCGGCGGAACTCCGGGTGCGCCACCAGCGCGCGCAGGGTGGCCTTGATGCTCGTGCCGGACCGGCGGAAGACCGACGCGAGGTGGTTGACCAGGTCGTCGGAGGGGGTGTCGGAGACGAACCGGATCGCCAGCTTCCGGGCGATGGTGCGGGCCGTCGCCGGGTGGTGCGCGAGGTAGTGCAGGTAGTCCCGGGCGAGCTGGCGGCCGTCCGCGGAGGCGTTGTCGGCCTTGAACCCGAGCACCTGCACCGGGCCGGTGGTGTGCCGCTCCGGGTCGTAGAAGCCCTGCCAGGAGTCGTAGGCGTCGACGGTCCAGCCGGACAGGATCTTGGCGGAGTCCTTGACCATCTGCTCGGTGTAGCCGGAGGTCCGCCCGACCGTGTGCAGCTCGAGCAGCTCCCGGCCCTGGTTCTCGTTCGGGGCGTCGCGCACCGACTGCCAGTTGTTGAGGTAGAGCAGCATCGCCGGGTGCAGGCTGGTCGCGGTCAGCAGCTCGTCGAAGCGGCCCAGCGCGTGCCTGCGGATGGTCTGGTCGTACTCGTAGCGGTGGATCCAGGCCAGGTCCCCGTTGGCCTTGACGTGCATGTGGTTGGACCAGAAGTCGACCATCGTCTCCTGCAGCTGGCGGTTGGTGTACATCCGCCGCAGCATCGCCAGGTTGCCCAGCTCGCGGGCGTACTCCCAGGCTCCCTTGTCGTTGGCCGTGTGCCGCTGCCAGCGCCGGCGCAGGCTGTCGTCGAAGCCGGGGAACCAGCCGTCGAGGGAGCTGGCGAGCCGGTTCTCCTCGATGCCGGCCGGACGCAGCTGCTTCTCGAACCACTGGGTGGCCCCGCCGGCGCGGCGCATCTGCGCCCAGGTGGCGCGCGAGTAGCCGCAGCCGAGACGGTTCATCAGGTGCAGCTCGAACGCCGACGGCACCTTGGTCCGACGGTAGGGGTTCACGCGGTACGACGGGCCGGCCGCTGCGCGTTGTGCGACAGATAGGGACATGGGCCTCACACCTGTTAGATCGGCAGGAAGCCTATGTTTCTTTACTCTTCGCCGGTTATCGCTCATTTCTGACGAACAATGCCCAACTGGACCAGAGCGGTTCAGACACTCTGGTCACACCAGAAACACCCGCGGGCCGTCTCCCTGGCCACTACCCTCCCGGCATGACCTACGAGTACCTGCCCCGGGTTGCCACCCCCGCGGAGCACCGGCTGATCGCCGAGGCGGTCGGCTGGGACCACGCCTTCGACTGGTCGGCGATGCCGCTGTCCCTGGCGCGCTCGGTCGCCGGGGTCGTCGTGCTCCACGAGGGCGGCCCGGTGGGGATGGGACGGGTGATCGGTGACGGCGCGTTCTACTTCTACGTCCAGGACGTCGCGGTGATGCCCGAGCACCAGGGCCGTAGCGTCGGCGGCGAGATCGTGGACCGGCTCTGGGCGCAGATCGAGGCCCTCGCCCCGCCCAAGAGCTTCGTCGGGCTGTTCGCGGCGGGCCCGGCGGCCCAGCTCTACGAGCGCCGGGGCTTCGCCCGGCACCCGGGCATGGCCGGGATGTTCCAGGTGGTGCGGGAGCGGCCGGTCACAGTCGCCTGAGCCTGCGCGACGGACGGGACTGTCCACGCCGGACCTCGCGGCCCCGGCGCCGCTCCTCGGCTTCGCGCAGCCGGCCCTGCCGCTGCAGGCTGGCGATCTGGTCGATGATTCCGTTGACGGGGTCGAGCATCATGACTGCCTCATCTCGTGGTCGATGACTCGACTCTCGCGCTAAGACAGCGGCCTCCCATCGGACGGATTCCTTAACTTTCCGCCGCGGCCGGGCATGGTCCCGCCCCGCGGCGACCTGAGGTCCTCAGGACCGGCGCTCGAAGGTCGTGCCGCAGGCTCCCGCTCGGGACCAGCTCAGGGGGTCCGGTGCCGCACGTGGCGGGGTCCGGTGAGGTACCACGCGAGGGCGAAGCCGAGCACGGCCAGCACCGAGGCCAGCATCAACCACAACCACAACAGCGCCATGACGGGCTCCCTCATCCCGATGGGACGAGCGTCGCTCCGCCGCGCCGGCGCGGCAAGGTTGGCTATACCGCGACGCGGCTCCGCCTCGGCGCCCGTAGGCCGAGACGCGCTCCGCCTCGGCGTCCCTAGACCGCGACGCGCTCCGCCTCGGCCCGCTGCGTCTTGCGGGACCAGTAGCCCGCGAGCAGCGACCCGGAGACGTTGTGCCAGACCGAGAAGATCGCACCCGGGAGCGCGGCGGCCGGGCTGAAGTGCGCGGTGGCCAGGGCGGCGGCGAGCCCGGAGTTCTGCATCCCGACCTCGATGCTCACCGCCCGCTTGCCGGGCTCGTCGAGCCCGAACGAGCGGCCGGCCGCGTAGCCGAGGGCGTAGCCTGCGAGGTTGTGCACGACCACGGCCGCGACCACGGCCAGGCCGACGCTCAGCAGGGTGTCCGCACTGGCCGCGACGACCGCCATCACCACGAGCGTGATACCGGCGACGGAGACCAGCGGCAGCGCGCCGAGGGACCGCTCGACGGCCCCGGGCAGCAGGCGACGCAGGAAGAGGCCGAGCACGACGGGCAGCAGCACGATCTGCACGATGGAGACCAGCAGCTCACCCGCGTCGACGGGCAGGAACTGGCCGGCGAGCAGCAGCACCAGCACCGGGGTGAGCAGCGGGGCGAGCAGCGTGGACACCGACGTCATCGCCACCGACAGCGCGGTGTCGCCGCGCGAGAGGAAGACCATCACGTTGGACGCGGTCCCGCCCGGGGCACAGCCGACCAGGATGACGCCGGCGGCCAGGTCCGGGCTGAGGTCGAGCACGGTCGCCACCCCTAGCCCGACCAGCGGCATCACGACGTACTGCGCGACCACCCCGACCGCGAGCGCACCGGGCTTGCGCCCGACGATCGCGAAGTCGCGACCCGTCAGGGTCATGCCCATGCCGAGCATGATCACCGCGAGCAGCCACGGCACGGCCACGGTCATGGGGCTGAAGACCCCCGGCGCCGCCAGCGCCACGGCACCGGCCAGGACCACGATGAGCGGGAACCAGCGGCCGACCGCGTCCCCGAGCGCGCGCAACGTCATGTCCGGCACGTTAACAATGCTTCTCGTCCGGTTCGTCCCGGTCCGGGTTCGTCTCGGACTGTGGCCAGGACGAGCGGGCCATGCAGCGGCGGCCGACCCGCGAATAGTCAGCCGGTCAGTCGGTCAGCGGCTCA
>DATIBI010000019.1:0-14045 GCA_035457605.1 Nocardioidaceae bacterium
ATCCTGCACTCGCGGGACTAGTTTCGACTTGTGAGCGTTGACGAGCCGACCGTTCCCGATGTCGACCACGAGCACCCCGACGTCACCGGGGGGTGGCTGCGACCGGCCGTGTTCGGTGCGATGGACGGGCTGGTGTCCAACGTGGCGCTGATCGCCGGCGTCGCGGGTGGCACCAGGGACGCGGCCGGGTCCACCGCGGTGGTGCTGGCCGGCCTCGCCGGTCTGGCGGCCGGCGCGTTCTCGATGGCGGCGGGGGAGTACACCTCCGTGGCGAGCCAGTCCGAGGCCGCGGCCCTCGAGATCGAGAAGGAACGCCACGAGATCAAGGTGAACCCCGAGGCGGAGCGCAGCGAGCTCGCGGACATGTACGTCGAGAAGGGCGTCGACGAGGACCTCGCGCGCGAGGTGGCACGGCAGATCCACCGCGACCCCGAGAACGCGCTCGTCGTGCACACCCGAGAGGAGCTCGGCGTGCATCCCGAGGAGCTTGCCTCACCGATGCTGGCCGCCGTGTCGTCCTTCCTGTCCTTCGCGGTCGGGGCGTTCATCCCCGTGCTGCCCTACCTGCTCGGCGCCGAGACGCTGCTGCCCGGACTGGTGGCGACTCTGGTCGCGCTGTTCGCCTGCGGTGCGATCGTGACGCAGGTGACGAACCGCAGCTGGTGGTACGGCGGCCTGCGCCAGATGCTCCTGGGCGGGGTCGCCGCCGGCCTCACCTACGCGGTCGGAGCAGCCGTCGGAGCCAACCTCGGCTGATGTCGCGCCGGTCACCGTCGTGTGTCCGCGATGTGAACCACTGGTCTCGGCCCGTGGTCGTGGGACCGGGTGTGTGTTGTACAGTTTTGGTTCCGCATGGGCCAATGTCGTCCCGCGCATCTGCTTGAAGAAACGTCGGTGGATCTCGGCGAGAAACCGATGTCACGACGACGACGGGAGAGTGCCACATGCAAGCATTCCCGCCGCCCCAGGGGCTGTACGACGGCCGCCACGAGCACGACGCGTGTGGCGTGGCCTTCGTGGCCACCCTGACCGGCAAGGCCAGCCACGACATCGTCGCCAAGGCGATCACCGCCCTGCGCAACCTGGAGCACCGTGGCGCCACGGGTGCCGAGCCGGACTCCGGTGACGGCGCCGGCATCTTGCTGCAGGTCCCCGACCGGTTCCTCCGCTCGGTCGTCGACTTCGACCTGCCGCCCGCCCGCAGCTACGCCGTGGGCACCGCGTTCCTCCCCGGCGACGACGAGCACGTCGCCAAGACCCGCCAGCAGATCGAGGAGATCGCGGCGCAGGAGGGGCTGAAGGTCCTCGGCTGGCGCGACGTCCCGGTGAACCCCGACCTGCTCGGTGCCACCGCGCTGAGCGTGATGCCGACGTTCAGCCAGTTGTTCGTCACCGCCACCAGCGGGCGTCTGGTGGGCATGGCGCTCGAGCGGCTCGCGTTCTGCCTGCGCAAGCGCTCCGAGCGCGAGACCGACGTGTACTTCCCGTCGCTGTCCTCGCGCACCCTGGCCTACAAGGGCATGCTCACCACCGACCAGCTCGACAGGTTCTACCCCGACCTGGTCGACGAGCGGATGGAGTCCGCGGTCGGTGTGGTGCACTCCCGGTTCTCCACCAACACCTTCCCGAGCTGGCCGCTGTCGCACCCGTTCCGGTACATCGCGCACAACGGCGAGATCAACACCGTGATGGGCAACCGCAACTGGATGCGGGCACGGGAAGCGCTGCTCGACAGCGACCTGCTCGGCGGCGACCTGGACCGGCTGTTCCCGATCTGCACCCCGGGCGCCTCGGACTCGGCGTCGTTCGACGAGGTGCTCGAGCTGCTGCACATGGGCGGCCGGTCGCTGCCGCACTCGGTGCTGATGATGATCCCCGAGGCGTGGGAGAACCACGCCGAGATGGATGCCAAGCGGCGCGCGTTCTACGAGTTCCACTCCACGATGATGGAGCCCTGGGACGGTCCCGCCTGCGTGGTCTTCACCGACGGCACCCAGATCGGTGCCGTGCTCGACCGCAACGGCCTGCGCCCCAGCCGGTACTGGGTCACCGACGACGGGCTGGTCGTGCTCGCGTCCGAGGTCGGCGTGCTCGACCTCGACCCGGCGAGCGTGGTCCGCAAGGGCCGGCTCCAGCCCGGCCGGATGTTCCTGGTCGACACCGCCGAGCACCGGATCATCGAGGACGAGGAGATCAAGTCCGAGCTCGCGGCCGAGCACCCCTACGACGAGTGGCTGCACGCAGGCCTGATCCGGCTCGAGGACCTGCCGGAGCGCGAGCACATCGTGCACACGCACGCGTCGGTCACCCGTCGCCAGCAGATCTTCGGCTACACCGAGGAGGAGCTGCGGATCATCCTCACCCCGATGGCCCGCACCGGCGCCGAGCCGATCGGGTCGATGGGTACCGACAGCCCGATCGCGGCGCTGTCGGACCGGCCGCGGCTGCTGTTCGACTACTTCAGCCAGCTGTTCGCGCAGGTGACGAACCCGCCGCTGGACGCCATCCGTGAGGAGCTCGTCACCTCGCTGAACGGCACCATCGGCCCCGAGGCGAACCTGCTCCAGCCCACCCCGGCGTCCTGCCGCCAGCTGGTCCTGCCGTTCCCGGTGATCGACAACGACGAGCTGGCCAAGATCCGGCACATCAACCGGGACGGTGACCTGCCCGGCTACTCCACGCACGTGGCCCGCGGCCTCTACGCCGTCGAGGGCGGCGGTGCGGCGCTCGCGGAGCGCATCGACGAGATCTGCGCGGAGGTGTCCCAGGCCATCGCCGACGGCGCCCGGATCATCGTGCTCTCGGACCGGCACTCGACCGCCGAGCTCGCGCCGATCCCGTCGCTGCTGCTCACCGGCGCGGTGCACCACCACCTCGTCCGCGAGAAGACCCGCACCCAGGTCGGGCTCGTGGTCGAGGCCGGCGACGTCCGCGAGGTGCACCACGTGGCCCTGCTCGTCGGGTACGGCGCGGCCGCGGTGAACCCCTACCTGGCGATGGAGACGGTCGAGGACCTCGCCCGGGACGGCTACTACGTCGACGCCGACCCGCAGGTGGCGGTCAAGAACCTGGTGAAGTCGCTCGGCAAGGGCGTGCTCAAGGTGATGAGCAAGATGGGCGTCTCCACCGTCGCCTCCTACACCGGCGCGCAGATCTTCGAGGCGGTCGGGCTCGCCCAGCCGCTCGTGGACAGGTACTTCACCGGCACCGTCAGCAAGCTCGGCGGGGTCGACCTCGACACCGTCGCCGAGGAGGTGGCCCGCCGGCACCGAAGCGCCTACCCGGTCGACGGCCTGCCCCCGGCGCACCGCAGCCTCGACATCGGGGGCGAGTACCAGTGGCGCCGCGAGGGCGAGCCGCACCTGTTCGACCCCGACACGGTGTTCCGGCTGCAGCACTCCACCCGCGCCGGCCGCTACGACGTGTTCAAGCAGTACACCCAGCGGGTCGACGAGCAGTCCCAGCGGCTGATGACGCTGCGCGGCCTGTTCCAGTTCAAGAACGACCGTCAGCCGGTGCCGATCGAGGAGGTCGAGCCGGTCTCGGAGATCGTCAAGCGGTTCTCCACCGGTGCGATGTCCTACGGCTCGATCAGCCAGGAGGCGCACGAGACGCTGGCGATCGCGATGAACCGCCTCGGCGGCAAGTCCAACACCGGCGAGGGCGGTGAGGACCCAGACCGCCTCTACGACCCCGAGCGGCGCTCGGCTATCAAGCAGGTCGCCTCGGGCCGCTTCGGCGTGACCGCGGAGTACCTCACCAACTCCGACGACATCCAGATCAAGATGGCGCAGGGCGCGAAGCCCGGCGAGGGCGGCCAGCTGCCCGGCCACAAGGTGTACCCGTGGGTGGCCAAGACCCGGCACTCCACGCCCGGCGTGGGCCTGATCTCCCCGCCGCCGCACCACGACATCTACTCGATCGAGGATCTCGCCCAGCTGATCCACGACCTGAAGAACTCCAACCCGGCGGCGCGCGTGCACGTCAAGCTCGTCGCCGAGGTCGGGGTGGGCACGGTCGCGGCGGGTGTGTCCAAGGCTCACGCCGACGTGGTCCTGATCTCGGGTCACGACGGCGGCACCGGCGCCTCCCCGCTGACCTCGCTGAAGCACGCCGGCGGTCCGTGGGAGCTCGGCCTCGCCGAGACCCAGCAGACGCTGCTGCTCAACGGCCTGCGCGACCGGATCGTGGTGCAGACCGACGGCCAGCTCAAGACCGGCCGCGACGTGATGATCGCCGCGCTGCTCGGTGCCGAGGAGTACGGTTTCGCGACCGCGCCGCTGGTCGTCTCGGGCTGCATCATGATGCGGGTCTGCCACCTCGACACCTGCCCGGTGGGCGTGGCGACGCAGAACCCGGTGCTGCGGGAGCGCTACACCGGCAAGGCCGAGTACGTCGTCAACTTCTTCGAGTACATCGCCCAGGAGGTGCGCGAGCTGCTCGCCGAGCTCGGGTTCCGCTCGCTCGACGAGGCGATCGGCCACGCCGAGGTGCTCGACGTCCGTCAGGCCGTGGACCACTGGAAGGCGGCCGGCCTGGACCTCGCCCCGATCCTGCACGTGCCTGCGCTGCCCGAGGGGGCGGCCCGCCGGAACACCACCACGCAGGACCACGGCCTGGACAAGGCGCTCGACAACGAGCTGATCGCGCTCGCCTCCGACGCCCTCGAGCGTGGGGAGCCGGTGCGCGCCCAGGTGCAGGTCCGCAACGTGAACCGCACCGTCGGGACGATGCTCGGGCACGAGGTCACCAAGCGCTACCGCGGGGAGGGCCTGCCCGACGGCACCATCGACATCACCTTCACCGGCTCGGCCGGCCAGTCGTTCGGCGCCTTCGTCCCGCGGGGCATGACGCTGCGGCTGGAGGGCGACGCCAACGACTACGTCGGCAAGGGCCTGTCCGGCGGCCGGATCGTGGTCCGACCCGACCGGGAGGCGACCTTCGAGGCGGAGAGCCAGATCGTGGCCGGCAACGTGATCGGCTACGGCGCGACCGCGGGCGAGCTCTTCCTGCGCGGCCAGGTCGGCGAGCGGTTCTGCGTCCGCAACTCCGGAGCGACCGCGGTCGTCGAGGGAGTCGGCGACCACGGGTGCGAGTACATGACCGGCGGTCGTGTGGTCGTGCTCGGTCCGACCGGTCGGAACTTCGCGGCCGGCATGTCCGGTGGCGTGGCGTTCGTGCTCGACCTCGACGAGCAGCGGGTCAACCCCGAGCTGGTCGAGCTCGCGCCCGTCGACGGTGACGCGGCTGAGGAGCTGGAGGGCCTGGTCCGTCGGCACCTGGAGGAGACCGGATCGCCGGTCGCCGAGGCGCTGCTGGCCGACTGGGACAACGCGCTGCGCCGGTTCACCGAAGTGATGCCCACCGACTTCAAGCGGGTTCTCGCCGCGAAGGCCGAGGCTCTCGAGGAGGGCCTCGACGAGGACGAGACCGCAGCCAAGATGATGGAGACGCTCCATGGCTGACCCCAAGGGTTTTCTCAAGCACGGCCGTGAGGTCGCGACCCGCCGCCCCGTGGAGGAACGGGTCAAGGACTGGAACGAGGTCTACCCCGACGGGGCGGGCCGGACGTTGCTGCCGATCATCACCGAGCAGGCTGGCCGCTGCATGGACTGCGGCATCCCGTTCTGCCACCAGGGCTGCCCGCTGGGCAACATCATCCCGGAGTGGAACGACCTGGTCTGGCGGGACGACTGGGAAGGGGCGGTCGAGCGGCTGCACGCGACGAACAACTTCCCGGAGTTCACCGGCCGGCTCTGCCCCGCGCCCTGCGAGACCGCCTGCGTGCTGGGCATCAACCAGGACCCGGTGACGATCAAGAACGTCGAGGTCGCGATCGCCGACAAGGCGTTCGATGCCGGCTACGTGCGTCCGCAGGCCCCGGAGTGGCTCAGCGGGAAGACCGTCGCTGTGGTGGGCTCCGGCCCGGCCGGGCTCGCGGTCGCGCAGCAGCTGACCCGGGCCGGTCACACCGTCGCGGTCTACGAGCGCGCGGACAAGATCGGTGGCCTGCTCAGGTACGGCATCCCCGAGTTCAAGATGGAGAAGAAGTACCTCGACCGCCGGCTGGACCAGATGCGGCGTGAGGGCACGGTCTTCCGGGCCGGCGTCGACGTCGGCGGTGAGCTGACCGGGGCCCAGATCGTGGAGCGGTTCGACGCGGTCGTGCTCGCGATCGGTGCGACCGCGGCCCGGGACCTGCCGGCGCCGGGTCGTGAGCTGCGCGGCATCCACCAGGCGATGGAGTTCCTGCCGCAGGCCAACCGGGTCTCGCTCGGCGAGGAGGTCGAGGACCAGATCACCGCCACCGGCAAGCACGTGGTGATCATCGGCGGCGGTGACACCGGCGCAGACTGCCTGGGCACCTCGCACCGCCAGGGCGCCAAGTCGGTGACGCAGCTGGAGATCATGCCGCAGCCACCGTCGCAGCGCCCGGCCGGCCAGCCCTGGCCGACGTACCCGATGACCTTCCGCGTCTCCTCGGCCCACGAGGAGGGCGGCGAGCGGGTGTACGCCGTGTCGACCAAGGAGTTCCTCGGCGACGACGAGGGCAACGTGCGCGCGCTGCGCCTGGTCGAGGTCGAGAACAAGGGCGGCCGGTTCGAGGAGGTCGAGGGCTCGGAACGGGAGATCCCGGCCGACCTGGTGCTGTTCGCGATGGGCTTCACCGGCCCGCAGCGGGAGGGTCTGGTCGAGCAGCTCGGGGTCGAGCTGGACGAGCGCGGCAACGTCGCGCGCGACGACCGCTACATGTCCTCGGTCGACGGTGTCTTCGTCGCCGGCGACGCCGGACGTGGCCAGTCGCTGATCGTCTGGGCGATCGCGGAGGGGCGTGCGGCGGCGGCCGCGGTGGACACCTACCTGACCGGTGCGACCACGCTCCCGGCCCCGATCAAGCCGACCGAACGGCCGCTCGTGGTCTGACGGTTCCGCATCTTGGAACGATCAAGTCCCGGCGATGGTGACCGATGGGTAGCCGAGTAGGGTTGGCAAACGTGCGAAGAGCAAAGATCGTCTGCACCCTTGGCCCTGCTACCTCCACCCCCGAGAAGATCCGCGAGCTCGTCGACGCCGGCATGGACGTCGCGCGGCTGAACCTCAGCCACGGCAGCTATGCCGACCACGAGCGGTCCTACAAGATGGTCCGTGCCGCCTCTGACGAGAGCGGCCACGGCGTCGGCATCTTCGCCGACCTGCAGGGACCGAAGATCCGGCTCGGCAAGGTCGCCGACGGGCCGGTGGAGCTCGAGGAGGGGCAGCCCTTCACGATCACCACGCGCGAGGTGCCCGGGGACACGAGGATCTGCTCGACGACGTACGAAGGGCTCCCCGGTGACGCCTCGGTCGGGGACACCATCCTGATCGACGACGGCAAGGTGCGGCTGGAGGTCACCGCCGTCGGCGAGACCGACGTGGAGACGAAGGTCGTCGTCGCGGGCCCGATCAGCAACCACAAGGGGATCAACCTCCCCGGTGTCGCCGTGTCGGTGCCGGCCTTGTCGGAGAAGGACAAGGAGGACCTGCGCTGGGCCCTCCACCTGACCGTGGACTTCATCGCGCTGTCGTTCGTGCGCTCGGCCAAGGACGTCGAGGACGTCCGGCAGATCATGAAGGAGGAGAACGTCTTCCTCCCCGTGATCGCCAAGATCGAGAAGCCGCAGGCAGTGGAGAACCTCGCCGAGATCATCAAGGCGTTCGACGGCTTCATGGTGGCCCGCGGCGACCTCGGGGTGGAGTGCCCGCTCGAGGACGTGCCCTGGATCCAGGCGAAGATCGTCGAGCTGGCCCGGAAGAACGCCAAGCCGGTCATCGTGGCCACCCAGATGCTCGAGTCGATGATCACCGCGCCGCGGCCGACCCGGGCCGAGGCCTCCGACGTCGCCAACGCGGTGCTCGACGGCGCCGACGCGGTGATGCTGTCGGGCGAGACCAGCGTGGGGGAGTACCCCATCGAGGCGGTGCAGACGATGGCGAGCATCATCGCCTCGACCGAGCGCAACGGCCTGCACCGGATGGCGGAGATCGACTGGCAGCCGCGCACCAAGGGCGGCGTGATCGCCAAGGCCGCGGTGGAGGTGGCGGACCGGGTCGGCGCGAAGTACCTGGTCGCGTTCACCCAGAGCGGGGACTCGGCGCGCCGGCTCTCGCGCTACCGCAGCGACATCCCGGTGCTCGCGTTCACCCCCGTGGCGGCGGTGCGCTCGCAGCTCGCGCTGTCGTGGGGGATCGAGACGTTCAAGACCGACCCGGTGCAGCACACCGACGAGATGGTGCGGCAGGTCGACGAGTACCTGCTGAGGATCGGCCGGGTCCGCGAGGGTGACCTCGTGGTGCTGATCGCCGGCAGCCCGCCGGGCATCCCCGGCTCGACGAACGCGCTGCGGGTGCACAGGATGGGCGACGCGATCAACGCGGTCGCGCCCGCCTACCGGCGTCCCAGCGCCTGACCCGTCGTCACTTCGTCTTCGTCGAGCCGCGCTCGGAGGAGTCGGACTCGCCACTGTCGGTGCGGGTGAAGAACGAGAACGTGCCGTCGGTCTCCAGGATCCCCAGCTCGACCTCGTCGAGGCGGCGGATGCCCGCCTGACGGGCCGCCTCGTTGAGGTCGTGCCGGGTGATCAGCTCGTAGCGCATGACGTCCTCGTCGAGCTGCCCGTCGCGGAGGAAGATCGTGGCCGTGCCGCGCAGCGCCGGCCGGGTGCGGGGCAGCCAGAACTGCGCCATGCCGAAGACCATGGACAGGCCCGCGAAGGTGAACACCGCGAGCAGCCCGGCGGTCAGGGAGTAGTCCTCCTGCATGATCGTCTGCCCGATCAGGTCGCCCATCGTGACGATGAGGATCAGGTCGAACGCGGACAGCTGGGCGATCTGGCGCTTGCCGGTGATCCGGATGACGATGCCGAGGATCACGAAGATCAGCGCGGCACGCAGCACGATGTCCATCAGGGAATCACCCACACGGTGTAGTCGGTCACGAGGGTCCGCTCGCCGTCGACGTCCACCCACAGGGCGTAGGTGTCACGGCTGCCCCACTGGGCCGGGGCGACCCGGGCGTCCAGCGAGACGCCGAGCGTGTCGCCCTCGGGCGGGTCGAACTCGTAGGTGACGGTGTCGCCCTCGCCCACCTCGGCGGACGGGTTGGGGAACCAGTTCTGGAAGTCGAGGCGGTCGAAGACCTGCTGCTCGAACACGAGCGTGACCGGACCGTCGAAGCCGCCGCTGCGCGTGAGCTCGATCTCCATCGGTACGGCCTCGCCCGAGCGCACCACCGACCCGTAGGTCATGGTCAGCTGCTGCGCCGCGTCCGCGGTGCGGACGGTGCGTTCGCTGGGGCCGAACAGCCCGAAGAGGCTCAGGATCGGCAGCAGCAGGAGCAGGACGAGTCCCCCGCGGCGGAACAGCCGGCTGCGCCGTGCGGTCTCCAGGCCCCGCAGGTCGCCCATGGTCGAGGCACTGTCCATGGGGTAGTTGTAGCCGTTCGCGGTGCCGGGGGAAGGTGCGGCGCGCCGTCGTACCCCTGCCGGGTCACGCCCGGGCGGCGACTGGGTCGGTCCAGAAGGCGCACAGGGGCCTCCCGGTTCCCGAACCCGAGGTCCCGTTCACGGTGACCCGTCGCGGGTGGCGGGGGAGCGGGCCGTCGAACCCGAGGATCGGCACGCGGGGAGACTAGGTCTTCGGGCCGATCAGCGCGTCGAGCGCGGCCACCCCGTCCCGGGTGGACACCGAGACGCACTTCCAGCTGCTCTGCCGCCACGGGATGCCGACCAGGTCGAGCGCCTCGGTGCACCAGCCGAGGATCTCGGCGGAGTTGTTCACGAACTGCCACCGGGCGTACTCGTGCCGCGTCGTGACCCCGTCGACGGTCCGCCTCGCCCAGTTCCGCACCCGCGACCCGTCGGAGTGGAACAGCCCGCGGAGGAAGTCGCCCGGGTACGCCTCGACGACCTCCCGCTGCCAGGCCGCGAGGACGAGCCGGCGCTCGTGCTTGCGCCCGGGGCCGTGCTGGGGGAACAGGCAGGGCCAGTGCTTCCAGCTGCTCTGCACGACCACCACCCCCGGCGCGCGGACGTGGCAGATGGTGCCGCGTCCGCGCACGGCCTGCATCGTGCGGGTGACGTCCTCGATGACCCCCGGCTGGCCGGCGTCGCAGGAGATCCGCAGGGTGAAGGTGGTGCGCGCGGCCGAGACGCAACCGTCTCCGAGGTAGAACCCGAGGAGTGCGGCGTAGCGACGCCGGTCCAGCGGGTCGGCGGAGCCCTCGACCGCACAGAGTGTGACCCGGACCGGAGTCGACGGGCCGTCGCGCCAGCTGCGCAGCGTGGAGCGCGCGATGCCCGTGCGCCGGCTGACGTCACTCAGCGACGCACCCGACTGCAGGAGGTGGAGCGCCTGGCGGCGGACGTCGAGGGAGTACATGCTGCGCATGGTGCGGGACGGCACCGACAGCAGCGACCGAGCGTGTGCCCGGGGAGGGAATGCAGGGGCGAGAGTACCCCGGGTGGGATTCGAACCCACACTGGATGGTGTTTGAGACCATTGCCTCTGCCGTTGGGCTACCGGGGCGCAGATGCGCGATTACCGTACCTGATTCACCGGCAGGCATCGCGCAGCAGTGCGAACGCCTTCGCCTGCACGCGCCCGTCCGGCACCAGCACCACGGGCAGGGGTTCACTGGACCCGATCCGCACCACACCCCGGAACAGGAAGCTCTGGCTGCTCTCGGTCCACGCGTGCTCGTCGCAGCGTCCGGGCCGCAGCCGCACCTCGTGCACGGACCGGGCCTCTCCGGGTGCGAGCACCACCGGGTCGGGGAGTCGCAGCTCGAACAGCACCGACCCGGTCAGGCCGGTGAGCCGGACCAGCTCGTGGCCCTCGCGTCGGCGCAGCTCGACCGTCCCGACGAGCGCGTCGCCGTCGCGCCGCCAGACGTTCCCGTAGGACAGGCCCACCGCGGAGCGTACGGCCTGCTCCGCGCAGGCACGGGACCAGATCCGCCTCACGAACCCGGTACCGCTGGCGTCGAGGACCGAGCGCACCGGCGTACCCCCGATCTCGAGGAGGCCCCGGACCGGCCCGTCCGCCGGGTCGCAGGCCGGGGGAGGGAGCACGATCCGCAGGTCCAACGTGCGTCCGGCGGGCACCACCGTGTCGTAGGGCCGCAGGAGGCGCCCGCCGTACCCCGCCCAGTCCAGCCCGACGCCGGTCACGTGCAGGTCCCGGTCCTCGTGGTTGACCACCCGCAGCTGCGCCCTGGCGGTGCCCTCGTCGACGCGCTGCTGGATGAACGAGAGGCTCACGTCCGGCCCCGGCTCGCGCTCCGGCTCGGGGGAGGAGGCGGTGCCGGTACATCCCGCCAGCAGGACAATCGCAGCAAACCCCTTGCAAAAGTCTAGCGCTCTCATAGACTTATCCCTGCGAGTGCGAGGGGAGAGCAGATCGTGATGCTGACGAGGTTGCTGTGGCGACCGTGGGACCAGAGCCGAGCGCGTGAGAACGCACGCTGCGCCGCCACCGAGCTGGCGCGGCAACGCGTGGCGCGCGAGGAGGTCGAGATCTTCCTCGAGCGTCACCGGAGCCGGCGGAGGGCCGAGCGCAGCGCGTGAGCCGTCACGGCTGATGTGCACGAACCAACTGTGCCGCACTAGCCTTACCTGTCGTGACCGAACAGAACGCCAGCGCACCCGCCCGCCGCGTCGTCATCGCCGAGGACGAAGCGCTGATTCGTCTCGACCTCGCCGAGATGCTGGGCGAGGAGGGGTACGACGTGGTCGGTCAGGCCGGCGACGGCCAGCGGGCGATCGAGCTCGCCGAGGAGCTCCGGCCGGACCTGGTCGTGCTCGACGTGAAGATGCCCAAGCTGGACGGGATCTCCGCCGCCCAGCGCATCGCCGAGCAGCGCATCGCCCCAGTGGTCATCCTGACCGCCTTCAGCCAGCGTGACCTCGTCGAGCGGGCGCGCGAGGCCGGTGCGATGGCCTACCTGGTGAAGCCGTTCAACAAGCACGACCTGGTGCCGGCGATCGAGATGGCCGTCAGCCGGTTCGCCGAGCTGCAGATGCTCGAGTCGGAGGTCGCCGACCTCACCGAGCGCCTGGAGACCCGCAAGGTGGTTGACCGGGCCAAGAGCGTCCTGCAGCAGCAGCTCGATCTCAGCGAGCCGGACGCGTTCCGCTGGATCCAGAAGACCGCGATGGACCTGCGACTGTCCATGCGGCAGGTCGCGGAGGGCGTCATCGCGCACGGCCCGGCCGTCGCCGGCGGGGCCGACGGCACCCTCTGAGACCCCGCGTACCACGGAGCGGGAAGCCCGACCAAGCCGACAGGTCACGAAATGACAACGACAGGGCTGTCATTTCTGTTGAGATCCCCGATGAACCCCTCCTTTGGCGCTAGGTTGCCTGCATCACAAGGAAGCGGTCCGTGCCTGCCCTCCGGACAGGGGCGCCGCAAAACTCCATAAGACGGAGGCTCAATTGATTCGCCCAACGCGTGCCTGGCGCACGGCCGTGGTCCTGGCGACGGCGTCGCTGGTTCTCACCGCCTGCGGCCAGGATGAGACCGACACCGGAAACGAGACCGACGAGACCGCCTCGGCGAGCCCCGCCGAGAGCGATGCCCCGAAGACCGGCGACGGCACCCTGACGATCGGCAGCCTGCTTCCGCAGACCGGCGACCTGGCCTACCTCGGCCCGCCGGAGTTCGCCGGCGTCGACCTCGCGATCAAGGAGATCAACGAGGCTGGTGGCGTGCTCGGCAAGGACGTGGCCTCCTCCAAGGCCGACTCCGGTGACGGTACGCCGGACATCGCCGGCGCCTCGGTCGACACCCTGCTCAACGACAACGCGGACGTCGTCGTCGGCGCCGCCGCGTCGAGCGTCTCGCTGAGCGTCATCGACAAGATCACTGGCGCCGGTGTCGTGCAGTTCTCCCCGGCCAACACCTCGCCGGCCTTCGACACCTACGACGACGGCGGCATGTACTTCCGCACCGCGCCGTCCGACGTGCTCCAGGGCGAGGTCCTCGCCAACATGGCGGTCGAGGACGGCCACACCAACGTCGCGATCATGGCGCGCCAGGACTCCTACGGTGAGGGTCTGGCGAACCGCGCGAAGGAGGTCCTGGAGGAGAAGGGTGCGACGGTCACCGACTACATCCTCTACAACGCCGACGCGCAGAACTTCACCGCCGAGGTGAACAAGGTCGCGGCCACCAAGCCCGACGCGCTGCTGCTGATCGCGTTCAACGAGACCACCAAGATCGTGCCGCAGCTGATCTCCAAGGGCGTCGGTCCGCAGGACATCCAGCTGTACTTCGTGGACGGCAACATGGCCGACTACTCGGCGGAGAACTTCGACCTCGCCGGCGTCAAGGGCACCTTCCCCTCGCCGCCGGAGGTCGACCAGTCCTTCTACGACAAGCTGCTCGAGGTGGACCCGAAGCTGAAGGACTTCACCTACGGCCCGCAGTCCTACGACGCGGTCATGATGGCGGCCCTGGCGGCCATCGCGGCTGATGACGACTCCGGCGAGGCCATCGCCAGCGAGCTGATCAACGTCTCCAAGGACGGCACCGCCTGCACCACCTTCACCGAGTGCGCGGACCTGCTCGAGAAGGGCGAGGACATCGACTACAACGGTGTCTCCGGGCCGGTCGACATGAACGACACCGGCAGCCCGAACAAGGCCACCATCGGTATCCAGGAGTACGGCAACAACAACAAGTACAAGCAGGTCGACTCGGTCTCCGGCGTCATCAACTGACGCAGGACACCCGGTAGACACAGCTCGTCAGGTACGACGGAGGGCCCGGCCGACTCGGCCGGGCCCTTCGTCGTCCTCCTGCGTCGACGACCGACCGGTGACGACCCAGGGACCACGCCCGTAACCGCTGGTCGGTGACGGGCGATGGCTGACCGAGACGGGCATCGACCTCGACAACGGCTCAGGCGGCGGCGGCATGCAGAAGGCCCGGCCGGAGGTTCTCCTCCGACCGGGCCTCGACGTGGCTGCCGTGGGTCCGGGGCGCTCAGGCCGTGGCGAGCGTCC
>DATIBI010000020.1:0-2549 GCA_035457605.1 Nocardioidaceae bacterium
CTACACCGTGGAGCGCGCCATCGCGGAGGCCCGCCGGTGCCTCAACTGTCAAGACCCCGTCTGCGAGCAGGGCTGCCCCGTCAACGTGCCTATCCGCGACTTCGTGCGCAACGTGGCTGTGGGTGACTTCGCGGGGGCCGCGGCGACGATCCGCCGTCGCAACCTGCTCCCCGCGATCTGCGGCCGGGTCTGCCCGGTCGAGCACCAGTGCGAGTCGCGCTGCATCCTGCTCGGCCGCCAGGAGCCGGTCGGCATCGGCCGGCTGGAGCGCTTCGTGGCCGACTGGGAGCGCGAGCACGGCAGCGGCGGTGAGACGACCGCGCCTGACCTGTGGCGGGACCAGAAGATCGCGGTCATCGGCTCCGGCCCGGCCGGTCTGACCGTCGCCAGCGACCTGGCCCAGCTCGGCTACCCCGTGACCATCTTCGAGGCGCTGCACGCGTACGGCGGCGTCCTCCGCTACGGCATCCCGCAGTACCGCCTGCCGAAGGAGATCGTCGACGAGGATGTCGCGCACCTCACCGCGCTCGGTGTGGAGTTCGTGCGAAACGTGATCATCGGCAAGACCGTCACCATCGACCAGCTCTTCGACGAGCTCGGCTACTCGGCGGTCTTCGTCGGGACCGGCGCGGGCTCGCCGGTGTTCCTGAACATCCCCGGGGAGAACCTCAAGGGCATCTACTCCGCCAACGAGTTCCTCACCCGCGTCAACCTGATGCGCGCGTACTCCTTCCCCGAGTACGACACCCCCATCCAGCGGCCGAGGCGGGCCGCGGTGATCGGGGCCGGCGACACCGCGATGGACGCGGTGCGCTGCTCCATCCGGCTCGGCGCCGACGAGGCCCACATCGTGTATCGCCGCTCCGAGCAGGAGAAGGGCGCACGCGCGGAGGACTACGAGCGGGCACGTGACGAGGGAGTGATCTTCGACTGGCTCACCCTCCCGAAGCGGTTCATCGGCGACGAGAACGGGTGGGTCACGGGCCTGGAGTGCATCCGCACCGAGCTCGGCGAGCCCGACGCGTCAGGCCGGCGCCGCCCGGTCCCGGTGCCGGGCTCGGAGTTCACGATGGAGACCGACCTGGTCGTCATCGCCCTCGGCACGAACCCGAACCCGCTGGTCCCGCAGACCACCTACGGGCTCGACGTCGACGGCCACGGCTGCATCGTGGCCGACCCACAGACGGGCGCCACGAGCCGCACAGGCGTGTACGCCGGGGGCGACATCGTGACGGGCGCCGCGACGGTGATCCTGGCCATGGGCGCGGGGCGCCGGGCAGCGACCGCGATCCACGAGCACCTGCAGGAGGAGGCCGCAGCGAGGCAGCCGAGCTGAGGAGACCCAGCCGGACGTGGCCGGGCCGAGCGGCTATCCGCCGGCCCGGCTCTTCTCTGCCCGCTCCTTGATGCCGAGCAGCATCCGTCGCGTCATCGCGAAGTCGCCGAGCTCGAGGAGCACGACCCCGAAGATCGCGCCGAGCGGCTTGCTCCAGTCGTAGAGCGCGTGGACCCGCGTCACGAGCCGGGTCTGCCCGTCGCCGAGGTCCGTCAGGACCCATGCCCAGGAGCTGTCGGGCTTCAGCCAGAGCAGCCACTCGTTCTCGACGAAGTCGCGCACCTTCCACGCGGTGGACTCCGAGGGTGTCGGGGACATGGGCACCCACTGGCCGACCTCGAGCACCTGGAGCTCAGGCCGGATCTCCCGCAGGCTCGGCCGGGCCAGGTTGTCGAGCAGGTCGTCGCTGTACCACCCGGCGCGCCCGCAGCCGGCCTGGACCAGCCACGGCCACACGGCCTCCCGAGGCGCGTCGACCGTCACCGCCCGGGTGGCGTTGAACCGGGTGCCCGGGACCAGCCCGTCACCGGGCATGGGCGCGACCACCTCGGCTTCCGACGCGCCCCACCTGAGGTGCCGCGAGCGGTAGAGCGGGGCGGTCGCGAACCGGGGCAGGTCCGCGGCCACTTGCCCGATCTGGTGGACGAGGCCGCGCGACATCGCAGCTCCCTCTAGATCTCCTCGGGGAACATCTGGATCGCGCCCGAGGGGCACTCCGCCACACAGATCCCGCAGCCCTTGCAGTAGTCGAGGTCGATCAGGTACTTCTCCCCCGGCTTGCCGAGCTTGATCACCGCGTTGTCGGGACACACGCCGTAGCAGTTGTCGCAGCTGAAGCAGTTCCCGCACGACATGCACCGGCGTGCCTCGTACAGCGCCGTGCCCTCGTCCAAGCCCAGGACGACCTCGTCGAAGGTCGACTCACGACGGGCCCGCTCCAGGGTCGGCCGCTGGGTCCGTGGCGCGTCGGCGTAGTACCAGGTGTTCAGCGTGTCGTACGTCGCCAGCGCAGGCCGCACGGTGGGCTCGGGGGCGGCCCCGACAGGTAGGAGTCGATGTTCTTCGCAGCCTTCTTGCCGTGTCCGACGGCGACGGTGACGGAGCGCTCGTAGGGCACCATGTCGCCGCCGGCGAACACGCCCGCGCAGCCCGTCATCATCGTCGCGTCGACCTGCACGACGCCGTCCTTGACCTCCAGCCCGGGCACATGCTG
>DATIBI010000021.1:0-2600 GCA_035457605.1 Nocardioidaceae bacterium
ATCGCGCGCACCTCCTGCTCGCCCCAGCCCAGGGACGTGCGGACCCGGTTCACCACGACCCGGGTGGTCCCGACCGGTCCGACCTCGGGCAGCTCGACGAGGCCGCGGGCCAGCCGGGCGAGGCCGACCGGGTCCGCCGCACCCACGACGATCACCTCGTCGGCCTGGTCGAGTCCCGCCAGCGTCATGTGGTTTCGCTGCGGTGCGGTGCTCCCGTAGGTCTGCGCCTCCTGCTCGACGTTGAAGCCGAGGTCGATCACGACGTTCCGGCAGAGCTGCCGGGCGGTGTCGAGCACAGCGTCGAAGGCGGGAGGCCGCACCTCGACCCAGCGGTCGGCCCGGGGCAGACCGGTGAGGACGCGGAGGTGCGGCCTGACCGTCCGGGCGACGGCGGCCAGCTGCGCGACGTCGAGACGGCCGGCGTTCGCCAGACGCACCGCGCTGAGCAGCCCCGAGACCTCGTCCAGCACTCCGAGGTGCTGAGCCACGGCGCCGCCGTACCCGTCCGCGTCGACCAGCAGCGTGTCGTGGCCCCGGCGGGCGAGCTCGGCGGCCAACCCCGTCGCTACCGTGGTCCGGCCCGGCGCACCAGTTGGCCCCCAGACCGCGAGCACCCGCCCCCGGCGGCCGGCTTCCGGCGAGGCCGCTCCGGACCCGTCTGCGTCCGAGTCGTCGGCTGCGGGGAGGGAAGCCGGAACCCGGCCGTCGGCCCGAGACGTTGCGTCGTCAGCAGCCGCCTCGGCCGCCGCTGACGGTACGACGACGCTCAGCCTCGTGACGTCGGTGGCGTTGACGACCTCGAACACGCCGGGCAGCGCCGCCCTGTCCTGCGGGAGTCCCGGGTCGGCCATCAGGACCACGCTCACCCCGGCCCGGCGCAGGTGGCCGACGCTGTCCGCGTCGAGGCCGGGCAGACCCGCTGCGACGACCGCCACCCTGGCCTGGCCGGTGGCGGCGCTCGCCAGCAGGTCCGGCAGGTCGACACACCGCTTCACCAGCACCGATCGGGAGGACGGACCGCCGACCACCTGCAGCGCCTCGATCTCCCAGGGCGCGCCGCCGGCAGCCAGGAGCACGCCGACGCGTTCACCGAGCACGCCTCAGCCCCTCCTCACGAGAACGGGCGTACCGGTGGCCAGCTGCGCGATCGCCGAGCCGAGCTGGTTCTCGTCCTGCTCGGTTACGCCGACGACGACCTGCCGCGTGGCCGAGGGGCCGAAGGCACCACCGGTGCGGGGCACTGCGACGACCCTGACCTGGCGGAGGATGCGCACCGCCCTGGGTGGAGCACCGCTGTCCTCGGCGGGCGTGACCCAGACATCGACAAGCTCGCCGGGGCGCAGGGAGGCCGGTACGGCGTCGGCCGGTAACGCGACGGGCAGCTCCGCGAGGTACTCCGGCGGGCCGCTCCCGAGGGCGGCTCGCGGCAGCAGCTCCCCCGCGGCGACCTCCCTGGTGAGCACCGCGTCGGCCGGCAGCTCGTCGTCGGCGGAGACGTAGCGCTGCGCGAGGTCCGGTGTCGCGAACCGCAGGTCCACCCTCTGGAGGTCGCCCGGCCCCAGGTCCTCCCCCGCCGCGCGGTCGACTCGGACGGCCCAGACCGGCACTGTGTCGTCGGCGCCGGCGAGGATCCGGGCGCCCGCCAGGACGCAGACCGCGACGATGACCACGCCGACCAGGAGCCGGGGATCCTTCCACGAGCGTCTCGGTGCTCGGCTCGCTGCCGGGCTCTCCGGAGGGCCGGCTCCGATCCTGCCGTCGCGGGATGCACGGACGACGCCGTCGGCTCCGGGTGTGCGGGACGCGAGCTGTTCTGCGCTGGCGGCTTTCACGGGGAAAATGATGACCGCTTCGCCACCCCAAGGCCATGGGTTGTCCACAGGCAAACGCGCGCAAGCGGTCGGGAACACGTGACTCCGGTGGCAGAATGCGGGCATGAGCTCCGGCGCCCACGCTCCCCGCTTCCTCCAGCTCGCGGATGTGGCGGAGATCCTGAACACGTCGACCGCGCAGGTCTACGCCCTCGTGCGGCGCGGCGAGCTGCCCGCGATCAAGATCGGCGGTCGCGGACAGTGGCGCGTGGAGACCTCGGAGCTGGAGGCGTTCATCCAGCGTTCCTACGAGCAGACCAGGTCGTTCGTCCGCGAGCACCCCTTCACCGAGGTCGAGCAGGAGGACGACGCGAGGCTGTGACCGGCCGGCTGCTCTCAGCGGGCGTCGCCGCGCACGGCGCGCACGGCACCGAACGGCACGAGAGCGGCTGACCCCACGGCGACCGTGGAGTCCGGACGCTCCGGCTCTACCTCGACGAAGTCAGCGCCGATCCGCACCACGCGCACCCGCAGGTCTCGGCCACTCACCAGGTGGAGTACGACGAGGGGCGACTCACCCGCCAGCCGGTGCAATGCGGAGCCGAACCCCAGCCGAGCCACCGCCGGACGAGCCGCCTCGGGAACCGCACGGCCGGACAGCCCCTGAGCCACCGCGACCTCCGCCAGCCGGACCAGCCAGTCCGCGAGCGGTTCGGGCGTCGAGACGATGCACCAGTCCGGTCCGGCCCCCACCAGCGTGCCGTCGAGGAGCTCACCGCCGGTGAGCGT
>DATIBI010000022.1:0-18952 GCA_035457605.1 Nocardioidaceae bacterium
ATGCCGATGCCGCCACGGGACTGGAGGCGGTACTCCGAGATCCGGGTGCGCTTGGCGTACCCACCGTCGGTCATGGTGAAGACATACTGCTCGTTGACCTCGGGTGATGCCTCGGCGCTGCCGGCCTCGACCTCGGCGGCCTCCTCGGCCGCGATCTGCTCGGCACGGATCACCGACATCGAGAGCAGCTCGTCGCCGTCACGGAACTTCATGCCGGTCACACCCGAGGTGGCCCGACCCATCGGGCGCAGCTGCGAGTCGTCGGCACGGAACCGGATCGCCTGCCCCTTCTTCGAGACCAGCAGGATGTCGTCGTCGGAGCTCACGAGCTCGGCACCGATCAGCTCGTCGCCCTCCTCGCGGAAGTTGATCGCGATGACGCCGGCCTGGCGGGGGCTGTTGTAGTCGGACAGGTTGGTCTTCTTGACCAGCCCGTTGCGGGTCGCCAGCACGAGGTACGGCGCCTGGTCGTAGTCACGGATCGCCAGCACCTGGGCGATGCTCTCGTCCGGCTGGAACGACAGCAGCCCGGCCACGTGGCCGCCCTTGGCGTCGCGCGAGGCCTCGGGAAGGTTGTAGGCCTTGGTCCGGTAGACCCGGCCGGCGGTGGTGAAGAACAGCAGCCAGTGGTGGTTGCTGGTCGCCATGAAGTGCTCGACGACGTCGTCGCCCTTGAGCGCGGCGCCGCGTACGCCCTTGCCGCCCCGCTTCTGGGTGCGGTACTGGTCGGCGCGGGTCCGCTTGGCGTAGCCGCCCCGGGTGATCGTGACGACCAGGTCCTCGTCGGGGATCAGGTCCTCCATGGAGAGGTCCCCGTCCGCGGCGGTGAACTGGCTGCGCCGGTCGTTGCCGAACTTGTCGACGATCGCGGCGAGCTCCTCCGAGATGATCCGGCGCTGCCGGGGCTCGCTGGCCAGGATGTCCTCGAGGTCCGCGATCTCCCGCTCGAGCTCGGCGAGGCGGTCCATGATCTTCTGGCGCTCGAGAGCGGCCAGCCGGCGCAGCTGCATGTCGAGGATCGCCTGCGCCTGCAGCTCGTCGATCTCCAGCAGGGACATCAGGCCCTCGCGGGCCTCCTCGACGTCCGGGCTGCGACGGATGAGCGCGATGACCTCGTCGAGCGCGTCGAGCGCCTTGACCAGGCCGCGGTAGATGTGCGCCTGCTCCTCGGCCCGCCGGAGGCGGTACCGGGTGCGCCGCTGGATGACCTCGATCTGGTGGGTCACCCAGTGCGCGACGAACTGGTCCAGGGTCAGCGTGCGCGGCACGCCGTCGACCAGCGCGAGCATGTTCGCCGCGAAGTTCGTCTGCAGGTCGGTGTGCTTGTAGAGGTTGTTCAGCACCACGCGGGCGACGGCGTCGCGCTTGAGCACGACCACCAGCCGCTGGCCGGTGCGCGAGGAGCTGTCGTCGCGGACGTCGGAGATGCCCTGGATCTTGCCGGAGTCGGCGAGCTCGGCGATCTTCAGCGCGAGGTTGTCCGGGTTCACCTGGTAGGGCAGCTCGGTGATCACCAGGCAGGTCCGCCCCTTGGCGTCCTCGTCGATGTCGACGATTGCGCGCATGGTGATCGAGCCTCGCCCGGTCCGGTAGGCCTGCTCGATGCCCTGCCGGCCGACGATGAGCGCACCGGTCGGGAAGTCGGGGCCCTTGACCCGCTCGAGGAGCGCGTTGAGCAGCTCCTCGCGGGTGGCCTCGGGGTTCTCCAGCAGCCACTGCACGCCGGAGGCGATCTCACGCAGGTTGTGCGGCGGGATGTTCGTGGCCATGCCGACCGCGATACCGGCGCTGCCGTTGACCAGCAGGTTCGGGAACCGCGCCGGCAGGATCACCGGCTCCTGCGAGCGGCCGTCGTAGTTAGGGGCGAAGTCGACGGTGTCCTCGTCGATGTCGCGGACCATCTCCATGGCCAGCGGCGCCATCCGGCACTCGGTGTACCGCATCGCCGCGGCGGGGTCGTTGCCCGGCGAGCCGAAGTTGCCCTGCCCCTGCACCAAAGGGGCGCGCATCACCCACGGCTGGGCGAGCCGCACCAGGGTGTCGTAGATCGCGGAGTCACCGTGCGGGTGGTACTGACCCATCACGTCGCCGACCACGCGCGAGCACTTCGAGAAGCCACGGTCGGGCCGGTAGCCGCCGTCGTACATCGCGTAGAGGACCCGTCGGTGCACGGGCTTCAGGCCGTCGCGCACGTCGGGCAGCGCGCGGCCGACGATGACGGTCATCGCGTAGTCGATGTAGGACCGCTGCATCTCGACCTGCAGCTCGACGGGCTCGATCCGCCCGCGCGGGTCCGGGATGCCTTCGATGGTGTTGTCTGTCACGGATGAACTTTCTGGTCAGTACGACGGACGCGGTGGAGGTGCGGCGTACAGGTCAAATGTCGAGGAAGCGGACGTCCTTGGCATTGCGCTGGATGAACGAGCGGCGCTGCTCGACGTCCTCGCCCATCAGCACCGAGAACATCTCGTCGGCCTGCGCGGCGTCGTCGAGGGTGACCTGGAGCAGGAGCCGGTTGTCCGGGTCCATCGTGGTCTCCCACAGCTCGTCGGCGTTCATCTCGCCGAGACCCTTGTAGCGCTGGACCGGGTTGTCCTTGGGCAGCTTCTTGCCCTCGGCGAGGCCGGCGGCGATCAGCGCGTCACGCTCGGCGTCGGAGTAGACGAACTCGTGCTCGTGCGGCTTGTTCCAGCGCAGCCGGTACAGCGGCGGCTGGGCCAGGTAGACGTAGCCGTGCTCGATGAGCGGCTTCATGAACCGGAACAGCAGGGTCAGCAGCAGCGTGCGGATGTGGTGGCCGTCGACGTCGGCGTCGGCCATCAGCACGATCTTGTGGTAGCGCAGCTTCTCGATGTCGAACTCTTCGTGGATGCCGGTGCCCAGCGCGGAGATGATCGCCTGGACCTCGGTGTTGGCCAGCACCTTGTCGATGCGGGCCTTCTCCACGTTGAGGATCTTGCCGCGGATGGGCAGGATCGCCTGGATCCGCGGGTCGCGGCCGCCCTTGGCCGAGCCGCCCGCGGAGTCACCCTCGACGACGAACACCTCGCACTCGTCGGGGTTCGTGGACTGGCAGTCGGCCAGCTTGCCCGGCAGGCCACCGCCGCCGAGCAGGCCCTTGCGGCTGCGGGCGAGGTCCCGGGCCTTGCGCGCGGCGATCCGCGCCGACGCGGCGGCCTGCGCCTTGCGGACGATGTCCCTGCCCTCGGCCGGGTTCTTCTCCAGCCACTCGCCGAGCTGGTCGTTGACCACCCGCTGCACGAAGCTCTTGGCCTCGGTGTTGCCGAGCTTGGTCTTGGTCTGCCCCTCGAACTGGGGCTCGCCGAGCTTGATCGAGATGATCGCGGTCAGGCCCTCGCGGACGTCGTCGCCGGAGACCCGGTCCTCCTTCTTCTTGATCAGGCCCCACTCCTCGCCCCAGTTGTTGACCAGGGAGGTCAGCGCGGCCCGGAAGCCCTCCTCGTGCGTGCCACCCTCGTGGGTGTTGATGGTGTTGGCGAAGGTGTGCACGGACTCGGTGAACGAGGTGTTCCACTGCATCGCGATCTCGAGGCTCATGCCCTGCTCGTTGAGCTCGGCCTCGAAGGAGATGATGCTCGGGTTGGCCTTGTCCTTGCGGCGGTTGAGGTGCTCGACGTAGTCGATCAGGCCCCGGTCGTAGCGGAACCGCTGCTCGAGGGCGGCCCCGTCGGAGTGGATGTCGTCGGCTGCCTCCACGACCTCGGCGTCGGCGGCCTCGTCGGCGACCGCCTCGGCGATCTGCTCGGCCTGCTTGCGCTCGTCGCGGACGATGATCTCGAGGCCCTTGTTGAGGAAGGCCATCTCGCGGATCCGGTTGGTGATCGTCTCCAGCGAGTAGTTCGTGGTCTCGAAGATGTCCGGGCTGGCCCAGAACGTGATCGTGGTGCCGGTCTCCTCGGTGGCCTCGAGCTGCTCGAGCGGACCATCGGGCTCTCCGAGGCTGAACGTCTGCCGCCAGTGGTGGCCACGGTTGCGCACGTCGACCTGGACCCGGCTGCTCAGCGCGTTGACGACCGAGACACCCACGCCGTGCAGGCCGCCGGAGACCTTGTAGCCGCCGCCGCCGAACTTGCCGCCGGCGTGCAGCATGGTCAGCGCCATCGTCACCGCGGGGATGCCCTCGGTGGGGTGGATGTCGGTGGGGATGCCGCGGCCGTTGTCCTCGACCCGGACCCCGCCGTCCTCGAGCAGGGTGACCCGGATCCGGTCGCAGTGCCCGGCGAGCGCCTCGTCGACCGAGTTGTCCACGACCTCCCAGATCAGGTGGTGCAGGCCGCGCTCGCCGGTGGAGCCGATGTACATGCCCGGGCGCTTGCGCACAGCCTCGAGTCCCTCGAGCACCTGGATCGCGGAGGCGTCGTACTTCCCCTCCTCGACCGCGTGGCCGGACCCGGGGGGCGCCAGCGCCGCCGCGGCATCGGCCACGGCCTCGGCTGAGAGACCGGTGCCGACCTCGGCGGTGTCGGGGGACGGCGTCTGCGGGCTGTCTGCTGGAGCCACGAAGTAAGTCCTCTTCGATCCTCAGGGCCGTCCGGGTGCGGGCGCGGGCCAGCGCCGGCGGCGAACGGCTGATGACATAGCGAAGGTCGGCTCCCGGAGGAGGATCGACCCACCGGCCAGTGTACCCCGCCAGAGGGCGA
Organism: Nocardioidaceae bacterium; assembly: GCA_035457605.1. GTDB lineage: Bacteria > Actinomycetota > Actinomycetes > Propionibacteriales > Nocardioidaceae > Nocardioides_C. The sequence continues at coordinate 4,662 of DATIBI010000022.1, forward strand.
GTTCAGCCTCTCCGTCCCCAGGGAATGTGTCCCCAAGCCATCAAAATCGCCTCTCTCGGGCCTTCGAGGGCATCCACGAGCGCCTCGGAGAGGGGTCGACAGGTCCCCATACGCGGGTCAGGCTCCCAGATCGGCTGTGAAGGGCTCGGGCGTTCCTGCCGTCCGGCCACCCGGATCACCCGTAGGTGTCCCGCGGACCGCGCCCGTCGCGCACCGACCGCGGGCCCTTGCGCCAGGTCGGCCCGTTCGGGCCCTTGACGTCGATGTAGGTCACGGTGCCGTCCCCGAGCTCGCCGTTCAGGCGCTGCAGGACGGTCGGCGCCAGCAGACGCATCTGCGTCGCCCACGCCGTGGAGTCGGTGCGGACCACGAGCCGCGTCTCGCGGAACGACTCCGGCCGGCAGTGCTGGGCGACCTCCGGCCCGACCAGGTGGTCCCACCGGGAGAACACGCCGTGCACCCGGATGTCGGTGGACCACCCCTGCTCGGAGATCAGCCGGCCGATGGTGGAGTCCAGCAGCTGCGGGTCGCGGTCGTCCGGGTGCGCCCCGGACGCCTCCGGGTCGAACCGGCGGGGTCGCCGGCCCGGGCGAAAGGGTCGGGTACGTCGGACGCCCGGCCGGCCGGACCCGGCCAGGGACCGCGCGATGCTCCGCGCCAGGTCGAGACCGGTGGTGTCGTGGTCGTCGGCGGGGGCGGTGTCCGGCGCGGTGTCCGGCGCGGTGTCCGGCGCGGCGTCCGGCGCGGTGTCCGGCGCGGCGTCCGGCGCGGCGTCCAGCGCGGGGCCCTGCGCGGGCCGCTGCTCCCGCGGGTCAGACTCGTTCGTCGGCACGCGTCACCTTCCCGTCGGCCACGGTGACCCGGGCCCCGGCCAGCGCCTCCGGTACGTCGGCCGGGACGGCGGCGGTCACCAGGACCTGCTCGGCGTCGGCGACCATCTCCGCCAGCCGGCTGCGCCGCTCGGTGTCCAGCTCGGCGAAGACGTCGTCGAGGATCAGGATCGGGTCGTCGCCCTCGGCCCGGAGCAACTCGTAGGAGGCGAGCCGGAGCGCCAGCGCGAACGACCAGGACTCGCCGTGGCTCGCGTACCCCTTGACCGGCAGCGGTCCGAGCATCAGCGCGAGCTCGTCACGGTGCGGTCCGACCAGGCTGATCCCGCGCTCGAGCTCGTCGGGCCGACGGCGCTCCACCTCCGCGAGCAGGGCGTCGACGAGCTCCGCGCGGTCGGGCGGAGGCCCGACGTACTCCTGGGACTCCTGGCCGGGGAGCACGAACGAAGACCGGTAACGCATCGTCGCGTCCGAGCGGGTCGCACCCCGGGCGACGGCCTCGTAGGCGGACCCGACCAGCGGCCGGAGCTCGTCGACGAGCGCGATCCGTGCGGCGAGCAGCTCGGCGCCGGTCCTGGCCAGGTGTGCGTCCCAGACCCCCAGCGTCGACAGGGCGGACTCGGCCTTGCCGCTGCCGCCAGCACGACGGGCGGCGCCCGCGGTCTTGAGCAGCGAGTTGCGCTGCTTGAGCACCCGGTCGTAGTCGGAGCGGACACCGGCGAACCGGGGCGCGCGCAGGATGAGCAGGTCGTCGAGGAACCGGCGTCGGTCCGACGGGTCACCCTTCACCAGGGCCAGGTCCTCGGGGGAGAACAGCACGGTGCGGACCATGCCGAGCATCTCGCGGGCCTTGGGCAGGGGCGACTTGTTGATCCGCGCCCGGTTCGAGCGGCCGGGGTTGATCTCGATCTCGAGCAGCGCTGTCCGGCCGTCACGGACCACCGCGGCGCGGACCACCGCCCGCTCGCTCCCGTGCCGGACCAGGGGAGCGTCGCTGCTGACCCGGTGCGAGGACAGCCGCGAGATGTAGTCGATGGCCTCCACCACGTTGGTCTTGCCCTGGCCGTTGCGACCGATGAACGAGGTCACCCCGGGCTCGAGCGAGACCTCGGCCTCGGCGTAGGAGCGGAAGTCGTGCAGGGACAGGTGGGTGACGTGCACCGGTGCCGCGGCCCCCTAGCTCGGGCCGGAGGTTCCGGAGTCGCCGGTGGTCGGCGGCGCCTCGGTCTTCACCGCGTGGCCGCCGAACTGGTTGCGCATCGCTGCGACCGCCTTCATCGCCGGGCTGTCGTCCTGCCTGGAGGTGAACCGGGCGAACAGCGAGGCCGCGATGACGTGCATCGGGACGGCGTGCTCGATCGCCGCCTCCACCGTCCACCGGCCCTCGCCGGAGTCCTCGGCGTAGCCGCGGATGCCCTTGAGGTCGGTGTCGTCGTCGAGTGCCGCCACCAGCAGGTCGAGCAGCCAGGAGCGGATCACGGTGCCCTCGCGCCAGGAGCGGAAGACCTCGGTCACGTTGTCGACCAGGTCGGCCTTCTGCAGCAGCTCCCAGCCCTCCGCGTAGGACTGCATCAGGGCGTACTCGATGCCGTTGTGGACCATCTTCGAGAAGTGGCCGGCGCCGACCTTGCCGGCGTGCACCCAGCCGAACTCGCCCTCGGGCTTGAGCGCGTCGAAGATCGGCTGCACCTTCGCCACGTCCTCGGTGGAACCGCCCGCCATCAGCGCGTAGCCGTTCTCCAGGCCCCAGACGCCACCGGACACGCCGCAGTCGACGTAGCCGATGCCCTTCTCGGCGAGCAGCTCGGCGTGCACGAGGTCGTCGGTCCACCGGGAGTTGCCGCCCTCGACGACCACGTCCCCCTCGTCGAGCAGGCCCGCCAGCGCCTGGATGGTCTCGCGGGTCGGCTCGCCGGACGGCACCATCACCCAGACCACCCGCGGCGCGGACAGCTGACCGACCATGGCCTCGAGGCTGTCGACGTCGGCGACGTCGGGGTTCCGGTCGTAGCCCACGACCGTGTGCCCGGCGCGGCGGATCCGCTCGCGCATGTTGCCACCCATCCGGCCCAGGCCGATGAGTCCGAGTTCCATGTGTGTCCTCTTCCGAGTCGGGGTCGTCGTCAGGCTATCCGTCCCGCGGTGCGGGACCCGACCCGGCTAGGAGAGCAGGCGGCGCGGCATCAGCAGGTAGCGGAAGTCCAGGTTCGCCTCGGCGTCGGGGGCGGGTACGCCGGCCATCACCACCGGCTTGGAAGCCTGGGTGAACGCCATCTCGACGATCGGCGCCTCGATCGCGCCGAGCCCGTCGAGCAGGAACTGCGGGTTGAACCCGGTGGTGATGTCCTCGCCCTCGACCGAGGCCTCGATCGACTCCGACGCCTGCGCCTCGTCACCGGAGCCGGCGTCGAGGGTGAGCACACCGTCGGTGAAGGCGAGCTGCACGGCGGTGTTCCGCTCGGCGACCAGGGAGACCCGCTTCACCGACTCGACCAGCGAGGACTTGTCGACCCGGGCCAGGGTCTGGTGCTCGTTCGGGAACAGCGAGCGGACCTTGGGGAACTCTCCGTCGAGGAGCCGGGTGGTGGTACGGCGGACCCCTCCGCCGGCGGACCCCTCGAAGCCGATGATGCCCTCGCCCGCACCGGAGGTGGCCAGCGCGATGGTGACCTCGCTGCCCGCGGTCAGGGACTTCGCGGTGTCGGCGAGCACCTTGGCCGGGACCAGGGCCGCGGCAGAGGTGTCGGTCGAGCCGGGCTCCCAGGTCAGCTCGCGGTGGGAGAGCCGGAACCGGTCGGTGGCGAGCAGGGAGATCCGGTTGCCCTCGATCTCGAGCCGGACACCGGTGAGCACCGGCAGCATGTCGTCGCGACCGGCCGCGGTCACCGCCTGCGAGACGGCAGCCGCGAACAGGTCGCTGTTCACCGTCCCGGTGGCGGCGGGCATGTCCGGCAGGGACGGGTACTCCTCGACGGGCATGGTCTGGAGGCTGAACCGGGCCGAGCCGCAGGTGAGCGAGACCTTGGCGCCGTCGATGGTCATCTCCACGGCCTTGTTGGGCAGGCTCCGGCAAATGTCGGCGAGCAGGCGGCCGGAGACCAGCGCCCTGCCCTCGTCCTTGACGTCGGCGGGGATCGTGGCGCGCGCGGAGGTCTCGTAGTCGAAGGTCGACAGCACCAGGCCGTCATCGGCGGTCTCGATGAGCAGGCCGGCAAGGACCGGGACGCTCGGACGGACCGGGAGGCTGCGGGCAGCCCAGGCCACGGCGTCGGCAAGGACGTCGCGCTCGACGCGGAACTTCACGGGTGGTCGCCTCCCAGGCATCGATCTCGGGACGTGGTGACACGTGCGGGAGTGAATCCTGCCATGACCGTGGTGGACGTGGCAGGAGGAGTGCTCATCTCCATCCTCACCCAGGTGGGCACCGGGAGGGTGCCCACTGAGCCGGGCAGAGCGGGTTGTCCCCAGGAAAGCGGCCGGAAGGAGTTTCCGAGCGGGAGACCTGTAAGTAGACCCATGTTCTTCATAGCAACGGTGGAAACTGTGGACAACGTTCGTTTCCGCAGGTCAGAGACTCTTTCGACCTTGGGACGGAGTGTGGAGATCGCGTGAGCGTCCCTGAACGTCGTGTGCACGGCGCGGCCGGGTTTCGCGTTGCTCACCAGGTTGTCCACACGATGTTCACGAGCAAATGACAAGACTCCACACGCCGGTCCCCAGGATTTCCTGTCGTTTCCGGGCCCGGTCGGCACGCCGGGACCCGTCCCCCGGACGAGAGCGACGTCACGGCTGGCGGGCCTGCTGCTTGATCCGGTTCGTGAGCTCGGTGACCTGGTTGTAGACCGAGCGGCGTTCGGCGAGCAGCTGCCGGATCTTCTTGTCGGCGTGCATCACGGTGGTGTGGTCGCGGCCGCCGAACTGCTGACCGATCTTCGGCAGGGAGAGGTCGGTCAGCTCGCGGCACAGGTACATCGCGATCTGGCGGGCGGTGACCAGCACCCGGCTCCGGCTCGAGCCGCACAGGTCATCGATGGACAGCCCGAAGTACGCCGCGGTCTGGGCGATGATCAGCGCTGCGGTGATCTCCGGCTCGCCGCCCTCGGGGATCAGGTCCTTGAGCACGATCTCGGCGAGGGTGAGGTCGACCGGCTGCCGGTTCAGGCTCGCGAAGGCGGTCACCCGGATGAGGGCGCCCTCGAGCTCGCGGATGTTGGTCTGGATCTTGCTGGCGATGAACTCGAGCACGTCCGGCGGTGCGGTCATCCGCTCGGTGGCCGCCTTCTTGCGGAGGATCGCGATCCGGGTCTCGAGGTCCGGCGGCTGCACGTCGGTGATGAGACCCCACTCGAACCGGTTGCGGAGCCGGTCCTCGAGCGCTTCGAGCCGCTTGGGCGCTCGATCGGAGGTGATCACGATCTGCTTGTTCGCGTTGTGCAGCGTGTTGAACGTGTGGAAGAACTCCTCCTGCGTCTGGATCTTCCCTTCCAGGAACTGGATGTCGTCGATCAGGAGGACGTCGACGTCGCGGTAGCGGCGCTGGAACGTGGCTGCCTTGTCGTCACGGATCGCGTTGATGAACTCGTTGGTGAACTCCTCGCTGGACACGTAGCGCACGCGGGCCCCGTTGAAGAGGCTGCGCACGTAGTGGCCGATGGCGTGGAGGAGGTGCGTCTTGCCGAGTCCGGAGTCGCCGTAGATGAGCAGTGGGTTGTAGGCCTTGCCGGGCGCCTCGGCGACGGCGACGGCAGCGGCGTGCGCGAACCGGTTCGAGGAGCCGATGACGAAGGTCTCGAAGATGTACTTCGGGTTCAGCCGGGTCTCGAGCACGCTGCCCCCGCTCGCCGGGGTCTGCGGGCTCGGCGCCGGCTGGTAGGGCGTCGGCACATCAAGGGGATTTGTCGACAAATCGATCTGGTGATTTACCGACAAGTGGCTGTTGTCCGTGCCGGGCAGGCCGGGCTCGGTGCGGGTCACCGGCGCCGGGGTGGTCTCCAGCTCCGGGTCGACCGTGACCGCGAGCCGCACCTGCAGCCCCAGTGAGGCGGTGAGGGAGTCCTCCAGGCGGGTGCGCAGCCGGCCCTCGAGCTGGTTGCGGGTGAACTCGTCGGCGACCGCGATGATGGCGGTGTTCTCGTGGATCGTCACCGGCCGGCTCGCAGCCAGCCAGGCCCGCTGGTTGGGTGGGAGGTCCTCGATGAGGTGGCTCCACACCGACGCGAGGTCCTGCGGTGCTCCGTCCCTGCCGTTGAGTCCTGCTCTGTCGTCCACGGGTCTCCCCACTCCTTGTTCACGCTCGTCGTCGCAGTCAGCTGGTGGTGCCCTGACGGCATAGGACAGGCGTCGTTGTGCCGGGAATCGGTCCACACCTTTGTCCACAGGTTGTGCATGCCGTCCCCGGTCGGTGTCGTGCGGGACGTCCGAGGCCGGTCGACGTACCTTCCAGCAACCTCTGTCCGACCAGGTCAGAAGCGCATTTTTCGCTGGCCAGCCCGGTATGGGTGGGGCGCGAGTGGTGCGTGGGGAAGGAGACCGCAGGGAGCCTCGGATGACGATGACGCTAACAATTGCCCAGCCTGTGGATCAAGCGGTTGTCCACAGGGCATCCTAGGGGTGTGGGTACCGCTCCGTGCGGGTTTGCACAGATTCGTCCCGGCGTGGCAGCGTGACTCGATGTCGGGATCGTGCGATGGTGGCCGATTCGACCCCGTTTGCCGGGCTGGGCACGTCTCGGGACGCCGCCGAATTGACCCTCTGCGCCCGCACCCCGTACCGTTGTGCGGTCGGTCCGGAGTCGACCGGTGCCGCATGTCCACGGACGATCACCACGGCGGCCTCCTGCGAGGCCGCAGGTCCCCGCGGGTGGGCGGTGCCAGCCGACCAGGTGTTGTGGAAAACACCTCATCCCGGTCCTCGACCAGACTTGTCAACACCCCGACACCGGAGAGCATCTCGTGAGCAAGCGTACGTTCCAGCCGAACAACCGTCGCCGTCACAAGACCCACGGTTTCCGCCTGCGCATGCGCACCCGTGCCGGCCGCGCGATCCTCGCGTCGCGTCGCCGCAAGGGTCGCAACCGCCTGGCCGCCTGACCCGAGTCGACGTTTGCGGTGACCCAGGGGTCCCTCGTGCGGGGCGCCACGTGCTGACACGCGCGAACCGACTGGTCTCGAGCGCAACCTTCGCCCGGGCCGTTCGCCGGGGACGGCGCGCCGGCACCGGGACCCTGGTGCTCCACCTCCTCGAGGACGGGGCACCGGGTCACGCGGACCGACCGCAGGTCGGCTTCGTGGTCAGCAAGGCCGTGGGGTCGGCAGTGAGGCGGAACCTGGTGCAGCGGCGCCTGCGACACCTAGCCCGGGAACGACTGAGCTCGTTTCCGGGCTCTGCTGTGCTCGTGGTTCGTGCGTTGCCTGCCGCCGCCTCCGCGGACTACCGCGACCTGGCCACCGACTTCGACCGCGCGCTCGACCGAGTCCTGCGGCGCCGCGAGGGCAACGGGGCGCGCCCATGAAGTACGTGCTGATCGGCTTGCTCCGCCTCTACCGGCTCCTCATCAGTCCGCTGTACGGCCAGGTCTGCCGCTACCACCCGTCCTGCTCCGCGTACGCCCTCGAGGCGGTGACCGTGCACGGCAGCCTGCGGGGCAGTTGGTACGCCGTGCGACGGCTCGCGCGCTGTCATCCGTGGGCGGCCGGCGGCTACGACCCGGTTCCGGGAACCGTGCGGGCGACCGGGCACGTTGACCGGAACGTCGAGCGCGACGACCACAGTTCTCATCACCCGACCCAGACTCAAGGAGCCTGAGTGTTCGAATTCTTCGGTGCCCTCGGCAGCTTCATCATGACGCCGCTGTACCGGATCACCTCCGTCATCCTCGTCGGATTCCACGAGCTGTTCGGGCGGGCGTTCGGCCCCGAGTCCGGCTGGGCGTGGGCACTGTCGATCGTCGGACTCACCCTCGTCATCCGCGCAGCGCTGATCCCGCTGTTCGTGAAGCAGATCAAGTCCAGCCGCAACATGCAGCTGCTGCAGCCGAAGGTCAAGGAGCTGCAGAAGAAGTACGGCCACGACCGAGAGCGCCTCGCGCAGGAGACGATGGCGCTCTACAAGGAGACGGGCACCAACCCGTTCGCCTCCTGTCTGCCGATCCTGCTGCAGATGCCGATCTTCCTGGCGCTCTTCCGACTCCTCGACCTGGCAGCAGACGGGGAGACCCGTGGCGTCCTGACCGAGGCGCAGGCCAGGCAGTTCGGTGAGGCCGAGCTGCTCGGGGCTCACATCGCCGACACGTTCCTGGCGACCGACCAGATGAGCGTGCGGATCCTCGCGCTGGTCCTGGTGGTCGCGATGACCGCCACCACGTTCCTCACCCAGCGCCAGCTGATGAGCAAGAACATGCCGGCGGACGCGTTGACCGGCCCCTACGCCCAGCAGCAGAAGATGCTGCTCTACGTGCTGCCGATCGTCTTCGCCGTGGGCGGTATCGCCTTCCCGATCGGCGTCCTCATCTACTGGACCACGTCGAACCTGTGGACCATGGGCCAGCAGTTCTACGTCATTCGCAACAACCCTGCTCCGGGAACGCCGGCGTTCAAGGCCAAGGAGCACCGCGACGCCGAGAAGGCCAAGCGCAAGGGACTGCCGGCGAAGGTCGAGGAGGAGACGCCGTCCGAGCCGGAGCCGCCGCAGCAGCCGAAGCGGCAGCAGCCGAAGAAGCAGCCGCGCAGCAAGCGCAAGGGCAACAAGCCGCGTCCGAACGCGCCGGGGGCGGCCAACGCCGGAGCCTCCGGCGGGAACCCCGGGCCCGATCCATCGCCCGGGTCGGACGACAAGCCCGGCGACGACGACACCGACGACCCCCGCGCGTAGCATCCGCGCGACCTTCCAGCACAGGAGTACGACGTGAGTGACGAGACCACCAACGACGAGCGCATGACCGAGAACGACCTGGAGGCCGGGTCGCAGCCTGCCGGCGGGAACGGCACGAGCAAGATCGAGCTGCTCGAGCAGGAGGGCGACATCGCCGCGGACTACCTCGAGGAGCTCCTGGACATCGCCGATCTCGACGGAGACCTCGATATGGACGTCGAGGGTGACCGCGCCTCGGTGTCGATCATCGGCGGCGACCTGCAACAGCTGGTCGGACGCAACGGGGAGGTCCTCGAAGCGCTGCAGGAGCTCACCCGGCTCGCCGTCTATCGCGAGACCGGCGAGCGGTCCCGGCTGATGCTCGACATCGGCGGCTACCGTGCCCAGAAGCGCTCCGACCTCGAGCGGCTTGCTGCAGACACCGTGGCGCGGGTGAAGGAGACCGGCGAGTCGGTGTCCCTCGATCCGATGTCGCCCTTCGAGCGCAAGGTGGTGCATGACGCTGTTGCTGCCGCCGGCCTGTCTTCCGAGTCCGAGGGCACGGAGCCGCGGCGCTACGTGGTCGTCCTTCCCGCCTGAGGCGAAGGGTGGACCCGACCATGGGAATGGACACACGGTGAACGACTCCGTTTCACGTGAAACACCCCCGGCGCCGGACGTGGCGGCGGGGGTGTTTTCACATGCCCTGCCGCTGGCCGAACGCTACGCTCACCTCCTCGCCACAGAAGGTGTGGTTCGGGGGCTGATCGGTCCGCGCGAGGCTCCACGCCTGTGGGAACGCCACCTGCTCAACTGCGCCCTGCTCGGACAAGCCGTGCCGACCGGTGCAGGGGTTTGCGACATCGGTACGGGCGCCGGGCTGCCCGGGCTCGTGCTGGCGCTGAGCCGACCCGACCTGTCGCTGACCCTGGTCGAGCCCCTCTTGAGGCGGACCACCTTCCTCGAGGAGGCCGTCGACGAGCTCGGGCTGACGAACGTGGAGGTCGTCCGCGCGCGGGCCGAGGCACTCCACGGCAGTCGGGACTTCGATGTGGTGACCTCCCGCGCGGTCGCGCCGCTGGACCGGCTCCTGTCGTGGTCGATGCCGCTGGTGCGGCAGGGCGGACACCTCGTGGCGATGAAGGGATCCTCGGTCGGCGAGGAGGTGGAGGCGGCCCGACCTGCGCTCGCGAAGTACGGCGCCGGCACCGTGGAGATCCTCCAGTACGGCGACGGGCTGGTCGACCCGCCGACGACCGTGTTGAAGGTGGAGGCCACCCGCCCGTCCGGACTAGGGTCAGCGGGATCACGTCCCCCGCAGCGAACCAAGCGCACCTCGCGCAGGAAGGGTCGGTGAGCCCCCGTGGCCAGCGCCAGAGATGAGCTCCCCTGGGTGAAGCACCTGATCAGGGCGGCCTCCGGGGGTATCCCCAGGGACAGGACTGGTCGGCGCGGCGCCGATCAGACCCCCACACGCGGTGGTAGCGCGAGCAGTGGGGAGACCGAGACCGCGATCCCGGAGCACGAGGGGTCACAACCCCGGGAAGCGGAGCTCGCGGAGCCGGATCGTGCCCCGGCGGCACGTCATGGAGGCACGATCGACGGCGGGACTCCGAGAGACTCCGACGCCCCGGCGAGCCGAGGCAGCGATTCGGGCAACGGTGCGGGTACGGCCGTCGAGCAGGTGAGTCCATCGGCCGCGACCCCGGGCCACGACACCGAGGGTGCGGTGGATGCGGCCGGTGAGGGTGGTTCCTCCGGTCGCGGCAACGCGAACGATGAGACCGACGGGGCGGCGCACGGGGCGGCGCAGTTGGCGGCCCACGGGGAGCCAGACCTTTCTGGTGTCCTAATGCCCGACGAGGCAATGAATGACCACGTCGCCGTTTCACGTGAAACCGGGCGGCCCGAAGCCTTCGATAGTGATGCCGGCCAAGAAAGTGGCGAGACCCCAGAGGACATCGACGAAATGGGGACCGGCTCGCAGGGCGATGTCCGGCCAGGCGCCCACCTGGATCTCGGCGACGCGATGGGCGGACCTGCTCGTGCGTCTTCCAATCAGACGGTCGATCCGTCGATGGGCCAGTCGATGGGCCAGTCGGTCGGCCAGACGGTCGGCCAGACGGTCGGCCAGACGGTCGGCCAGTCGGTCGGCCAGACGGTGGCAGGGCAGGTCGTTCCGGGGGTGGGCGCTCAGCCGGGTGGTCCGGTGCCGCCGAGTGGCCCTGCCGACCCTGCCGACCCCGCCGACCAGGTGGACCCGGCCAACCAGGTGGACCCGGCCAACCAGGTGGACCCCGCCGACCAGATGGACCCCGCCGACCAGGTGGACCCCGCCGACCAGGTCGGTACGCCCGGCTCGGCGCAGTCGGCCGAGTCGCCTGAGGGCGCGGAGCGCCCACAACCTGTCCACAACCGTGGATCCTGGCCGCGCGTTCACGAAGGGCTGGGGTGGCCCGAGGCGGTGGTGCAACTAGGACAGAACCGGACATCTGCACCACTCGGCTGGCCCGAGGAGCCGAGATACCCACAGAATCCACAGACTCGTCCACAACCCGTGGTGTCGTCCCCCGTTGAGGCCGTTTCACGTGAAACGCTACGAGCGTCGGAACCTGTTGACCCTAGTCCTGTTTCACATGAAACCGATCAGGACCACCCTGCTGAGGAGTTCCCTGTGAGTCACCCAGAATCGACGGAGCCGTCTCGGTTCGGCCCGTCGCCGGCACCCCCGAGTGTGGGGTTCCGGACAGCGGGTGAGGTCGCGTCGCGGGTGCTCACGCTGGATGACGAGTCGACCCCGATGGCCCGCTCGGTGGAGCACCAGCTGCTGGTCACCGAGGGCCGCCGGCTCCGTGAGCCACTGCCGCGTCCGGCCAGGCCGCGGGTGATGGTGGTCGCGAACCAGAAGGGCGGGGTCGGGAAGACGACGTCCACGGTGAACATGGCCGCCGCGCTGGCGCAGCACGGACAGCGGGTACTGGTCATCGACCTCGACCCCCAGGGGAACGCGTCGACTGCGCTGTCGATCGACCATCACCGGGGCACCCCGTCCACCTACGACGCTCTCGTCGAGGGGGTCCCGCTGGCAGACGTGGTGCAGCCGAGCCCCGAGATCGACGGGCTGTTCGTGGTCCCGGCCACGATCGACCTGGCGGGAGCCGAGATCGAGCTGGTGAGTCTCGTGGCGCGGGAGAGCCGGCTGCGCAAGGCGATCCAGGCGTACGAGCCGGTGACCTCGGACGGGGAGGACCGGCTCGACTACGTGCTGATCGACTGTCCGCCGTCGCTCGGCCTGCTCACGTTGAACGCGCTCGTGGCAGGTGACGAGATGCTCATCCCGATCCAGGCGGAGTACTACGCGCTCGAGGGGCTCGGTCAGCTGATCGAGACGGTCGAGATGGTCAAGGCGCACCTGAACCCCGGCCTGGCGATCTCGACGATCCTGCTCACCATGTACGACGCCCGCACCCGTCTGGCGGCCGGCGTCGCAGAGGAGGTGCGCGGACACTTCGGTGACCAGGTGCTCGGCACTGCCATCCCGCGCTCGGTGCGGATCTCGGAGGCGCCGAGCTACGGGCAGACCGTGATGACCTACGATCCTGGCTCGCCAGGAGCCCTCAGCTACCTGGAAGCCGCCCGGGAGATGGCCCTCAAAGGAGTGACCGCATGACGCAGAAGCACCAGCCACGCCGTGGACTCGGACGTGGGCTCGGCTCCCTGATCCCGACGGCGCCGCCCCAGCCGGCACACCCCGACTCTGGGCAGGAGACAGGATCGGGCGAGGGTGCACGGTCGGCGTCGACGCCCGGGGCGAACGGTTCCAACGGCGGCGACGGGCAGAACCCTGCGCCGTCGGGTGCGCCGGCTCCGGCGGATCACCAGGTGACAGCCGGACCCGACGGCGGTGACGGCAAGGGGCAGGGGTCGGACGGTGCCAACGGTGCGGACCAGGACCGCGGTGCGGACCAGGACCGCGGCGGCCAGCAGAGCACTGACCAGCAGGGCATGGCGCCGGTGGACGGCGCCTACTTCGCCGAGCTTGACGTCACCGCGATCTCGCCGAACCCGCGCCAGCCGCGACAGGTCTTCGAGGAGGAGGCCATGGCCGAGCTGGTGCACTCGGTCCAGGAGGTCGGCCTGCTCCAGCCGGTGGTGGTGCGGCCCATCGGCGGCGACAAGTTCGAGCTCATCATGGGCGAGCGCCGCTGGCGCGCGACCCAGGAGGCGGGCCTGTCCACCATCCCGGCCATCGTGCGGGAGACGACCGACAACGACCTGCTCAGGGACGCGCTCCTGGAGAACCTCCACCGGGCGCAGCTGAACCCGCTCGAGGAGGCCGCGGCCTACCAGCAGCTCCTGGACGACTTCGGCTGCACGCACGACCAGCTTGCCAGCCGGATCGGCCGGAGCCGCCCCCAGATCAGCAACACCCTGCGCTTGCTCAAGCTATCGCCGGCCGTGCAGCGACGGGTGGCCGCCGGCGTGCTGTCCGCGGGCCACGCCCGTGCGCTGCTCGCAGTGACCGATCCCGATGTGCAGGACCGCCTCGCCGCTCGGGTCATCGCCGAGGGCATCTCCGTGCGGGGGCTGGAGGAGATCGTCGCCGTCGGCGAGTTCGGTTCCGACCCCAAGCCGCGCACCCGGCCCCGCAAGCCCACCGCCCCCGGTCTTGTCGACCTGGGCGCGCGGCTCTCGGACCGGTTCGACACCCGCGTCAAGGTCGACCTCGGCAAGAACAAGGGCAAGATCACCGTCGAGTTCGCCTCGATCTCCGACCTGGAGCGGATCGTCTCGATCATGGATCCGCGAAACGACCGACCCGTCTAGGCACAAAGAAATTTGTCGACAAAGTGATTCAACGACTTGTCTCTATGTTGACTAACTGATAGATCGCTTCGCGCTGGTGGTCGGGATGCCGATCCGGGCGGGGGGCGCCGCCTCACCGACCTGGGGCTGCGACTGGTTCAGCCCCAGGTGGTGGAGACTCGCTCCCGGAGCACGGCGACGAGCTGGGCCTCACGGGCGGGGGACAGCCCGGCCTTGCGCTCGCGACCCGTTCCGAGCGTCCGCTCCCAGGCCAGGGCGGCGATGACCGTCTCGCCCACCGGGCGGAGCTGCAGGCCGTATCGTCTGGCGGCGTCGTTGGACCGCGTCATGTGTCCGGCGTACTCGGGGAGCGGCAGCCACAGCGGGAGCGAGTCGCTCCCTGCCCAGGGCCGAACCGCCTGGTCCACGAGCCACGCCTGGTCGGCGACGACGAGCTCCGGCGCGATGCCCATGTGTCGCGTGCAGGCGTCGAGGACCTCGCGGAAGGAGACAGAGTGGCCCACGGCGTTGAACGCGCCCGCGGTGCGGCGTAGCCCCGCCTCGAGCAGCCAGGTGGCGAGGTCGTCGACGTCGATCACCTGGACCGGGCCGTCCACCGGCGGGAGCAGCACCGGCGACTTGTTCTCCCGCGCCCGGTCCATCCGGGCCGGCCAGTACCCGAAGCGGTCGCTGAGGTCGCCGTACCCCCCGATGAGGCCGGCGCGGGCGAGGAGCACCCGCTCGGCGCCGAGGGCCTCGACGCAGGCGGTTTCACATGAAACCTTCGCCGGACCGTACGCCGTGATG
>DATIBI010000023.1:0-14851 GCA_035457605.1 Nocardioidaceae bacterium
CGAGCGCCCGACGTAGGTCGGAGAGCCAGCTGTCGAGCGCCGGCCCCTTGAAGCACCCCTTCGTGACCACGATCACTGTCCAGCCGCGCGCACGAAGCCACTCCCTCCGAGCCGCGTCGGCAGCGCGCTGCTCGTCCGAGCCGTGGAACTCGATCCCGTCGTACTCCACCGCCACCTTGCTCAGCGGGTAGGCCAGGTCGAGCCGGAACACCGGACGGCCGTCGTCGTCCAAGACCCACCACTGCAGCTCCGGCTTCGGGAGACCGGCGTCGGCGATGTCGAGCCGCACCCAGGACTCGCTCGGCGACTCGGCCCGGCCGTCGACGAGCGGCACGACCTGGCGAAGGCGCACGACCCCGCGGCGGCGCCGGTACCGCGGCAGCTCGGCCTCGAGCTCCGCCCTCGTGACACCGCAGGTGCGCGCGAATCCGTCCAGGGCAGCGAGGCCGTCGCGCCGGGACAGCCTGCAGCCCAGGTCGAGCGCCGTCCGCAGCGGCGTGGTCACCTTCACGGCCCCGACGACCGTGATGTCTCCGGGTGCCAGGTCGCGTTGGCCGCGCGAGCAGCCGCGGCGCTGCGGTCGGGTCTCGCCACGGAGAGAGAAGGTCTCGAGCGGCGGCAGCACTTCGTGCTCGTGCTGCTCGAGCACGTCGACGCCGTGCAGCCAGGCCGCCGTACGGTCGCAGATGACCACGAACGGGTTGACCACGAGACCGGCAGCCTGGGCGCGCAGGGTCACCGAGTCCTCAGCCTCACTGCGGACGTAGACGTTGTGCAGGACCCGCCTGACCCTGCCCTGCTCGAGGAGCTGTCGCAGCTGCCAGGTGGTGAGCCCGGCGTCGCGCGCCATGGCGCGGGTGAACGGCGTGGAGGGCAGCACGACGGGCGGGGGGACGAACATGACCATGCAGCCGACCCTGCGGCGCGCTGGGCGAGACGTCAGCCAGGTCCGACGTACCTGTGGACGAGCCGTGACCAGCGCGAGCCTGGGGACCGAAACCGGCCGGGGACGCGCCACTTCTCACCACTCGACGCGCCGGAACTCACCACTCGACGCGCCGGAACTCACCACTCAAGCCGCCGTTTCTCACCACTCGGCGGGGTGGGTAAGGGGGATCACCCGGCCCGAAAGGCTTGTGCTCACTACTCGCGGGTAGGATAATTTTGTTACTGACGAGTAAGCCCCCATGCGCGACCAGACCTGGGCAAGCAGCACACCCGGGTGAAGCCGCGCGTGAGTCAGGCGAAAACCCGGGCCGGCGAACCGGCACCCCGATTCGAAGGTGGAGCAGTGAGCCACTACAAGAGCAACATCCGCGACATCGAGTTCAACCTGTTCGAGGTCCTCGGCCGCGACGAGGTCCTCGGCACCGGCCCGTTCGAGGAGGTCGACACCGACACCGCCCGCTCGATCCTGGCCGAGGTCGACCGGCTCGCGCGCGAGGACCTGGCCGCGTCCTACGAGGACAGCGACCGCAACCCGCCGGTGTTCGACCCCGAGACCCACACCGCGCCGATCCCCGAGTCGTTCAAGAAGAGCTACCAGGCGTGGATGGACGCGGAGTACTGGCGTCTCTCGCTGCCGGCCGAGATCGGCGGCCAGCCCGCGCCGTCGTCGCTGAACTGGGCGATCGGCGAGCTGGTGCTCGGCGCGAACGCCCCGGTCTGGATGTACGCCTGCGGCCCGAGCTTCGCCTCGATCGTCTACAACAACGGCAACGACCGTGACAAGAAGATCGCCGACCACATGGTCGAGCGCGGCTGGGGCGCCACGATGGTGCTCACCGAGCCCGACGCCGGCTCCGACGTGGGCGCCGGACGCGCGAAGGCGACGCTCCAGGAGGACGGCACCTGGCACATCGAGGGCGTCAAGCGGTTCATCACCTCCGGTGAGCACGACATGTCCGAGAACATCATCCACCTCGTGCTGGCCCGCCCGGTCGGCATCGAGGGTGTCGGCGGCCCCGGCACCAAGGGCCTGTCGCTGTTCGTCGTCCCCAAGCACCACTTCGACGTCGAGACCGGCGAGCTGACCGGCGAGCGCAACGGCGTCTACGTCACCAACGTCGAGCACAAGATGGGCATCAAGGTGTCCAACACCTGCGAGGTCACCTTCGGCGAGAACGAGCCCGCCAAGGGCTGGCTGCTCGGCGAGGTGCACGACGGCATCGCTCAGATGTTCCAGGTCATCGAGAACGCCCGGATGATGGTCGGCACCAAGGCCATCGCCACGCTGTCGACCGGCTACCTGAACGCGCTCGAGTACGCCAAGAGCCGCGTCCAGGGCCCGGACCTGACCCGGGCGTCGGACAAGACCGCGCCGCGTGTGACCATCACCCACCACCCCGACGTGCGCCGGTCGCTGATGACCCAGAAGGCGTTCGCCGAGGCCATGCGTGCGCTGGTGCTCTACACCGCCACCTGGCAGGACAGGGTCCAGGTCGCGGAGTTCACCGGGGAGAAGGACGAGCTCGCCGAGCGCGTGAACGACCTGCTGCTGCCGATCGTCCAGGGCTACGGCTCCGAGCGTTCGTGGGTCCTGCTCGGCACCGAGTCGCTCCAGACCTTCGGAGGCTCCGGGTTCCTCCAGGAGTACCCGATCGAGCAGTACGTCCGCGACGCCAAGATCGACACCCTCTACGAGGGCACCACGGCGATCCAGGGCCAGGACCTGTTCTTCCGCAAGATCGTGAAGGACCAGGCGAAGGCGCTCGGCCACCTCGCCGGCGAGATCGAGAGCTTCGTCAGGAGCGAGGCCGGGAACGGCCGGCTCAAGGTCGAGCGCGGGCTGCTCGCCCAGGGCCTCGAGGACGCCCAGTCCATCGTCGGCACGCTGATCAACCAGCTGATGTCCTCCGACCCGAGCGCCGACGGCGGGGACCTCCGCAACATCTACAAGGTCGGCCTGAACACCAGCCGCCTGCTGATGGTGCTCGGTGACGTGGTGTGCTCCTGGCTGCTGCTCCGGCAGGCCGAGGTCGCGTTGACCAAGCTCGCCGGCGAGGTCAGCGCCAAGGACAAGTCCTTCTACGAGGGCAAGGTCGCCGCGGCCCAGTTCTTCGCCCGCAACGTGCTGCCCAAGCTGAGCGCGGAGCGTGCGATCGCCGAGGGCACGGACCTCGCGGTCATGGACCTGGCCGAGGACGCCTTCTGAGGCTCACCCGACCGCAACGACACCAGCCCCGGACCGACCGGTCCGGGGCTGGTGTTTCTTTGCCGGACACCTGATTGGCCGGGCCCTGTCCCGGGTATCCCTTCCGTAACACCGGCGTGCTTCCGCGCGCCACCGAGGCGGCCACGGTCGCCACCAACGCAGAGGAGACAACAAATGGGCATCGGTCTGGGCGTCGTGCTCCTGGTACTCGGCCTGATCCTGGTCCTGGGAGTGGTGAACTTCGACATGTCGTTCGTGGACGACATGGCACTCGGGTGGATCTTCGTCGTGGTGGGGGCACTGGCCATCGTGCTCGCGCTGGTGATGAACCAGCAGCGGAACCGCACCAAGCACGTGGAGGAGCGTCGGGTCCAGGGTCCTCCCGCCTGACCTGACCTCACAGACACACAACGCCCCGGCCGTCCACACGGCCGGGGCGTTGCACGTTGAGCTGGGTCAGCGGCCCGTCTTGGACCAGCGGGGCCGGTCGTCACGGTCGCCGCGGAACCCGCCGCCCTCACGGGAGTCACGGTCGGCGCGGAAGCCGCGGTCGCGGAAGCCGGGACGGTCCGTGCGGGTTCCCGCAGTGTCGGTACGGCGGTCGCGGCCTACGGGCTCACGCCGATCGGCACGGTCTGCTCGTGCTGCGCGGTGACCTGCCTGGTCCTCGCGCGGCGGGCGGCCACCTGCCTCACGGCGGTCGTCGCGACGAGGGCCGCGGTCCTCCCGACGAGGACGGCGATCATCACGAGCAAAGGCACGATCGTCGTCACGGCCGTTGCGACGGACCGGCCCACGCTCGCCATGGCCCGCCCGATCCTCGCGGGCGTCTCCTCGCTCATCACGGCCCCCACGGTACCCGCGGTCCGGGCGGAAGCTGCTGCGGTCGTCCCGGTTGCCGCGGTGGCCACCCCGGTCCTCCCGGAAGCCTCGGTCCTCCCGGAAGCCACGGTCCTCGCGGTTGCCCTGGTGCCCTCGGTCGTCCCGGTTGCCGCGGTAGCCACCCCGGTCCTCCCGGTTGCCGCGGTAGCCGCCGCGGTCGCCACCGCCGAACCCGCCTTGGCGGTCGCCGCGGCCGTAGCCGCCCCGACGCTGGCCGGGGCCGCCCCCGCCGCGACGGACCGGCGGCGCGGTCTCACCGGAGCTGGCGAGCGCGTCGGTGGTCATCGGGCGCGGAGCGGTCCTGATGTCGTGGTGGCGGGTCTCGACCCCGGCGCGCGACTGCATCCGGACGATCTCGTCGATCTGCCGCGGCGTGGAGATCGTGACGACCGCCCCGGACTCACCGGCGCGGGCGGTGCGGCCGGACCGGTGCAGGTAGGCCTTGGGGTCGGTCGGCGCGTCGTAGTGCACGACAAGGCCGACGTTGTCGACGTGGATGCCGCGGGCCGCGACGTCCGTGGCGACGACGACCTGGGCCCGGCCGGTCGAGAACTTGTGCAGGTTCCGCTCGCGGACCCGCTGGGAGAGGTTCCCGTGCAGGTCGACGGCCTCGATGCCGTTCTCGCCGAAGACGTCGGCGAGCTCGGTGGCGCCCTCCCGGGTCCGGGTGAAGACGATCGAGCGCGGGCTCGCCTCGACCAGCGCGAGGGCCGCGGAGACCTTGTCCCGGTAGCCGCCGACCACCATCACGTGGTGGTCCATGGTGGTCACCGCACCCTGGTTCGGGTCCAGCTCGTGCAGCCGCGGGTCGCGCAGGTGGGTCCGCACCAGCTTGTCCACGTCCCCGTCGAGGGTGGCCGACAGCAGCAGCCGCTGGCTGCCCTGGGGCGTCTGTCCCATGAGCTGGTCCACGACCGGGTAGAAGCCGAGGTCGCACAGGTGGTCGGCCTCGTCGAGGACGGTCACCTGGATGTCGTCGGTGCGGCACGCCCCGCGGTCGATCAGGTCCTCGAGCCGACCCGGCGTGGCCACCACGATGTCGGCACCGTTGCGCAGCTGCTTGATCTGCCGGTCGTAGGGGGTGCCGCCGTAGACGGTGGTCAGCCGCAGGCGCATCGCCTCGGCGAGCGGCTCCATCGAGCGGCGGACCTGGGTGGCGAGCTCCCGGGTCGGGACGACCACCAGGGCCCGCGGGTGCTTGGGCCGGCTGCGCTCACCGGCGAGCCGGGCCAGGATCGGCAGGCCGAAGGCGAGCGTCTTGCCCGAGCCGGTCTGGGCGCGGCCGAGGACGTCGTGGCCGGCGAGCGCGTCGGGGACGACGGCCGCCTGCACGGGGGTCGGAGAGGTGATCCCCTGACGGGCCAGGGCCTTCACGAGGTGGTCGGGCAGGTCGAGACCCGCGAAGGAGATCTCCGGGTCGACGGGCAGGGTGGACGGGGCAGCCTGAACGGCAGTCACGAAAGGTACAGCTCCAGAATGGTCGGGCGCGTCCTAGCCCGAAAACCACGGCGTGGTCCGGTGAGCCTGCGAGACGCAAGGCACCCGATCACTGGTCCTGCACGACACCGTCTGACTGGTTGCGCGCACCCACACCGGGCGACAGAAGAGGCCACGATGAGCGCCTGCGACACGAGGTCGTGGGGGCGGTTGGTGGCCTTGGCTGTCACCCATCCTACCAGCGCCGGATCAGCCTTCTGACCGTCCGGACAGCGGCAGCACGAGACGTCGGACACCTTCGGGTGTCACGCGCACCGGCACACCCCAGTCCTGCTGGTGCATCCGGCAGGCCGCTCCCTCGCCGCCGTCGGCGTCGCAGGAGGCGGCCCGGGCGGCGATGTGCAGCACCCCGTCGCCGACCGCCGGGTCGATGGTCACGACCCGGGTGAGGTCCGTCCCGCGTCCGTCACCGTCCTTGAGCAGCGCCGGTGGGGTCGCGGTGACCATCAGCTGGGACGGTGGGCCGAACCGGTCGTCGACCTTCTGCCCCGGTGGCGGCTCGAACGAGACCACCAGCTCGAGCTCACCACCGGCGACCTCGGTGACCGGGCGCTGGGTGGTGTGGGCGAACCCGTCGGCCCGCGCGACCGAGCCGAGCGGCACCCGGGTCAACCGGTGCGCGGCGGACTCGACCACCAGGAGGGTGTCCCCGTCCACGACGGCACCGCTGGGCTCGGCGAGGTCGACCGCCAGGGTGGACACGGTCCCGGCCACGGGGTCCACCCGGCGCACGGCACCGTTGTAGGTGTCACAGACCGCGACCGAGCCGTCCGGGAGCAGGGTGACGCCGAGCGGGTGCTGGAAGGTGGCCTCCGCCGCGGGGCCGTCGGTGAACCCGAAGTCGAACAGGCCGGTCCCCACCACGGTGTGCACGGCGGCGTCCTCGACGTAGCGGACCGAGGAGGTCTCGCTGTCGACCAGCCAGAGCCGGTCCCCGGAGGGGGCGAAGCCGGAGGTCTGCGCGAACCACGCGTCGGGGAGGTCGCCGTCGAGCAGTCCCTCGTTGGTGGTGCCCGCGACGACGTCCACGACGCCGGTGAGCGGGTCGAACGACCACAGCTGGTGGATCCCGGCCATTGCCACCCAGACCCGGTCCCGCCACCAAGCGACGTCCCAAGGGCTCGAGAGCGCGGCAGTGCTCGCGCCCTGCATCCACTGGGTACCGTCGCCGGCGAGCGTGGTGACCCGTCCGGTGGCCAGTGAGACCCCGCGCAGGGCGTGGTTGACCGTGTCCGCGACGACGACCTCGTAGCCGACCCGCGCCGCCACGTCGGCAGGGAGGAGGGTGAGCCCGTTCGGCTCGTTGAACCTCGCCTTTTCCACCGTACCGTCCACCAGACCGCGCTCGCCGGCGCCGATCCTACGGACCACGGTCTCCGCGTCGGCGGCCAGCTCGACCAGCGAGTGGTGGCCCGCGTCCGCGACGAGGAAGCCCTCACCCGGCAGGGGCACGAGCTTCGCCGGGAAGCGCAGGTCACCCGGGGTGGGGGTCGGCGGGACGTACGGCGAGTCGCCGGGCTGGAGGGTGCCGCGGGCGAGGTGGTCCGCGCGGAGCTCGCCGATCAGCGCGTCGATCGCGTGCTCGTGACCCTCGCCGGCGTACTGGGCGACGACGTAGCCCTCGGGGTCGATCAGCACCAGCGTGGGCCAGGCCCGGGCGGTGTAGGCCTGCCAGGTCTGAAGCTCCGGATCGTCGAGCACCGGGTGGGCGACCTCGTAGCGCTCCACTGCGGCCGCGAGCGCGTCCGGGTCCGCCTCGTGCACGAACTTGGGCGAGTGCACGCCGATGACGACGAGCTCACCGTCGTACTTCTTCTCCAACGGCCGCAGCTCGTCGAGCACGTGCAGGCAGTTGATGCAGCAGAAGGTCCAGAAGTCGAGCAGCACCCAGCGTCCACGGAGGTCGGTGAGCGAGAGGGGTCCGTCGGTGTTCAGCCAGCCGCGGCCTCGAAGCTCCGGGGCGCGGACACGGGGTTTCCGTCCGTCGACAGCGGGAGAGGTCATTCTCGCGATGCTAGCTCTCGCCCACTGGCGGGGCGGCGTCGTCTCAGGCAGAGCACCCGGGAGGCGACCAGCCTCACGCCAACGGGGAGAGGCCACCGCCACGGACGGTCCGTGACGGTGGCCCCTCGGCACAGCGGGTGGGTCAGTAGACGCTGACCCCGTAGACGCTGAGCGCCTCGGTGACGGGCTGGAAGTACGTCGTGCCGCCCCAGGTGCAGTTGCCGCTGCCACCGGAGGTCAGCCCGAGCGCCGTGCTGCCGGCGAACAACGAGCCGCCGCTGTCACCGGGCTCTGCGCACACGTTGGTCTTGATCAGACCGGAGACGCTGCCCTCGGCGTAGTTGACGGTCGCGTTGAGCGCCTGGACGGTCCCGCCGTAGACGCCGGTGGTGCTGCCGCTGCGCAGCACCGACTGGCCGACGTAGGCGTTGCCCGCCGCGGTGATGTCCCGGTAGGAGCCGTTGTAGAGGTAGACGTTGCCTGCCCCCGCCGAGGTGGAGTACCGGACGATCCCGTAGTCGTTGCCCGGGAAGCTGGTGCCGGCCCGGGTGCCGAGCAGCGAGGTCTGCGCGGAGTTGGAGTACCAGTAGCTGCCCAGGTTCGTGCAGTGGCCCGCGGTCAGGAAGTAGTAGGTGCTGCCGCTGCGGACGTTGAAGCCGAGCGAGCAGCGGCCCCCGCCACCGTAGATCGCCTGGCCGCCGGAGACGTTCGGCCTCAGGGTGCCGGCGGTCCGCTCCACCCGCACCGCGTCACCGAACTCCGCCGTGATCCGCGCGATCCGCGCCGCCGCGCGGTCGGAGACCGTCGAGTCGAGGGTCACGACCACCTGGTTGGCCGCCGGGTCCACCGCCCACCCGGTCCCGGGCGTCGAGACGTGCGCACGCAGGGCCTTGGTCACCGCGTCGAGCTCGTCGCCGCTGTGCGTGACCACGCGGGGGGTGAACCCGGCCGAGGTGACCCGCTCGGCCGCGGACGCGTTGGTCACGTTCACGACCATGCGGTCCCGGTCGGCGTCGTACCAGACCCCGGCGGCGCGGTCACCGAGGTCGCGCGCGACCTCCCGGGCCCGGTCGGCCCGGCGCACGTCGGCGTCGGCGCGGGCGACCTCGCTGCTGGTCTGCGCGGCAGCAGGGGCCTGGTCGGGTGAGGGGGCGGCCGGAGCCGGTTGGGCGAACAGGACGGTCAGCGCAGTGCTGAGTGCCGCGGTGGCGGCGAGGACTGCGGACCGTCGGACAGGACGAGTTACCACGACGGATCTCCTTTCGGTGGGCGCACCCGATGCGCGCCCAACGCGTCGCCCGTCACCGAGCGGGAGGCGATCCACCGAGATGGAGGCCGCGGGCCCCGGTCACCGGGACGACGTAGAACGTCCTATCGGAACCCGTTTTGTCTAGACAAGACTGCTATTTCTGTCGAAACCGTGCTAAAGGCCAGCCCGCCCCACCTGTTCCCGTGAAGGGCGGCGGATGCGACTTCGGGCTAGCCCCTTCGGGCGGTCCAATCCCGCGAGGCTTCGCCATGGTCACCGGGTGAACGCTCGGTGAACCCTGGGAGGCGGACGTCTTTACTGGGAGGGGAACGCACGATGTCGAAGCCGGACCACGAGGGCACCGTTCTTCACCCGTTCTAGGCACCTGAGGTGAGGAGGGGATACGCGCAAGAGCGCGGCGAAGACACGGGGGACCTCCCGCACACCCGGACCCACCGGGTCCTGTTCGCGACCGCTGAGGCCTACCCGTTCGCCAAGGTCGGCGGGCTCGCGGACGTCAGTGACGCGCTTCCGAAGGAGCTCGCCCGGATCGGCCACGAGGTGCAGGTCGTCATGCCTGCCTATCGGGGGCTGGTCGGCCGCCGGCTGCTCTCGCTGGACGTGCCGATGGGCCAGATCGTCGAGCGCGTCCACGTCTGCCATCTCGCCCGGCGCGACGGGGTCGACGTGTACACCCTCGACTGCCCCGGCTGGTTCGACCGCGACGCGCCCTACGGCTACGCGGACGAGCACGTGCTGCCGTTCGTGCTGTTCTCCAAGGCGGTGACGGCGCTCGCGGCCGAGCCGGGCTGGCGGCCCGACGTGATCCACGGCAACGACTGGCACTGCGGGCTGATCGCCCAGGAGGCCCGCGAGGGTGTCCACGCCGCCGCCCTGGACGGGGTCGCGTTCGTGTTCACGATCCACAACATCGCCTACCAGGGCTCGGTGGGTGCGTCGATCGACCACACCATCGGACTGCCCCCCGCCGGCAGCCTGCTCTCGCGCGGGATCGCGTTCGCCGACCAGGTCAGCACGGTCAGCCCCCGCTACCTCCGCGAGATCCGCACCCCCCACCACGGCGCCGGCATGGACGCCCTGCTGCGGGCCCGCGGGGACGACGTCCGCGGGATCCTCAACGGGGTCGACTACGGCACGTTCGCCCCGGAGCTCGACCCGTGGATCGACACCAACTACGACGGGTCGTTCATCACCGGGAAGAGGGCGAACAAGAAGCGGCTGCAGCGCGACAGCGACCTCGCGGTCGACCCGGAGCGCCCGCTGTTCGGCATGGTCGCCCGGCTGGTCCAGCAGAAGGGGGTCGGGCTGGTCTGCTCCGCCCTCGACGAGCTGGTGTCCCGCGGCGCCCAGGTCGTCGTCATGGGTGAGGGCGACGTGCAGTACCAGCGCGCGCTCTCCGCGGCCGCCGCCCGGCTCCGCGGTTCCGTCCGCTACCACGCGACCGCGGAGGAGGGCATGGCCCGGCGGATCTACGCCGGTGCCGACTTCTTCCTGGCCCCCTCGAAGTTCGAGCCGTGCGGGCTGACCCCGCTGATCGCGCTGCGCTATGGCACGGTGCCCGTGGTCCGGGAGACCGGCGGCATGGCCGACACCATCGTCGACTACGCCACGGACCCGGGGCAGGGGCTGGGGTTCTCCTTCTCCCGGCACCGGATCACCTCGCTGCTGCGGGCGGTCGACGCCGGGCTGTCGTTGCGCGCGCGGCCCACCGAGTGGACGTCCCTGCAGCGCCGCGCGATGTCCGCGGACTTCTCCTGGCAGGAGCCGGCGCAGGAGTACGTCGACCTCTACCTGACCGCACGACATCGCCGCGAGCAACGCCCCTTTGTCCCGCGGCAGCGCACCGCACCGGAGACCACCGGTCCCGCGACCGGAAGCGTCGGACCTGCCACCGCCCAGCCGCGAACACCTCCTGTCACGTCAGCGCACCGGCCCGGGGACCTGCCGGTGCCCCTGGCCCTGGTGCACCACGCCAACCAGTACCTGATCACCGAGGGCTACCGGGACCGCGAGGGCCTGACGTCGCTGCTCGGCGGGTACGCGTCCCTGCTCGAGCTGCACCGGCACTACCGGGTCCCCGCCAGCCTGCACCTCTCGGGCACCCTCATCGAGGCCGCGGCCTGGAGCCACCCGTGGTTCCTGCGCCTGGTCCGGGACCTGCGCTCGACCGGGCTCGTCGAGCTGGTCGGGGGGACCTACTCCGAGAACGTGCTGACCGCCTTCGGCAGCCGGTTCAACCGGCTCCAGCTCCAGGAGCTGTTCTGGCTCTACCAGGAGCACCTGGGCTGCACGCCCGAGGAGCTCGCGGTCTGCTGGGTCCCGGAACGGGTGTGGCGGACCGAGGGTCTGGCCGAGCTGCTCACCGACCCCGAGCTGCCCAACGGCGGCTACCGCTACGTGCTGCTCGACGACCGGGTGCTCTACCCCACGGGCGCCGACTACCACGGCAGCGACCGGGAGCTGTTCGACCTCGCCGACCCGGCGAGCCCGCCGCCCGCCGACGCGCTCCGGCCGTACCGCATCGCCGGTGCGCACGGCCTCGAGGTGGTGCCGATGTCGGCACGGCTCCGGAACTGGGTGCCGCCGCAGACACCCGAGCACTGGCGCAGCCTGAGTCGGGTCACCGACATCACCACGGCTCCCGGCGACGACATGCTGCTGGTCTATGCCGACGACCTGGAGAAGACGGCCGGGGTGGGTCCCTGGACCGCGACCGCCCGGCAGAGCTACGAGGCGTTCCTGCGCTGGATGGTCGGTCAGCCGAAGCTGGCGCCGGTGTCCCTCACGTCCTGGCTCGACCAGCGCCCGCGGACCGCGGCCGAGCGTCCGGTGGAGCAGGGGACGTTCGTGGAGCTGGCCCGGCACTGGCAGGCTGGTGAGGACTACCGCGGCTGGACCGACGACCCGGCCTGGACGCCCTACCAGAGGTACCTCGAGCAGGCGCAGCAGCAGATCGAGCGGGCCGAGGGCGAGGGAGCCGAACCCGGCCTGCTCGCGATGGCCTGGAAGCACCTGCTCGCCTGCGCCTACGAGACCGGGTGGCGGGACACCACCGCTCCCGGGACCCCGCCGGCGCCGTGGTCCAAGGCGCTGGCCAGCCACGCCCGGGCCTGCGCCGTGCTGGTGGCCGCCGCCACCTGGTTCGGGGACGCCGACGACCTGGCGGCACCGACGAGCAGGCGCCCCTACGCCGGACTGGTGGACCTCGACGGTGACGGCGAGGACGA
Organism: Nocardioidaceae bacterium; assembly: GCA_035457605.1. Taxonomy (GTDB): domain Bacteria; phylum Actinomycetota; class Actinomycetes; order Propionibacteriales; family Nocardioidaceae; genus Nocardioides_C. The sequence goes on from DATIBI010000023.1 coordinate 12,035, forward strand.
GCTGGTCGTGGCCAACGAGCACCTCTACGCCGTCTTCGCGCCCGACCACGGCGGCCGGCTGGTCTACCTCGCCACCCGCTCGGAGACGGGCGGAGCGCTGGCCGTCGGCAACCCGACCGACGACTGGAACTGGCAGGAGTCGCTCAACCGCTACATGGACCGGCCGGCGAACCATCCCGGCGCTCTGGCCGACAGCGGGTTCGTCCACGACCGCTACGAGGTGAGCATCACGGCCGAGGGCGACGTGGTCCTCGTCGAGATGGTGGACGTGCAGGCGGGCAGCGCGCTGCACGGTGCCCGCAAACGGGTGCTGCTGGAGGCGGACAGCCCGGCGCTGCTGGTCCACTACGACCTGCCGCCGTCGCGCGCCGAGCTGAGCACGGACGTGTGCCTCTCCCCCGACTACCGCACCCTGCTGCGGCACGGACGTCGTCACGTGCGCCGGTTCGGCGGGCGCACCTTCCGGGGGGTCCGCAACGGCAGCACCCGCGCCTGGGTGGCACTCGCCGACGACGAGGAGACCACGTGGCGGATGCCGCAGCAGGCCGAGGTCGGGCACGGGATCCAGGTCGGCGTCCACGCGCGCTGTCGCTCGTTCCACGTCCTCCTCGGCGTCGGCGACATCGACGAGGAGTGGTCGGCCCGGGTGATGAAGTGCTGCCGCGAGGCGCTGGACCACATGACCGAGCCGCGCCCGGCGAGCGGGGGTGGCGGGTGATGACCGAGCTGACGGAGGCCGACCGCGCGCATGCGGTCCGCCGCGCCCAGCGGCACGCAGCGGCTGCAGCCCTCCTCAGAGAGCCACCGCCGCTCGACGCGAGGCCGGGGCACCGGATCCTGGCTGCCCGCGGCGACGTGGTGCACGCGTCGCGGAGCCGTCCCGTGGTGCGCTGGGACCTCGACCTCGCCACCCCGGACGGAAAGCGGGCACGGCTCTCGGTGATCGGCAAGGCGTTCGTGGCTGGTGGTGGGGAGCGGGCCTGGTGGCTGCTGCGTGAGCTCCGGTCGGCCGGGTTCGACGACCGACACCTGCAGGTGCCCGAGCCCCTCGGCTTCGACCCGGCTCGCCAGCTGCTGGCCCAGGAGGAGGCGCCGGCGGGGACCCTCTACGAACGTTTGCGGCGCGACCCCAGCCACGCGCTGCCGGCGGTCGGCCGGGTGGCCGGGTGGCTGGCGCGCCTGCACGCCGTGCCGGACTTCGGGCTCGGTGTCCTGCCCGCCACCTTCGAGAGCGACAAGCTCGCCGAGTACGCCGCTGCCCTGGGTGGCGAGCTGCCCGAGCACGCCCGGCGCATCGATGCCCTGACCGCGACCACCGTGCGACGGCTCGGCGAGGCCGCGGACGTCGCGCGGGTCGTCACGCACGGGGACTTCCAGCCCAAGAACATCCACCTCGACGACGAGCGGGTGGTGGTGATCGACTTCGACCGCGCCTCGCTGGCGCCGGCCGCCCGCGACCTGGGCCACTTCGTCGGGCAGTCGCTGACCATGGCCGCGTCCGTGCACGGCCATCTCGACGCCGCGGGCTCCTGGGCTCGCACCTTCCTGCGTGCCTACGTCAGCGCGGGTGGGGACTACCGGGCCGCCGAGGCGACCCCCGGGTACGTCGCTCGCACGTTCGCCGAGGTGCTGTACTACCGGCTCGTCGTGCGACCGGTCGGCACCCACGCCTTCGTCGCCGACTGGCTCGACGCCTGGGAGCGGCACCTCGAGGGCGGCGGAGCGCTCTCATGAGCCGACCCGACGCCACCACGGTCCACCCGGTCATGCCCACGCGCGTGATGCTGCGGACCTTCGGCCCGTTCCTCAAGCCGGTCTGGCCGGCCTACGCGCTGGCCCTGGGGCTCGCGATCGTCGCGACCGGCGTCGGGCTGCTCAAGCCGTGGCCGCTGAAGTACCTGTTCGACGCGGTGCTCGTGCCCGAGGCCGACTACCAGAACGCAGACGTCGACCAGGTGCTGGTGCTCATCGTGCTCGCGCTCGCCGGGATCGCGATCCTGGAGTCGGTGGTCACCCTGCTCCGCGACTACGTGCTCACCGCGGTCGGCGAGCGCATCTCCGCCGACATCCGCAGCTCGCTCTACACGCACCTGCAGCGCCTGTCGCTCGCCTTCCACGAGGGCACCCCCACCGGCGAGCTCACCACCCGGCTCACCGGGGACGTGGAGAAGGTCCGCGGCCTGCTCACCGGCACGCTGATCAGCGCGGGCGGGAACGTGCTGACCCTCGCTGGGATGACCGGGGTGCTTCTGGTCCTGGACTGGCAGCTGAGCGTCGGCCTGCTCATCGTGCTCCCCCTCCTCGTGGTCACGGTGAGCAGCTTCCGGGCCCGGATACGTGCGGTCGAGGAACGCTCCCGCGAGGTGGAGGGGGACCTCGCCGCGTCCGCGCAGGAGTCGTTGACCGCAATCAAGCTGGTGAAGTCGCTGGGCAAGGAGCGCCACGAGTCCGCCCGCTTCCAGACCAAGTCCCAGCGGTCGATGCGCGCGATCCTGCAGGCCACGCGCACGACGTCGTGGTTCTCGCTGGCTCTGGACGTGGTAGTGGCCGTCGCCACGGCCGCCCTGGTGTGGCTGGGCGCCCAGAGAGTGATCTCGGGAGCACTGACCCCCGGTGACCTGATCATCTTCACCAGCTACCTGCGGGACTTCTTCGGACCGACCCGGTCGCTGTCCAAGCTGCCCGCGCAGCTGGCGCGAGCGGGTGTGCGCGCGGCGCGGATCGCCGACGTGCTCAACCGTGAGCCCGGGATCGTGGACCACCCGGACGCGGTGGCGATGGACCCACCCCGGCGCGAGCTGCGGCTGGCGGACGTCT
>DATIBI010000024.1:0-4340 GCA_035457605.1 Nocardioidaceae bacterium
AGCGCAAGGAGGACCAGGCCCGGGAGCACGCGGAGCTGGCGGACCGGATGCACGCGCGGCTGGAGGAGGCTGCCGTGCTCGCGCGGCGGCTGACCCCGCAGGACCCACGCCTGACCGGGCACACCGGGGAGATGGTGCTCAACGGCGCCTACCTGGTGGGCAACGACGACGTGGCTGCGTTCAAGGACGCGCTCGACAAGCTCGCGGGCGAGCACCCCGGCGTCCGGGTCGAGCTCGGCGGTCCGTGGCCGCCGTACTCCTTCGCCTCCCTGGACCCGTCGTGACCGAGGTCGCGGCCCGTTCGACCGGTGACCCGCTGCAGCCGGTGGCGCTGGTCGACCTGCTCGACCGGCTGCTGGGCACCGGCGTGGTGCTGGCCGGCGACCTCACCATCTCCCTGGCCGGCGTGGACCTGGTCCAGGTCCGCCTGCACGCGCTGATCTCGTCGGTGCGCGCGGAGATGGCGACCGTCCCGGAGGTGCGCGATGCCTGACGAGCGGCGGTACAACCTGCCCCAGCGGCTGGAGACCGACTCCGAGTCGGTGCAGCGTGACCTGATGAAGCTCGTGCTGACCATCATCGAGCTGGTCCGCCAGCTGATGGAACGCCAGGCGATCCGGCGGGTGGACGAGGGGGACCTGACCGACGACCAGGTCGAGGAGCTCGGGATCGGGCTGATGCGGCTGGAGGAGGCGATGACCCAGCTGCGCGAGCAGTTCGACCTCTCCGTGGAGGACCTCAACCTCGACCTCGGCCCGCTCGGCACGCTGCTGGACTGAGGCCACCCGCGCCTCACACTCGGATGGCGTCTCCGGGCTAGTCCCTGCTCCGGTCGATCCCGACCCAAAGGACGCGAACGTCCCGATTCCACGAGGACCCTCGCACAAGGTCCGAATGCCTAGAACTGGTGATGGGCGGACCTTCTGCCGCTGCCCGATCCTGAGGTGACGGGTCGAGTCGCCGGAGGGGTTCATGGGGATGCGTCGTCGCGTCGTGCTCCTGCCGTTCGTGGGCGTGGTGCTCGGCGCGCTGGTCGCCGCGGTGCCGAGCACCGCCACGGTCGCAGGGAACGCCGGGCCGCTCGCGCACGCCACGGTCTCCCGCTCCGCCGTCGCGCCGAGCAGCACCTCGCTGCTCGCGCCGCCCCCGGCTCTCGGGCAGATCAGCATGAACCCCTACCGAGGCGACGGGGCCGGAGGGTTCTCCGCCCTGCCGGGGGCGCGGGTCGCGTCGATGACCCTGGCGGCCGGGACGACCCGCCGGCTGCTGGTGGCCGGGCGGGCGGGTGTCCCCGGAGCCGGGCAGGCCACGGCGGTCGCGCTGCAGGTGACCGCGACCGGACGCGGGCGCGCCGGTGTCGTCTGGGTTCGTCAGCCGGCGACCGGCCAGCCGTCCACGCCCGCGGTCCGGTTCGGCGCACGGCGGGCGTCCACCGCCCTGACCACGGTGAAGCTCGGCGCGGACGGCGCGGTGAGGATCGCGGCGAGCCGGGACGTCCGGGTGCGCCTCGACGCGGTCGGCTGGTACCACCCGTTCCACTACCGCTCCGGCCCGCCGGTCACCGGTGCGCAGTTCTCCGCGGTGTCCCCGCGCCGGATCGCCGGCACGGAGCGTGGCCGTCGGCTGCGCGACGGGCGCGTGCTGTCCGCCACCGTGACCGGTCGGTCCGGGGTCCCGGCCGCGGGGGTGAGCGCGGTCGCGGTCTCGGTCTCGGCCCTGGCGCCGACCGGGTCCGGGCAGCTGGTCGCGTTCCCGACCGGGACGGGTCGGCGGACCCCGGTGCTGTCCTACGCGTCGGCTCCCGAGTCGCAGCTGGCGATCGTCAAGGTGGGTAGCGCGGGGAGGATCTCGGTGCAGGTCGAGGGCGCGGCCACGCACGTCCGGCTGACCCTGCTCGGCTACTACCGCGCGGCCAGGGGCGGCGTGGTCACCGGGCAGACCTCGGTGCTGCCGAGCGTGCGGTTGCTGGGCGGGCCGCTCGCCGACGGTGGCAGTCGCCTGGTCCGGGCAGCCGGGAAGGGGCGCGTCCCGCGGGCCGGAGCGGCGTCGGTGCTTCTCGACGTCACCGTCGCCGACGCCGGACGGCGCGGCGCGCTGCGGTTCTCCGCCGCGGACACGTCCACCCGCTGGCCGACGGTGCGCTACCGGCCGGGGCAGACCACCAACACCCGGGTCATCGTGCCGCTCTCGCGCGACGGACGCTTCCTGGTCGACAACGACGGCGCCGCCGTGCGGGTGGCCGTGACCGCCCTCGCCTGGCACACCACCGTGCTCGCCGCCCCGAGCAGCCTGGAGCCGCCACCGGCGTTCAGCGACCCCGGCGGGACCACGACCGCGGGCGGGACGGACAGCCTGACCCAGCAGGTCGCAGGGCACCGGCAGGAGCCCGGCCAGGTGCGGCGGTACTGGACCAGGGAGCGGATCGTCCAGGCGCGGGCCAACCCGGTCGCCCTGCTGGGCGGCTCGGGGACCGACTTCCACGACAGCGAGAGGTCCTACCCCGACTTCGGCGCCTACCAGTCCGGCTACGTCCCCGACTCCCGCTACGACCACCGGGTCGGGCGGCTTTACATGACCTTCGGCGGGCTGCCGAGCTCCTGCAGCGCCTCCCTGGTCGCGCGGAACGTGCTGATCACCGCGGCGCACTGCGTCGTGGGCGCGGACAACCTGACCTGGGAGTCGGGCAAGGTCGGCAGCAGCACGTCCCGGCGCTGGGCGGCCGACCAGGTGAACTGGTACGCACCCTACGAGGAGCAAGGCTGGCGACCGCTGGACTACGCGGTGGTGAGCCTTGCCCCGGACGCCCAGGGCGTCCACGCCGGGGACGTGGCTGGCTGGTTCCCGATCCGTGCGGGGACGGCGCCGGGCCCGGTGCTCATGGAGGGATACCCGGTCGAGGGCTGGTTCGAGACCGGCTGTCCGCCCACGGGCAGCACCTGCAGAGCCTGGTACAACTGGTCGGCGATCTCGAGCTACCACGACTACGCGGACTCGGGCTGGTACGAGTACGCGATCGGCGGCTACGTCAACGGCGGCGCCAGCGGCGGGCCGTTCCTGCAGCACGTCGGCGGCACCTGGATGGTGACCGGCGTGGTCAGCCACGGGGACAGCACCATCGTCTCCTGCGCGGAGGTGGGCATGTCCGGGTGCCTGCGGTGGTACGGGCGGAACACGTGGTCGCCGTACTTCAACAGCTGGGTCCACGACCTGGTGGCCGGGGTCGCCCTGTCCTGACCAGGCCCGCCGAGCAGCACCGGAACAAGGCCCGGAGAAGAAGCGAGCCCCCGCCGTACTGGGAAGACCCGGCGGGGGCTCGGGGCACGGGTCACGCACACCCGTGCACCTGCCGCGCGAGCCCACGGGGGAGTGGCCCACGCAGCGAGAAGCGATGCTTGCAAACGTTTTCGGTTCTCACAACCCTCGGCGGCAAGAAAAGTAAAGAAACTGCCCCGACCGGCCCGTTGTGGCCGCGGAGCACAGGTGCGAGGCTGCGGGGAGAGCCGTTCGAGCGTGGGAGGACCGATGACCGCACGCGACACCCCGTGGCCCGAGGGCACCCCGTGCTGGGTGGACCTGGGGGTCGACGACATGGAGAAGGCGCGGGCCTTCTACAGCGGGCTGTTCGGGTGGGAGGTCCCCGAGGGCGACCCGGAGATGGGCGGTTACAGCAACGCCGTGAAGGACGGACGTGCCGTCGCCGGGCTCAGCCCGAAGATGTCCCCGGACCAGCCGACCGTGTGGACCACCTACCTGTCGGTGCGCGACGCGGCCGCGACCATGGCCAAGGTGACCGCGAACGGGGGCCGGTCGATGGTCGAGCCGATGGCGGTCGCCGACCTGGGCACGATGGCCGTCGCCGTCGACCCGGCGGGTGCGGTCGTCGGGTTCTGGCAGTCGGGCGCGCACACCGGCTTCCGGCTCGCCGACGAGCCGGGGTCGGTGACGTGGAACGAGAACCTGTCCCGGGACTGGGAGAAGAACAAGGACTTCTACGCCGCGGTGGTGGGCTGGGGGTTCGACGACATGTCCGGGGACGGCTTCGAGTACGCCGCATTCACCGTGGACGGTGACACGGCAGGTGGGATCGGCCGGATCGGCGACGACTGGCCCTCCGACGTACCCCCGCACTGGAACACCTACTTCAAGGTCGCCGCGATGCCCTCGGCCGTGAGCCGGCTGCAGGAGCTCGGCGGCACCGTCCTGAAGGAACCGTGGGAGACCCCGTTCGGGACGATGGCCGCGGTCTCCGACGACCAGGGCGCGACCTTCATGCTCATGGCGGACAACGCCCAGAGCCTGGACTGAGCGAGGCGGACCCACGATGACTCTCTCCATCGACA
>DATIBI010000025.1:0-2320 GCA_035457605.1 Nocardioidaceae bacterium
CCAGGTCTCCGAGGCCTTCGAGCGGTACGCCGCCCACCTGACCGGCCTGCATGTCCTGCCGGTCTACGGCGGCCAGGCGTACGGCGTGCAGCTGAGCGCCCTGCGACGCGGCGTGCACGTGGTCGTGGGCACGCCGGGCCGGATCATGGACCACCTCGACAAGGGCACGCTCGACCTGTCCGAGCTGCGCTTCCTGGTCCTCGACGAGGCCGACGAGATGCTCAAGATGGGCTTCGAGGAGGACGTCGAGACGATCCTGGCCGGCACGCCGGAGGACAAGCACGTCGCGCTGTTCTCCGCGACCATGCCCGCGCAGATCCGCCGGATCGCCAAGAAGTACCTCACCGATGCCGAGGAGATCACCGTCAAGAACAAGACGGTGACCGCGGCGAACACCACCCAGCGCTACCTCCAGGTCGCGCACCAGCAGAAGCTCGACGCCCTCACCCGGATCCTCGAGGTCGAGAACTTCGAGGGCATGATCATCTTCGTCCGGACCAAGCAGGCCACCGAGACGCTCGCCGAGAAGCTGCGGGCCCGCGGGTTCTCCGCGGCCGCGATCAACGGCGACATCGCGCAGGCGCAGCGGGAGCGGACCATCAACCAGCTGCGTGACGCCCGCCTCGACATCCTGGTCGCGACCGACGTGGCCGCCCGCGGCCTCGACGTGGAGCGGATCAGCCACGTCGTGAACTTCGACATCCCGACCGACACGGAGTCCTACGTGCACCGGATCGGGCGCACCGGTCGGGCCGGTCGCACCGGTGACGCGCTGTCGTTCGTCACGCCGCGTGAGCGGCACCTGCTAAAAGCCATCGAGCGCGCGACCCGGCAGCAGCTGACGCAGATGCAGCTGCCGTCGATCGAGGACGTCAACGCGACCCGGGTCGCGAAGTTCACCGAGTCGATCACCGAGGCGCTCGCCTCGGACAAGCTGTCGTTCTTCCGCGACCTGGTCGGCGACTACGAGCAGGAGCACGACGTGCCCGCCGCCGACGTGGCCGCCGCGCTCGCGGTGATGGTGCAGGACGGGCAGCCGCTGCTGCTCGAGCCCGAGCCGGAGCCCCGCCGCCGGGACTTCGACGACAGGAAGGACCGCCGCGGACGGAGCGGTGACGACGAGCGTGGTCGCCGCCGCGACGACGAGGGGCCGCGCCGCGGTGCCCGGCCCCAGCGCGGCCGTTCCGACGTACCGATGGCCGACTACGTCATCGCCGTGGGCAAGCGGCACAAGGTCGAGCCCCGCCAGATCGTCGGCGCCATCGCCAACGAGGGCGGGCTCAGCCGCACCGACTTCGGGCACATCGACATCCGGGGGGACCACTCGGTCGTCGAGCTGCCGGCCGATCTTGCGCCGGAGACCTGGCAGGCTCTCGAGCGGACCCGGATCTCCGGGAAGCTGATCGAGCTCAGCCGGGCCGGGGAAGGAGGCTCCGGCGGCCGTTCCGGCACCGGCCGGTCGGAGGGCAGTCGCAGGGCCCCCCGTGGTTTCGACCGAAGCGGGTTCGAGCGCGCAGCCGGCGGCGACCGGGCCGGCCGCGAGGACGGGCCCCGGAAGAAGAAGCCGCGGACCAAGAAGTAGGCCTCACCGCCAGCTCGGCCACGACGGGAGGGACGCCTCGCCAGCACCGGACCGGGGAGGGGGACCCGGGGTCCGCCCTACGGCGCGTCGGTGAGGTACGCGTCGTGCCAGCGGGTGATCTCGTCGAACGCCCGCTTGCGCACCGGCTCCGCGGACAGGGTCACGTCGTGCACCGCGCCGGGCACCCGGACCAGGGTGACGTGGTGCGCGAGCTTGTGCGCCCACTTCCGGGTCTGCTCCACGTTGAGCACGATGTCGTGGCTGCTGACGGTGTCATCCCACACCCGCGGCGCCGCGCTGCGGTCGGAGGTGAGCACCAGCACCGGAGCGCCCGCGTCGATCCCCCGGTGCACCCGGGCATGAGCCCGGCGCACCGCGCGTAGCCAGCCCGCGTAGACCGGCCAGCTCTCCAGCGGCTTCCAGTCCAGGTTGAAGTCCCACTCGCCGCGATGGTCCTTGTGCAGGCTCTGCGCGTAGAGCCCCGACACCGCCCGGGGGATGGTCAGGTAGGGCCGTCGGGCGCCGACCTGGTCGATGGCGATCGTGCCCGCCGTCCGGAGCAGCAGGCTGGCCTGCAGGTCAAGCCAGGGCGAGTTGAGCACCATCCCGGCGATCCCGGGCTGTCGCGCGTCGGCCCACAGCGGCGCGATCAGGCCACCGGTGGAGTGCGCGGTGACGATCACGTGGTCGTGCCCGTCGCGGTCCTTGATCCGGGCCAGGGCCTCGTCGATCTCGGTG
>DATIBI010000026.1:0-2549 GCA_035457605.1 Nocardioidaceae bacterium
ATCGGCCGCTGCGCCGGGGTCGCCGACACCCCGGCGGCCGGCGCTCCGAACAATGGAGCGCTGAACAGGGACACACTCGGTCAGGACTGGAGCTGGAACGGGTCGTGCTCGGCGAGGATCTTGTCGACCCGGGCCTGGTCGAGCCGGGTGACGATCTGGCTGCTCTCCTGCGCGTCGCGCACGCACTTGGCGAGCGTGAACGACGAGGTCACCAGGAAGAGGCTGCCGAGGCCGAGGAAGGCGCGCATCCACGGGTCGACCGGGAGGTAGATGATGCCGAGGATGACGGCGCCGATGGCGACGGCGAAGGAGAGGCCGGCCTGGATGTAGAAAGCCGAGGTGGTCTTGGAGATCGAAGGAGTCGTCATGGCTCCCACTCTCCCGGCGGGGCCGGCACCGGGAATCCGGCCGGCTACCGGGATCGCGCTGAGTAGGCGTACCTACCGCGGGTGGGGAGGACTACCTCTGCGCCGCCTGGTGGCTCGACCGAGGTCCTCGGTCTGCGCGGTGGCCTCGACGGGCGCAGCAGGCTCGCTACTCCTCGCGGGCGGCGTCCGCCTCGGCCTTGTGGTCGCGGGCGGCGCTGGGGTGCTCCCAGACGTGGCCGACGCCGTCGCAGTCGATGCGGGAACAGGTGAGGTTCCCTTGTGGGGAACGGGAGTGGCACATGGTCGTGCCCTTCTGGTTCGGGGCTTGCATGACGTTTACAGGTCTACCCACGGGCATGGACAGTTACGTCTGTGGACCAGACCGGCTGCTGTTGAGGTTTCGCTCCGGCGGTGTTGTCCCTCCGCTGTGGGTCGCTCGGCTCGGATGCGCTCCGGGTGGTTGGGCTCGCTTCCGGGGTGCAGGTGTGGAGGAGCAGACATCGCCTTCGGAGGCCAGTTCTTGTGCACAGCCGCCCGCGGGTAGGGGGTTGTCCACGGTTCGACAGCACGTGCTGTTCGCCGAGGTCAGTCGTTCCTAGGTTGGGGTTGTGACCACGACTCAGGAGACGGCCAGCGACCACGGGTTGCACGCGATCACGCGGTGCACCGGGTCGTTGCTGGCTGCGCTGGGTCAGGCGGGGGACGCGCCGGCGTGGTCGATGTCGGGCACCGAGCAGCGGGCCGTGCTGGCGGAGCTGACTCGAGCGGAGGCGATGCTCACCGAGCTTCGGTTGCGGGTGCTGGCGGCCGCGGACGCGGCCGACATCGCGGCGGAGACCGCGGCGTCGTCGACGGCGGCATGGGTCGCGCACGAGACCCGGCAGACCAGGGCGGCGGCGCACGCGGACGTGCGTTTGGCGAAGGCGCTCGACGGAGGGTTCGAGACCACCCGGAAGGCACTCGCCGGAGGTCGGCTCAACCTCGCGCAGGCGCGCGTGATCGTCGAGGCCGTGGAAGCGCTGCCGGACGACGCGCCGGGCTGGGTGCGCGGGGCCGGGGAGGCACACCTGGTGGAGCAGGCGCAGACCTTCGACGCGAAGGCGCTGCGGGTGCTGGGCCGCTGCCTGCTCGAGGTCGTCGACCCCGAAGCCGCCGAGGCGGCGGAGGGGGAGAAGCTGGAGAAGGAGGAGCGCGAGGCGAGGCGCCGCACGGTCTTCCGGATCCGCGACAACGGCGACGGGACTCACTCGGGGTCGTTCAAGCTGCCCACGCTGCAGGCGGCCATGCTGGCCAAGGCGTTGCAGGCGCTGTCCTCGCCGCGCCGGGTCGGACCGGCCGGTCGGCTCAACCCTGACGGCACCCCGGTCCCCTCGCCGGTGCTGATGGGGCGTGCGTTCGCCGAGCTGGTCGAGCATCTGCCCTCCGGGGACCTGCCGGGTTGCACGGGGTTGAACGCGACCGTCGTGGTGACGATGAGCCTGGACACCCTGCTCGGTGGGGTCGGCGCGGCGTCGCTGGACACGGGCGACAAGATCTCCGCAGGCGAGGCCCGTCGCCTGGCCTGCGCAGCAGGTGTCATCCCGGTCGTGCTGGGTGGCGAGTCGATGCCGCTGGACGTCGGCCGGGAGCGCCGCTTCCACACGCGCTACCAGCGGATCGCGATGGCCCAGCGCGACGGCGGCTGCACCGTCGAGGACTGCGACCGGCCGCCCGGCTGGTGCGAGGCGCACCACGACGGTGAGCACGGGTCCTGGGCCGAAGGCGGCGGAACCAGCGTCGCCCAGGGCCGGTTGCTCTGTCGCTGGCACCACCAGAGGGCCCACGACCCGGCTTACCGGATGCACCGCATGCCGTCAGGCAGGGTCCGCTTCACCCGACGCCAATAGGCCGGAGGCCATGATCTCGGTGGCCCACGTTGGCGACCGCGCATCTCACTGGCGTGTCCCCATTCGGGCGGGTGAGCAATGGGGACGCTTTCAGTGTCATGACGATTCGAGTGTGGCTACGCCGTGCGCTTTCGCTCTTCGCCGACGAAGTCCCCAAGAGCCCAACAGCGCCACTGCGGCGATCGGGCCGTACAGAGACGCGAGCGCGAAGACCAACTCGGCCTGGCCGCGGGGACCCGGCAATGTCCGACCAGTCCAGAGCAATGCGCAGATGCTTGTGATCGTGACTAAGAGG
>DATIBI010000027.1:0-11092 GCA_035457605.1 Nocardioidaceae bacterium
TAGTACGAGAGGACCGGGATGGACGAACCTCTGGTGTGCCAGTTGTTCCGCCAGGAGCACGGCTGGTTAGCTACGTTCGGGAGTGATAACCGCTGAAAGCATCTAAGCGGGAAGCACGTTTCAAGATGAGGTTTCCCACCGGGTCAACCGGGTAAGGCCCCCAGTAGACGACTGGGTTGATAGGCCGGAGGTCGAAGGCAGTGATGCACGGAGCCGACCGGTACTAATAGGCCGAGGGCTTGTCCCTCAAAGATGTTGCGCGTCCACTGTGTGGTTCCCGAGGTATGCACGGGAACCAGAACACACCACTGTTCTTGGTTGAGTTGTATAACTCCATAGAGTTACGGCGGCCATAGCGAAAGGGAAACACCCGGTCCCATTCCGAACCCGGAAGTTAAGCCTTTCAGCGCCGATGGTACTGCACACGGGAGTGTGTGGGAGAGTAGGACGTCGCCGGACAAACATTTCGCTGGAGGCCACCCCACACCCGGGGTGGCCTCCAGTCATGTCCGGACCCTGCTGTGCGCGTCGTGCGCCGGGTCTTGGATGATGTCCGAGCACGGGTAGTACGAGAAGCAGCACGGACGCCGTGACGGCGTCCGGCCGGAGGAGTTGTCGTGGCGAACGAAGGTCGGTCTCAGGGTCCGAAGCGGGGCGGCGCGCGAGGCGCGGGCGGGCCACGTGGTGGCTCGGGGCGGACCGGTTCCACCGGCGCCCGTCGCGGGGAGGACCGCACTGGCGGGAAGCCCCCGCGCTCGAGCGAGCGTGGTCGGGGCGGTTCCGACCGCGACCAGCGCGGCGGCCAGGGCCGCGGAGGTCAGGGCGCCAAGGGCGCTCAGAGTCGGCAGTGGAGCCGGCCCCGCAAGGACGACCGCCCGCGCGACCAGGCCTCCCGGTCGGCGGAGCAGGCCCGCTACGACGGGCCGCCGCTCGACGAGGCGATCACCGGCCGTGAGCTCGACCGTGCCGTCGCCCAGCAGCTCAAGGGCCTGCCCGAGAAGCTCGCGAACCGGATTGCGCGGCACCTCGTCGCGGCCGGTCAGCTGATCGACGATGACCCCAAGACAGCGTTCGAGCACACGCTCGCTGCCCGGGCCCGCGCGGCCCGGATCGCCGTCGTGCGCGAGGCCTGCGGCGAGGCGGCCTACGCGGCGGGGGAGTATGCCGAGGCGCTGTCGGAGTTCCGTGCTGCCAAGCGGATGAACGGCGTCAACGACTACCTGCCGATCATGGCCGACTGCGAGCGGGCGCTCGGCCGGCCGGAGAAGGCGCTCGCTCTGGCCAAGAACCCTGCCGTCGCCAACCTGGCCCCCGAGCTCCAGGCGGAGATGACGATCGTGGAGGCCGGCGCCCGTCGTGACCTCGGTGAGCTCGACGCTGCCATCCGGACCCTGGAGAACGCGCCGTTGCGGTCCCGTTCCCGGGCCGACTGGGTCGTCCGGCTGCGCTACGCCTACGCCGACACCCTGCTCGCCGCCGGCCGCACCGACGACGCCGTCGAGTGGTTCCACCGCACCGCGGGCATCGATGGTGAAGGTGTCACGGACGCCGCGGAGCGGTTGGCCGAGCTCGAGGGGCTCGTGGTGACCGACACCGCGGAGGTCGACACCGACGAGCCTTCGGAGCAGGGCGACTCCGAGTAGCGTCGCCGGCCGCTCGCGCCAGGAACCATCCCCAGGCACCTCGGGGTCTGTGTTCGTACACAGACCCCGAGGTGCCTGCTGCGTTGTGGGGGCACCCTCGCGGATGCTGTGGCTCGGAGGTGACGTCATGAGCGAAGCGACGGTGGAGCAGCCACCGAGCCAGAACAGTGTCGTCCTGTGCGGACGGCTGACGTCGGCGCCCCTGGAGCGGGAGCTGCCGAGCGGAGATCGGATCCTGACCTTTCGGCTGAGCATGCCTCGGTCCCGGACGACGATGACGGCCAAGTCGAAGCAGAACGCCGACTGGGTGGACTGCGTGGCTTGGTCGGGTCGCACCCGACGCACGGCGTCGCGGTGGCGCGTGGGGGACCTGGTCGAGATCGAGGGTGCCCTGCGGCGCCGGTTCTTCCGGGCCGGGCAGGAGTCCACCACGCGGGTCGAGGTGGAGGTGCTGGCCGCACGGGCGGTGCGCCGGCCGGGAGGGTGAACGTGGAGCGAGGAGCGCCGTCAGGAGTCGCGCAGGTCGCGCATGACCACACCCATCCGTGGCTTGGGTGTGAACGACGTCGACTTGCGCGGCATCCGCACCCCGTGCGCCGCGCTGTCCATCACCTGGCGCAGGTCCGGCGGGGAAACTGCGACGACGATCCCGGGCTGCCGCGCGGTGGTGTGCAGCGCCTGGTCGATCGAGTGGTGGTAGCCCACCTGCTCCTCGGCGATGTGCCAGTCCTCGAACAGCACCTCGTGGAGCACCGCCGCGTCGACGGCGTGGCTCCGGTTCGTGGTCAGCACCGCCCAGGACCTGCCGTCGGAGAGCACGAACGCCACCGACCCCGGGTCGTCGGCGTGCTTGGCCGCAGCAGCGAAGGCGCTCTCGCGATCGGGGAAGGTGTCGAAGTCGTCCCCACGCTCGAGGCAGTGGTCGTGCACGTCGGACATGGTCATGGCCGCGACCGACCGGTGGATCGGTCCGACCCCGAGCGGGTAGTCGTTCTGGTCCACCAGCATCGCCAGCCCGTAGTCCCACGGAGACGAGCCGTCGGGCGACCCGGGTGCCCGCTCCTCACCCTGCAGGTGCAGGTACGCCGCGTAGCGGTGGTGCCCGTCGGCGATCAGGGCCCGGCCGTGCTCCAGCTCGACCGCGATCCGGGCCAAGGTCTCCGGGTCGCGCACCGCCCAGAGCTGGTGGTGGCTGGCGTCGAGCGCGGAGAACTCCGCGAGCGGGGGAGCGGTGGTGGTGGCCTGCTCGAGGAGGTCGCGCAGCCGCGAGGAGCCCTCGTGCACGAGCAGGATCGGCTCGAGGTTGGTCTCGGTGGTCCGCATCAGGACGGACCGGTCCTCGACGGGCGCGGTCATCACGTCCTCGTGCGGCAGGATCACCCGCTCGTCCTCGCGGCGCAGCGCGACCAGCCCGACCAGGCCCCGGACCCTGATCCGGTCGACGGTGTACTGGTAGAGGTACAGCGCGGGAGCCTCGTCGGCCACCAGGTAGCCCTTGGTGCGCCAGCTCTCGAGGCGCTTGCGCACGGCGACGTACGGGCGCTCGAAGCGGCGTGAAAGAATCAACCGCACGATGTTGCGGCGGTTCGTCGCCTCGAGCTCGCGGACCGTCTCGGCGTCCAGCACGTCGTAGGGCGGGGACACGACCGTTCCCAGGTCACCGACGGTGTCGCGGTTGAAACGCAGGCCGCGGAACGGCGCGAGCACAAGGGGCCGGCGCGTGCTCGCCGCCTCCGGCGGGTGGGACTCGTTCAGGACGTTGCTTGCCACCGCCGCATCGTATGAGACCGACCCGAACTGCGCGAAAAGACCAGCGAGAAGACCACGGGAGGCATGGGGTGTTGCAGGAGAGCAGTGGCGCACTGTGGGACCACTACGACCTCGCGATCCTGGACCTGGACGGTGTGGTCTACATCGGCTCCGCTGCCGTGCCGGGCGCTCCGGAGCGGCTGGAGAAGGCGGCCGCGGCCGGCATGCACCTGGCCTTCGTCACGAACAACGCCTCGCGTCCGCCCTCGGTGGTCGCCTCGCACCTGCGCGAGCTCGGCGTCCCCGCCCGGGACGAGGACGTGGTCACCTCCGCCCAGGCAGCGGCTCGGCTCCTCGCCGAACGGCTGGCGCCCGGTTCACGGGTGTACGTGATCGGCGGGCAGGGGCTGTTCGACGCCCTCGCCGAGCGGGGGTTGGTCGTGGTGCAGGACATCGACGACGAGCCGCACGCGGTCGTGTCCGGCTACCACCCGGACCTGCGTTGGAAGACCGTCTCCGACGGGGCGATCCTGGTCCGCCGCGGGCTGCCCTGGGTGGCGTCCAACATGGACGTCAGCGTGCCCACCGAGCACGGCCCCGGCCCGGGCAACGGCGTCCTGGTGGGAGCGGTCGCCCGGTTCGCCGGGGTGGAGCCGGTGGTCGCCGGGAAGCCGCGCCGCCCCTTGTTCGACGAGACGGTCCGCCGGGTCGGTGGTGACCGGCCGCTGGTGGTCGGCGACCGGCTCGACACCGACATCGAGGGTGCACACAGCTCGGGACTGGACAGTCTGCTGGTGCTCACCGGCGTCACCGGGCTCGACGAGCTGGTGGCGGCGGGGGAGCGGCAGCGTCCGACGTACCTCTCCTCGGACCTCTCCGGGCTGGGCGCCGCGCACCCGCTGCCCGAACGGACCTCGGACGGCTGGGAGCTGGACGGTTGGCGGGCCGTCGTGGAGGACGGCGAGCTGCTGGTCAGCGGCTCGGGAGCCGTCGACGACTGGTGGCGGGTCGCGGTCGTCGCGGCCTGGGACCACCTCGACACGACCGGTGACGTGGTGGGCACGGCGAAGGCCTCGGCGCCGGGTAGCGTTGCCGCAGACGAGCGCGATCCCGCGGAAGGGTAGGACAGCGTGGACGACACCAACGAGAGCACCGGGAGCTTCGAGGCCGCCCGGACGACCGGGAGCACCGCGTCGTTCGATGCGGGCGTCGAGGCCCCCGAGCGGACCGGCAACCCCGTCGTGGACACCGTGCTCGACTCGCTGACGGGGCTCGACGACACTCCTGTCCCCGGCCACGTCCCGGTGTTCGAGGCGGCCCACGAGCAGCTGCGCGCCGCCCTCGCCGACGCCGGCAACCAGCAGTCCTCCTGACCCCTGCTGCCCATGCCCCGTCGTCTCCGTCTCGACGCCGAGCTTGTGCGGCGCGGTCTGGCGCGCTCCCGGGAGCACGCCGGCGAGCTGATCGCGGCCAAGCGCGTGAAGGTGGCCGGTGTGGTCGCCACCAAGGCGGCGACCGGCGTCACCACCGACGTGGCCCTGCTGGTGAGCGAGGACCCCGACCGGCCGGACTACGTCTCGCGTGGCGGGCACAAGCTGGCAGGTGCGCTGGCAGCGTTCGTGCCGCTGGGCCTGAAGGTGAAGGGGCGCCGGTGCCTGGACGCGGGCGCCTCGACCGGCGGGTTCACCGACGTCCTGCTGCGGCACGACGCCGGGGAGGTGCTCGCGGTCGACGTCGGCTACGGGCAGCTGGCGTGGTCGCTGCGGCAGGACGAGCGGGTGGTCGTGCACGACCGCACGAACATCCGCGACCTCGACGTCGACCGGATCGGCGGGCCGGTCGACCTGGTGGTCGGCGACCTGTCGTTCATCTCCCTGTCGCTGGTGCTGGACGCGCTGGGTGGGGTCACCGCCGAGGACGGCGACCTGGTGCTGATGGTCAAGCCCCAGTTCGAGGTGGGCAAGGACAGGGTCGGCAAGGGCGGCGTGGTGCGCGACCCTCGGCTGCGTGCGGAGGCCGTGTCGGCCGTGGCCACGGCCGCGGAGCGGCGCGGCTGGGGTGCACAGGCGGTGACGACCAGCCCGCTGCCTGGCCCGTCAGGCAACGTGGAGTTCTTTCTGTGGCTGCGCAAGGCGCCGCGGCAGGTCACCGACGAGCAGATCGAGGCGGAGGTACGTCGCAACGGGGCGCCGTCCGTGCCGGGTGAGAAGGTGGACTCGTGAACCGATCCGAGACCTCGCCTCGTCGCGTCTTCGTCCTGGCCCACACCGGCCGGGAGGAGGCGCGGGACGTGGCTGCGCAGTTCTGCAAGTCGCTGCACCAGCACGGGCTCGGGGTGCGGCTGCTCCGGGAGGAGGCGGCCGACCTCGACCTGGACCTCGCCGACTGCGAGACGGTGGAGCCCGGCCCGGACGCGACCGAAGGCTGCGAGCTGGCCGTGGTGATCGGCGGCGACGGCACGATCCTGCGCGCGGCCGAGCTGACCCGGGAGGCGGGCACCCCGCTGCTGGGCGTCAACCTCGGCCACGTCGGCTTCCTGGCCGAGGCCGAGCACGACGACGTCGAGTTCACCATCGAGGCGATCGTGCACCGGCGCTACACCTCCGAGGAGCGGCTGACGATCGACGTGCAGGTCTACCAGGACAAGGAGCTGGTCACCTCCACCTGGGCGCTGAACGAGGCGAGCGTGGAGAAGGCCGCCCGTGAGCGCATGCTCGAGGTGGTCGTCGAGGTCGACGGCCGGCCGCTGTCGCGGTGGGGCTGCGACGGAGTCGTGTGCGCCACCCCGACCGGGTCGACGGCCTACAACTTCAGCGCCGGCGGCCCGATCGTGTGGCCCGGCGTGGAGGCGCTGCTCATGGTGCCGATCAGCGCGCACGCGTTGTTCGCGCGGCCGATGGTGGTGGCGCCGTCCTCGGTCCTCGCGGTCGAGCTGCTCGCCCGCACCGAGGGTGCCGGCGTGCTCTGGTGCGACGGCCGGCGCACCGTCGAGCTCCCCCCGGGGGCGCGGATCGAGGTGCGTCGTGGCCGGTCGCCGGTGCGGCTCGTCCGGCTGCACCAGGCCCCGTTCACGGACCGGCTCGTGGCCAAGTTCGACCTGCCCGTCACCGGGTGGCGCGGGGCCGCCGAGCGCCGCCGTCGCGCCAACGGGGGATCGGATGCTTGAGGAGCTGAGGATCCGCTCGCTCGGCGTCATCGACGAGTCCGTGCTGGAGCTCGGGCCGGGCTTCACCGCGATCACGGGTGAGACCGGGGCCGGCAAGACCATGGTCGTCACCGCGCTCGGCCTGCTCATGGGGGGCCGCGCCGACAGCACCGCCGTGCGCACCGGGGCACGGTCGGCGCGGGTGGACGGCGTGATCCGGCTGGCCGAGTCCGACGGCGACCTGCGCGGGAGGGTCGACGAGGTCGGCGGCGAGATCGAGGACGACCGGCTGCTGGTCGCCCGGCAGATCTCCGCGGAGGGACGCTCCCGGGCCTTCGCCGGCGGCGTCACCGTCCCGGCCGCGGCCCTGGCCGGTCTCACCGACCCGCTCGTCGCCGTGCACGGCCAGTCCGACCAGCACCGGCTGCTGCAGGCCTCGGCGCAGCGCGACGCGCTCGACCGGTTCGCCGGACGCACGGCGTGGAAGCTCCGCGAGCGCTACGCGGAGACCTACGCCCGGCTGCGGGCGACCGAGCGGGACCTCGAGGAGGTCGTGCGCACCGCCCGCGAGCGGGCTCGCGAGGCCGACCTGCTCAGGTTCGGGCTCGGCGAGGTCGAGGCCGTCGCGCCCGAGCCGGGGGAGGACACCGCTCTCGCCGCAGAGGAGGCCCGGCTCGGGTTCGCCGACACGCTGCGCACGGCCGCCGCGCAGGCCCGGGAGCTGCTCTCGGCCGAGGACGGCGGCCCGGACGCGCTCGGCGCCACGTCGGCGGCGCGCAAGCTGCTCGACGGCGTCCGGGAGCACGACACCGAGGCCGCCTCGCTCGCGGACCGGCTCGCCGAGGTCAGCTACCTGCTCTCCGACGTGGCCGCGGACGTGTCGTCCTACGCCTCGGGCCTGGACACCGACCCCGCCCGGCTGGCCGCGGTCAGCGAGCGGCGTGCGGCGCTGACCGCCCTGACCCGGAAGTACGGCGACACGATCGACGAGGTGCTCGCCTGGTCCGCGGAGGCGGCCCAGCGGCTGCTGGACCTCGACAGCACCGACGAGCAGATCGACGAGCTCCGCGAGAAGAGGGGCGTCCTGCGTGCCGAGCTCGGTGACCTGGCCGGACGGCTGTCCGCGGCGCGGGAGAAGGCGGCCCGCAAGCTCGGTGCCGTGGTCTCCGACGAGCTCACCTCGCTGGCGATGCCGCACGCCACGCTGACGATCACGGTGAACCAGGCCGAGGACCCCGAGGACGGGCTCGCCGTGGGGGACCGGCTGCTCCGGTTCGGGTCCACCGGGGTCGACGAGGTCGAGTTCCTGCTCGCCGCCAACACCGGCGCGGAGCCGCGTCCGCTGCACAAGGGCGCGTCCGGCGGTGAGCTGTCCCGCGTGATGCTCGCCGTCGAGGTGGCTCTCGCCGCGACCAACCCGGTGCCGACGTTCGTCTTCGACGAGGTCGACGCTGGCGTGGGCGGAAAGGCCGCGGTCGAGGTCGGGCGCCGACTGGCGATGCTGGCGCGACACGCCCAAGTGCTCGTCGTCACACACCTGCCCCAGGTGGCCGCGTTCGCCGACCAGCACTGCGTGGTGGTCAAGAGCAGCGACGGGACGGTGACCACCTCCGGTCTGACCGTGCTCGAGGACGAGGGACGGGTGAAGGAGCTCTCCCGGATGCTCGCCGGGCTCGAGGACTCCGACACCGCGCTGGCCCACGCCCAGGAGCTGCTCGACACCGCCCAGGAGGCCCGCACAGCGGCACGCTGACGCGTTGCCTCCTGAGAACGACCCACGGGGCGTGCGAGGATTGCCGCGTCATGAAATTCCCCTCCCGACAGAAGCCCGTCGACGGGCTGCCCGGAGTCACCGGGACGGTGCGCCTGGACCGCCGTACCAACACCCTGGTACGGCGGTTGAGTGCTGGCGACATCGCGGTGATCGACCACCTCGACCTGGACCGCGCCAACGCCGAGGCGCTGGTCGACCGCGGCGTGGCGGCCGTCGTCAACGCGTCCCCGTTCATCTCAGGGCGGTACCCCAACCTCGGCCCGGAGCTGCTCGCCAGGTCCGGTGTCGTGCTGCTCGACGACGTCGGCTCCGAGGTCTTCACCCGGCTGCACGACGGCGCGACCATCCGGCTGCACGACGGCACGCTCTACGTGAAGGACGAGCCGGTGCTGAGCGGGCACGTGCTCACCGCCGACGAGATCGCGACCCGGATGGAGGAGGCCCGTGGCGGCCTCTCCACGCAGCTGCAGAGCTTCACCCACAACACCACCGAGTTCCTGCGCCGCGAGCAGGAGCTGCTCCTGCACGGCCAGGGCGCCCCGAAGATCCGAACCCGGCTCGAGGGTCGCCCGGTCGTGGTCGTGGTGCGGCGCTACGACTACCGCGAGGACCTCAAGCGGCTCCGCCGCTACATCCGCGAGCAGAAGCCGGTGCTGATCGGGGTCGACGACGGCGCCGACGCGCTGCTGGAGGCCGGGCACCGGCCCGACCTGGTCGTGATCGGCGAGGGTGGCCTCGCGCAGCGGCCCGGTCAGGACGGCGGCACGGTCTCCGACAAGACGCTCAAGGGCGCCCGGGAGGTCGTGCTGCACACCGACCGCGCCGGACGGGCGGTGGGTTCGGACCGGCTCGAGAAGATCGGCGTCCGCCCCCAGAACTTCTCCGCCTCGGGCACGACCGAGGACGTCGCGATGCTGCTCGCGGACCTCGCCGGAGCCTCGCTGATCGTCTCGGTCGGCACGCACGCCACCCTCGACGAGTTCCTCGACCGGCACCGCTCGGGGCTGGCCAGCACCTTCCTCACCCGGCTGCGCGTGGGCCCGAAGCTCGTGGACGCCAAGGGCGTGCCACAGCTGTACGCCGGACGCGTGCGGCTGTGGCACCTGCTGGTCGTGCTCCTCGCCGGCATCATCGCCCTGCTCGTCGCCCTCGCGGGCACCCCCGTCGGCCAGGAGTGGTGGGACAGCCTCAAGGTCCACCTCGACGGCCCAACCGACTGGTTCCAAGGACTCTTCTCGTGATCTCTTTCCGCTACCACATCGTCTCGATCGTCTCGGTCTTCCTCGCCCTCGCGGTCGGGGTCGCCCTGGGCGGCGGACCGCTCAAGGGCGAGGTCGACAACAGCCTGGTGGAGCAGGTCGAGGCGGACCGCCAGGTCAAGGCCCAGCTCCAGTCCGAGATCGCCGACCTGCGCAGCGGCAACGCGTTCACCGACGACTTCGCCCGCACCGCTGCCCCCGGGATCGTCGGCGGCGAGCTGGACGGGCGGCCGGTGACCGTGGTGGCGCTACCGGGCGCGCAGGAGGTGCTGGTCACCGCGACCGCCGACATGGTGCAGCAGGCCGGCGGGAACGTGGCCGGGATCATCCGAACAGGTGACGGCCTGGTCGACCCCGCGAACAAGCAGCTGGTCGACGAGCTCGGCAGCCAGCTCCTCGACGGCACGCCGGACGTCACCGTCGACGACGAGGCGAGCGGCTACGAGCGCCTCGGTGCACTCCTGGCACGGGCGGTCGCCACCGACGAGGACGGCGGCGCCGACGTGGACGACGCGGCGAGCAGCATCCTGTCCGGACTCAGCACCGCAGGGCTGATGTCGCCGGCGGACGACTTCACCCGGCGCGGCAGCCTGGTGGTCTTCGTCTCCGGCCCCGGCGGCACGTCCTCGGACGACAAGCAGGGCGCGGGCGCCATCGTGGCCGCTCTGGCCCGCTCCGTCGACGCCGGCTCTGACGGTGTCGTGGTCGCCGGACCGGTCACCGCTGCGCAGCAGGACGGGGTCGTGGCGGGCGTACGTCGAGACGTGGTGGCCGCCCGCGACGTCTCGACCGTGGACTCGCTCGGACGGGTCGCGGGACAGGTGGTGACCGTGCTCGCCCTGGCCGAGCAGGGCGACGGTTCGGTCGGGCACTACGGGGCGGAGGACGCCGCCGACGGCGCCATGCCCGGTGCCTCGACGGAGGAGTGACCCGGTAGTGACCCGGTCCGGCGCGGCTTGGCCAATCCCGGCGCTGTGTTGGTAGCCTAGAACCCCGTGGACGGTCGGGTTCCTCCGGCTCAGCCACCCGCTACCGAACCGAGACCACGGGAGTTCTCTTGGCCGCATCGCAGCCCACCAAGCACGTCTTCGTCACGGGCGGGGTTGCCTCGTCGCTCGGCAAGGGGCTCACCGCCTCCAGCCTGGGCAACCTGTTGAAGGCACGCGGCCTCCGGGTCACCATGCAGAAGCTGGACCCCTACCTCAACGTGGACCCCGGGACGATGAACCCGTTCCAGCACGGCGAGGTGTTCGTCACCAACGACGGCGCCGAGACCGACCTGGACATCGGCCACTATGAGCGGTTCCTCGACACCGACCTGAGCGGTATCGCGAACGTCACCACCGGCCAGGTGTACTCCCAGGTGATCGCCAAGGAGCGGCGCGGCGACTACCTCGGCGACACCGTGCAGGTGATCCCGCACATCACCAACGAGATCAAGGACCGGATCCGGGCGATGGCCGGGCCGGACGTGGACGTGGTGATCACCGAGGTCGGCGGCACGGTGGGCGACATCGAGTCG
>DATIBI010000028.1:0-3515 GCA_035457605.1 Nocardioidaceae bacterium
CCGTTCCAGAGCTCGTTCATGGCCATGGGCGACGGCACCCACAAGCTGCCGGTGAAGGCCGACGTACGCAAGGCCATCGGCAAGCAGGCCGGCGATTCGGTGACCGTGCGGCTGCAGGAGCGGCTCGAGGGTGAGGCCCGATGAGCATGGTCGTCTGCGACATCTCGATCTGCGCCGACGGCTACGACGCCGGCGAGCGGCTCTTCGACCGGGTGCCGCCGCTGGTCAGCCGCGTCAGCTACCGCGTGGTCGGGTGAGGGGCTGGGGTGGGTACGACGGTCCGTCCGCCGTACCCACCCCAGGCGCGACCGCCTGCTGAGCAGAGGCGATACGGTCGCGGCCATGCGACCTGCCCTGCACCACGTCGAGCTGTGGACCGCCGACCTGACGGCCGTGGAGGACAGCTGGCGGTGGCTGCTGACCACGATCGGGTGGAGCGACGGCGACGCGTGGAACGGGGGGAGAACGTGGCGGCACCCGGACGGGACGTACATCGTCCTCGAGCGGTCGACCGATGTCGTGGGCACCGGGCATGACCGGCTCCGCCCGGGCCTGAACCATCTGGCTGTGAACTGCTCCGGCCGGGAGGTGCTGGACGCGCTGCGCGCGGAGGCCGCCGCGCACGGGTGGAGCGAGCTGTTCGCGGACCGGTATCCCCATGCCGGGGGAGCCGCGCACACCGCGCTGTTCCTCGAGAACGCGCAGGGGTTCGAGGTCGAGATCGTCAGCGCGTGAGGCCGGTCCGACGTACCCCACCAGACAAGACCACCCGACGCCCCGCCGTTCCTCACCACTCGGCCCGCCGTTCCTCACCACTCGGCGGTCTGAGACCCGCAAACCGTTGACCCGGGGGTTGTGGTGGCCCGAGCCGGGGGTTGTGGTGGTCCGAATCGGGGGTTGTGGTTGTCCGAGCCGGGGGTTGTGGTTGTCCGAGCCGGGCGTTGTGGTGGTCCCGAGCTGGCAGTTCGCGAGCCGATCGACCGGCGTGACGGGTGGGTCTCGAAGAGGCTGCTGGGACACGGGTGGCCCCCTGTGCCAGGAGCGTGACGAAGCGCTCCTCGCCGAGTTGGGCGAATGCCGCAACGGTGACGTAGCGTCGCGCGCGTGACGCGTCGAGGGCCTGACTGGCGAGCTGTACTCCTGCTGCTGTTCGCCGTGGTCGTGCTCGGGTTCTCCGGCTGGCTGGTGGTGACCTGGCCGCCGGAGCCGCCCCCGTCCACCGTCGCCACCTCGGGCGAGCCGCAGGGCCGGCAGAGCACCGGGCAGAGCACCGACTCGACCGGCGGGCCGACCGAGCAGGGCGAGCCGGCGACGCTGCTGAGCACCGCGTTCGCGGAGAACGAGAACGGCGGCAAGGTGCTCGTGCTCGGCGACAGCATCTCGGCCGGCTGGGACGCCGCGAAGCCTCGCGCCGCCTGGCCGCAGCAGCTGCTCCGGGGCCTGCGCGACGACGTGGACGGCGTGCGGGTGCGGACCGTCGCGGTCCCCGGGGTCACCGTCGACGGCGCGGCCGACCTCGAGCGCCCGCGCGGCAACGACCTGGTCGTCGTCGAGCTCGGCACCAACGATCTCGCGGTCACCGGCGACGCCGCCGCCTACCGCAGCGACCTGCGCGACCTGCTCGGTGACCTCGCCGCCGGCAGCCCCGACGCTCCGATCGTCGTGCTCGGGCCGTGGCGTGGCCCGGAGGAGACCGCCGGCTTCGACGAGGCCGGGCGGGCGCTGTGCGAGCGGCAGGGCTGCACCTACGTCGCGCTGGCCGTCGCCTATGCCGAGGCCGGTCCGATCCCGGCCGGGCAGCCGGTCGCGCGCGGTACCTCTGACGGGCAGCACCCCGGCAGTCGTGGGCACGCCGCGATCGCTGACCTCGTGCTCGAGACCCTGACCCAGCCGCTCGACGCGTCCTGAGCCTCGGCCGGCCCACGACCACATCCGCGGCTCGCACAACCACAATCCGCGGCTCGCGCCACCACAATCCGCGGCTCGCGCCACCACAATCCGCGGCTCGACTCGAGGGCGATCCGGCCGGCAGCACTTCGCCTACCGGTTCACTCCATGGCCTCCACCCAGCCGGCCCGCCACTGCGGAGGCTCCCACGGTTCGGTGATGTAGAGCCGTTCCCTGACGACCTTGCCGTCACGGAACTCCATGATCCCGGCGACCTTGTGCGGCCGTACGTCGTCGTAGCGGATCGTGTACTCGTTGACCCAGAGGTCACCGCAGCCGATCGTGCGGTGCATCTCGAACGACAGCTTCGCCGGGTAGGCCGAACGGAACGCGATGATGTTCGCCCGGCCGCGTATCCGCTCCCCGCCCTGGGGGAACTCGATGACGGCGTCGTCGGCGTAGATCTCCGCGGAGCGCACCTGATCGTCGGCAGCAGTGTCGAAGTGGTCCTTGATGAGGCGCCTGGCCTCCTTCTCGTCCATCTGCTCATGCTCAGCCTCGGCCCAGGAGACGGCAACCGGGAGCCCCGTCAGGCCGACAGCCGCTCCTTGAGGAAGCCGAGCACCCGTTCGACCGCCTCGGGCTGGCGGTGCTCGGTGAGCGTGCAGTGCCCCTTGCCCTCGAACTCGACGGCGACGAACGCCTCGCCAAGCTCGCGGCGCAGGGTGTCGAACCGGGTGCCGGTCGCCCTGTCGTCGCGGTAGCGCAGCCCGAGCACGGCGCACCCTTCGGCGGCCCGTCGCTTCACCGCGGCGAGGTCGTCGGGGGAGAGGTTCACGTCCGCGGCGCGCCTCCTGCCGATGGGGAACGGCACCGACGGCTGCGCGACCACCGGCGCGACGACGGTCGGGTCGACCATCATCGCCAGCGCGAACCCGCCGGTGAAGCACATCCCGACCACCCCGACCCCGGGGCCGCCGACCTCGGCGTGCAGCGCGCGGGCCAGCGACCGCAGCCAGCCCGCGATCGGCGTGGTCTCGTTGAGCGCGAGCTTGGTGAACTCCTTGCTCACGCACACCTTGGCGATCGACCGCACGAACGCCTTCGGCTCCGGCGGCGCCTCGGGCTCGCCGAACAGGTGCGGCATCACCACCGTGTGCCCCTGTGCGACCACCTCCTCGGCGAACGCGATCACGTCCGGCGTCATCCCCGGCAGCTCGTGGATCACCACCACCCCGGGGCCCTCGCCCTTGCGGTACACCGGATGCGTGACGCCGTCGGCGGTGTGACTGTCCCGGGTCCAGGTCGCGAGGAGGCTCATGGCGGCCATTCTCATACGCCCATCTGTCGGTAATGGGTGAAGAATCACCGAAGTTTTACCCCGATTGCGTCTGAGGAGGGTTACGACGCCCTCTGAGCCGGGCGTACCGTCGCGGATCTATAGGGGGTCGGGCGGCATCCGCCGTTCCGTTCACACAAGTCACCGGCAACCTCGCCAGCCGGGCCGACACACAGGGGAAACCACCATGGCTCACACCATGCGCGGTCGAACGCGCCCATTTTCGGCAATGGCGGGGGTGCTGTTCCTGGTGCTGTCCTTGGCGGTCGCCGCACCGGCGACCGCGGCT
>DATIBI010000029.1:0-6935 GCA_035457605.1 Nocardioidaceae bacterium
GACGAGGAGAAGATGACCGCGGCCCTGGAACGGATCCGCAGGGAGGTCGAGGCCGGCTGGGACGAGGACCACGACGGCTACGGGGGCTCGGCGGAGGGCGGATCGTCCTCGAGCGCGCCGGCCGAGGTCTACCCGTCGTACAGTCCGCCGCCCGGCACGTCCACCGAGAGCGGGTCGACCACGTCGGAGAGCCCGGGGGTGGAGGGCCCTGAGGTGGGGGGCCCGGCGACGAGCTCCCTCGGGGACGAGCCGACCGCCCCGGAGCCCGGATCGACGGAGGTGCCGTCGGACGGCACGACGTCGGAGGGTGTTGCCTCCGACCCCGCCGAGCCCGAGGGCGAGAGCCCGTACGCGGAGGGCCACGAGGAGAGCCACGAGGAGGACCCCGACGCGGACGGAGCTGTGCCCGGTGGCACGGACAGCCTGGTTCCCTCGGGGGGTGAGACAGCCGAACCGGGCACGAACCCGCAGCTCCAGCCGGGGCAGGTGGAGCCGTACCCCGGCCAGGTGCTGCCCGGGCAGTTCCAGACCCTGCAGCCCGGTCAGCTCGAGACCCTGCAGCCCGGTCAGCTCGAGCTCCGGACCGGCGCGCCCGGAGAGCTGCAGCCGGGCATGGAGGTGCGGCCGGCCGAGCCGGGTACCGACCCCGGTGTGGTGACCAGCGACCCGGAGTACCTCTCCGAGGAGCCGTACGAGGCGGACCAGGGCGATGACGACGACACCGGGGAGGAGTTCGCGTACGCGGTGCGCGGCAGCTACGTCTTCCTCGGCGAGTACCAGGAGGTGCTCGACCGTGCGGTCCGGTCCGAGACCGTGCTCGCCGACGACCCTGCGTTCGCCTCGGACGTGGACGCCATCGGCGTCGACGACCAGGTGGCCGTGGCCTGGGCGGACCTGGGCCGGGCCTACGACCTGATGTCCGAGGCCGACCGCGACGACCTCCGCTCGTTCCTCGGGGTCAGCGACCCGTCGGGCAGGGTCGTGGTCGGCACGCACCTGGAGCCCGACTACGTCGAGGTGGTGGCCCGGTCCCGCGACGTCAGGACGTCGGGCCTCACCGCCGACCTCGCAGCACAGCCGGGCTCCGAGCTGGTCCGCGGCCTGCCCTCGGACGTTGACTTCGCCTTCTCCGCCACGGGCCTGGGTGATGCCTTGGCGAGGATGTATGACCGGGGTGAGGGCCTCCCGCTGCTGGGCATGGTCGAGGACCGCTCCGAGGCCCCGGTGACCGACCCGTCGGAGGCACTGCGGGCGCTGTTCGGCACCGAGTTCGCCGCCGGGATCACGATCGCCGACGAGGACTGGGACCTGGTGCTTCGCGGCGACACCGACGACCCCGCTCAGGCCGCGGAGGTCCTGCGTCCACTGCTGGACCTCACCGGTGAGCCCGACCTGGTGGTGGAGCAGCTCGACGGCGGCTACGTGGCCTCGACCGACCAGGGCTTCGCCCAGGCCGCGGGCGCATCATCCGGCGGTCTGGGAGACGACCCCCGATTCACCCGCGCCGTCGCGGACCCCGAGGGGGCACACGCGGTGCTCTTCCTCGACCTCGCCCGGACCTTCGCGGTGTGGGACCCCGAGGACGAGGAGCTCGCGCCGCTCTCCGCACTCGGGATCTCGCTCACCGGCACTCCGGAAGACGGTGTGTTCACGCTCCGGCTCACCACGAAGTGACGCGCGGACCCGCGCCGAGCACGCCGGCCCGCGCCGCCGTACCGACCGACCGAGCCTGCCGACCGGGGCGGCGTCCCGACACCGCCGGAGTGACCGGACAGCCGGGAGGGGTCAGCGCCTCCACGGGGCGGGGCGGCCGTGCAGCCACCAGTCGAGCCAGCGGGTGAGGCGCGGCAGGACCAGGTACGTCATCACCGGCGTCATCACGATCGTGCTCACCAGCACACGCGTCGGCGTGGCCAGGTCGGGTGTCAGACGCCCGAGCACCAGCGTGGTGAGCAGGCTGAGCGGGAAGAACGCCAACCAGATCATCACCGCCTGCTTCCACCTCGGCGGCGCGGTCGGCTGCGGACGCAGGTCCTCGACGTCGTGCTCCTGCGGCGGGTCGAACCAGCCCTCGATCCCGGTCCGCAGCTCCTTGCGCGACTCCCCCACCAGGCCCTGGGCGGCGCCCAGCCACCAGGCGCGCTGGTCGGAGGCCTCCCAGGCGGCGAGCGACCTCGGGCTGTCGAACCGGTACAGCATGTGCCACTCCTCCGAGCCGGTGCTCGGGCGCACCCACCCGGCGCCGAGGAAGCCCGGGAACCGCTCGGCCAGGGCGGAGCCGGCGTGCACCCAGGCCGCCATCTGGTCGGCATGGGCGGGCTCGGCGTGCCGGGTGATCGACACGGTCACGGGCAGGGTCGACTCGTCGGTGTGAGGGGAGGTGGTCACCGCACCAGGCTAGAAGCCCTCTCCGGCGCGACGTGCCGTGGCCCACCGCTCGCGGTGCGGGCAACCGGTCCCGGTCGTCGCCAGGCCCGGCCCGCGATGCGCCTCAGTCCTCGAAGAGGGCGCGCACGTCCTCGGGGCTGATCGCGGTGGACATCGCTCCGCCGCCGTCGACGACCTGGGTGAACAGCGCGGCCTTGCGTGCCTTCAGCGCCATCACCTTCTCCTCGATCGTGTCGGTGGCGACAAGGCGATAGACCATGACCGGGTTCTGCTGGCCGATCCGGTGCGCCCGGTCCACGGCCTGCGCCTCGACGGCAGGGTTCCACCACGGGTCGAGCACGAACACGTAGTCGGCCTCGGTCAGCGTCAGCCCGACCCCGCCGGCCTTGAGGCTGATCAGGAACACCCCGGCCTCGCCGGACCTGAACTCCTCCACCACCTCACCGCGGCGGCGGGTGGTCCCGTCGAGGTAGACCGTCTCCACGCCCTCGCCCTCCAGCCGGGTCCGCACCCGCCGCAGGAACGAGGTGAACTGGCTGAACACCAGCGCCCGGTGCCCCTCGGCGGCGATCTCGAGCAGGTGGTCCACCAGCACGTCGACCTTCGCCGAGCCGACGCCGTCGTACTCCTCGTCGACGAGCGCGGCGTCCAGGCTCAGCTGGCGCAGCTTGGTGAGTGAACGGAAGATCGCCACCCGGTGCTTGTCGAACTCATCGACAAGGCCGAGCACCGTCTGCCGCTCGCGCTGCAGATGGGTCTCGTAGATCCGGCGGTGTCGCGGGGTGAGCGCGACCTCGAGCACCTGCTCCTGCTTCGGAGGCAGGTCCGCGGCCACCAGCTCCTTCGTACGGCGGAGCAGGAACGGCCGCACGCGACGACGGAACCGGTCGAGCACGGCGCTGTCGCCCTCCTTCTCCACCGGGTTCGCGACCAGCTCGGCGAACCGCTGCGGCCATGGGTACAGCCCGGGCGCCACGATCGACAGCAGCGACCACAGCTCCATCAGCCGGTTCTCCATGGGCGTGCCGGTGAGGGCGAGCCGGAAGGGTACGTCGATCCGCCGCACGGCCTGGTAGGTCTTGCCCTGGTGGTTCTTCACCGTCTGCGCCTCGTCGAGCACCAGTCCGCCCCAGGTCTCGCGCGCGTAGGCGTCGACCTCGAGCCGGAACAGCGTGTAGGACGTGATCACCAGGTCCGCCTCGTGCGCCAGCGACGCGATCGACGTACCCCTGCGCGCGTGGGACTCGGTGACCGTGCGGACCACCAGTCCGGGGGTGAACGTCGCTGCCTCGTGCGCCCACGTGGACACCACGCTGGTCGGCGCGACCACGAGGAACGGCCCGGCGCCCTGCGCGCGGGCATGCGCGACGAGCGCCAGCGTCTGCAGCGTCTTGCCCAGCCCCATGTCGTCGGCGAGGATCCCGCCGAGCCCGGCCCGCCACAGGAACGCGAGCCACCGGAAGCCGTCGTGCTGGTAGTGCCGCAGCTCCGCCTCGACACCGGTCGGCTCCACCTCCGGCAGGGAGTCGAGAGCCCGCAGGGCCTGCGCCGCTCGCACCCACTGCTCGGCCTGCGCGTCGACAATGCCGACCTCGGCGAGCTCGTCCCACAGGCCGAGGTCGTGGTGGCCCACGCGAACCCCGTCGCGGGGCTGGTCCTGCAGCTCGGCCGCGGCCTCGACCAGCTCGGCGAGCTGGGTGAACTCCGGGCGGTCCAGGCCGATGTGCACGCCGTTGCGCATGATGATCCGGTCCTGCCCGCGGGTGAGCGCCTCGAGCAGGTGCGCCAGGGCGATGAACTGGCCGTCCACGCTGACCACGACCTCGAGGTCCAGCCAGTCGGTGCGGGCCTCGACCTCCTTGGCGGCCTCGGCGTCCGGCTCCTCACGGGCGGCGAACCGGACCACCGGCGCGCCCCGGGCCTCCCGGTAGTCCGGCCGGCCCCCGACCTCCTCGACCTCCACCTGCTCGGCGAGGCCGGGCAGCACGTCCTGGGCGAACCCGATCGCGGCACCGTGGGTGAACGTGCGTCGCGCGAGCAGACCGTGCTCCCGCCGGTGCCGGTCGCACAGGTGGTGCACCTGGTCGTCGGTGAGATGCAGCGACTCGAGCACCTCGGCCTCGGCGTCGGGACGCCGTACCCCGCGCAGCCCGCGGGTCTCGTCCAACCGGTAGACGCGATCGTCCTCGCCCACCCGGTAGCGCCACGTCCACTCGATCGACACCTCGTCGACGGCCACCCAGGTGACGGTCAGCACGAGCCGGGGCGTCACCGGCTCGGGCAGCACCACCGACCGGTCCGAGGAGATCACCGGCAGGTGGCGTTGCAGGCGCGGGAGGTACTCCGTCACGAGGTCCTGCCGGTCACCCGCGGGCACGGTCAGGTCGTCCCCGGCAGCAAGCAGCCGACGCACCTCGGGGCCGGCGGGCCGCGCCAGGGGTGCGAGGGTCAGCGTCCAGGTGTCGTGCTCCACCGGTGCCCACAGCGCGACGCCGTGCCCGGAGTCCCCGAGTACGTCGATGGCGTCAGCGCCGTACCGGTCCTCCCCCACGCTCACGCCGAGCCGCAGGTGCAGGTCGCGGCCCGCGGCGGCGTTCACGTCGAGGTCGAGAGCAACCGGTCGGGGATGCACGGCGACCGTCTCCAGACCCGAGCCGGGGACGAGCGGCACGCCCGCCTCCTCGAGCCTGGCCAGCAGGCGCCACAGCGTGCTGCCGAACGACGCGAGTGGCAGGTGGGTCTCGGCGCCGTAGTAGCCGTGCCGCGCGGCGGCCCGGTAGGCGGTGACCAGCTCGTTGAGTGCGGCGACCTGGTCGGGGGCGTGACGGCGCTGCCGGTCCAGGTAGGGCACCTGCTGCCAGGACACCCCGGACTTGACCCAGTTCTCGCGGGCGCCGCGCTGCACCGGCCGGATCCTCAGCGCCCCGCGGGGCGTCCCGGCGGCGGCCTCCGCCCACGCCCGGTAGCGGGTCGAGGACGACTTGCGGTTCAGCTCGACCTGCACGGCAAGCGGAGTCGCCTGCGTCTGGTCCCGCGTGGTGCGGTCGTCGAGCTCGTCGAGCACCGAGCTCAGGCGGCGCTCCCATCGACGGCCGGCCCCGACCCCTGCTGCGGCGTTCTCCCGCACCTGCTTGGCACGCACGGTGAGGATCAGCGCGAGCGCGTGCTTGCAGCCCTCGGTCACCGGGCAGGCGCACCGGCTGAACACCCAGGCGCCGTCGCCGTCGAGCCCGATGTTGACGTGGACGGAGTACGCCGCGCCGGTCGAGCCGTCCACGGTGCCACGGATCTCGAGGTCCCCGTCGCTGTCGATCCGGTCCCCGCAGGCGAGCACGCTGCCCCGCCGCACGTAGTCACGGGCGCGTTCGAGCGTGGCCGAGCCGAACCTGCGTCGCAGGTCCTCCTCCTCGAACAGCACGCTCAGGTCCACCACCCGACCGAGCCTAGGGCCCGGTACGGACGGTCCGGGTCTGCCTCCCCCGCGCACCGGCTCTGACGGCGGTAGTCGCACTGGTAGTCGCCCCGGGAGTCGCCCCGGTAGTCGCACCGGGAGTCGCACCGGGAGTCGCACCGGGAGTCGCACCGGTAGTCGCCCTGGTGGCGGAGGTGGCGCTGGCACCGACACTGGTACCGACGGTGGCGCCGGCACCGACACTGGTACCGACGGTGGCGCCGGCACCGGCACTGGTACCGGCGGTGGCAGTGGCACGGGCACTCCCGCCGGAACCGACACCGACACGCGCCAGGACGACGATCTCGCCGTCCGCGGCACCGAGCGGCTCACGCAGCCAGCCGCCGTACATCTGCTCGACGGTGAACCCGACCTCCTCCAGACTCGAACGCAGCTCGTCCGCGCTGGGGAACCGCAACGTCGAGCTGCTTTCGAGCTCCTGACCGTCAGGGAACGCGTAGTGGCGCTTGAACTCGACGACGCGGTCACGCTCGGCGGTGACCTCGGTCCAGGTGTGCACCACGTCCCCGTCGGGAAGGGCGATCTCGCGTCGGGAGTCGCGCGGGTTCCACTCCTCCCACTTCCTCGCGCGCGGGTCCCGGCTGTCGAAGACCAGTCGACCGCCGTGCACCAGTGACCGTCGCAGGTCGCGCAACGCGTGGGTCCACTCACCGTCGTCGACGAGGAACTGCGCGACGTGGCTGGTCATCACGGCGACGTCGTACGACGTGTCGGGGATCGCCGCCGAGGTGCCCAGAAACCACGTCACCGCGTCGGCACCTGGCTTGCGTCGCGCGGCCTCGAGCGACGCGGCGGCAGGGTCCACACCGGTGACGCGGTGGCCGGCAGCGGCCAAGCCCAAAGCGAGCCGGCCGGTCCCGCAGCCGAGGTCGAGGACCCGACCACGCGAAGCTTCCTCCACCACGCTGAGGAAGAAGTCGTCGTCGCGTGCCCAGGGGCACTCGGCGTCGTACACCTCGACCAGCCGTGCGTCGTTGAACTCCGCGTCGCGCATTCGCGAGACGCTAGCGAGGCTCGACGTCGTGGTCGACCGGATATCGGCGACCGACAGCAACGCAAAGGCTTCGCAGGGGCA
>DATIBI010000030.1:0-6098 GCA_035457605.1 Nocardioidaceae bacterium
ACCGTGATCGAGTCACCGGTGTGCACGCCCATCGGGTCGAGGTTCTCGATCGAGCAGATGATCACCACGTTGTCGGCCATGTCGCGCATGACCTCGAGCTCGTACTCCTTCCAGCCGATGATCGACTCCTCCAGGAGCACCTCGGTGGTCGGGCTCGCGGCGAGGCCGGCCCCCGCGATGCGGCGCAGGTCCTCCTCGTCGTAGGCCATCCCCGAGCCCGTGCCGCCCATCGTGAACGACGGCCTGATCACCACGGGGAAGCCGAGCCCGCCCTCGTCGAGGACGGCGGCGAGGCAGTCGTCCAGCGAGTGGCAGACCGCCGACCGGGCAACGTCGCCGCCGAGCTCCTCGACGATCTTCTTGAACGACTCGCGGTTCTCGCCGCGCTCGATCGCGTCGATGGAGGCGCCGATCAGCTCTACGCCGTACTTCTCCAGCACCCCGGCCTTGTCGAGCGCCATCGCGGCGTTCAGCGCGGTCTGCCCGCCGAGGGTTGCCAGCAGCGCGTCGGGGCGCTCCTTCTCGATCACCTTCTCCACGAACTCGGGGGTGATCGGCTCGACGTAGGTGGCGTCGGCGAACTCCGGGTCGGTCATGATCGTGGCCGGGTTGGAGTTGACCAGGATCACCCGCAGGCCCTCGGCCTTGAGCACCCGGCACGCCTGGGTTCCGGAGTAGTCGAACTCGCACGCCTGTCCGATGACGATCGGCCCGGAGCCGATGACCAGGACGGACTCGATGTCGTTGCGCTTGGGCATCAGGCCTTGCCCTCCATGAGCTGTGTGAAACGGTCGAAGAGGTACGCCGCGTCGTGCGGGCCGGCCGCGGCCTCGGGGTGGTACTGCACCGAGAACGCCTTGAGCGAACCGGCGGGGTCGCGCAGCTCGAGCCCCTCCACGACATCGTCGTTCAGGCAGACGTGGCTCACCGTGGCCTCGCCGAACTCGGTGCCGGTGGCCCCGTCGAGGGGCGCGTCGACGGCGAAGCCGTGGTTGTGCGCGGTGACCTCGACCTTGCCGGTGGTGCGGTCCATCACCGGCTGGTTGATGCCGCGGTGGCCGTACTTGAGCTTGTAGGTGCCGAAGCCCAGCGCACGGCCGAAGAGCTGGTTGCCGAAGCAGATGCCGAAGTACGGGATGCCCTCGGCGAGCACCGAGCGGAGCAGCTCGATCTGGCCGGTGGTGGCCGCCGGGTCGCCGGGGCCGTTGGAGAAGAACACCCCGTCGGGCGCGATCGCACGGACCTCGTCGAAGGTCACGGTGGCGGGCACCACGTGCACCTCGATGCCGCGCTCGGCCATCATCCGCGGGGTGTTCGCCTTGATGCCGAGGTCGACCGCGGCGACGGTGAACCGCTTCTCCCCCACCGCGGGCACCACGTAGGTCTCGGTGGTGGAGACCTCGCTGGCGAGCTCGGCGCCGGCCATCTCCCCCGACTGCAGCACCCGTGCGCGCAGCGCCTCCGGGTCCGTCTCCGTGGTGGAGATGCCGACCCGCATCGCCCCGCGCTCACGCAGGTGCCGGGTCAGCGCACGGGTGTCGATCCCCGAGATGCCGACGACGTCCTGGTCGCGCAGCTCGTCGTCGAGGCTGCGCGTGGAGCGCCAGCTGCTCGGGACCCGGGCCGGGTCGCGGACGACGTACCCGCTCACCCAGATCCGGCGGGACTCGGGGTCCTCGTCGTTGACCCCGGTGTTGCCCACGTGCGGCGCGGTCATCACCACGACCTGGCGGTGGTACGACGGGTCGGTCAGCGTCTCCTGGTAGCCGGACATGCCGGTGGAGAACACCGCCTCACCGAACGTCTCACCCCGGGCGCCGAACGACTCGCCGCGAAAGGTGCGGCCGTCCTCGAGGACGAGGAGGGCCGGCACCGGTGCTTCCCGGCGGACACGGTTGTCCAGACTCATGCGCTGTGCTCCTTGGCGATCTTGCTGATCGAGCGGATCCATTGGTTGTGTGCCTCGGTGACGCCCTTGTCCGCGACGGCCTGGTCGGCGAGCCGGAACCCGGTGTCCAGCGTGTAGTCCCCGTGCTGCCAGGTGACCACCAGCAGGCCGTGCGGTGGCACGACCTTCCCGGCGATGCCCTGGTCATGCCGGGCCCCGCGCAGCGCTGCGGCGGGGATCCGGAAGCTGCCCGCGAGCCGGATCACGTCCAGACCCTCCGCCGACAGGTTCAGCCGGGCCGTGCTGCGGGCACCGAGCCCGCGCGCCACCACCCGGTCGAGCCAGTCACCGCTGACGGTCGTGCCGAAGTAGCGGGCACCGGCCTGCAGCCTTGCCGGCGGCAGGTCCGCCACGGCCGGGGCGGGCACCAGCTCGGGCAGGTCGTGCTTGCGCGCACGCCGCCTCCACCCGCGCCACATCAGCGCGTACGCACCGAGGAGAAGGACGAACAGCGGGACCGCGGTGAGCACCAGCTCGCCGGTGGACGGCGTCAACGGGTTCAGCTCCCCCGCCAGCGTCACTGCAGCTTCCCGTCGAGCACGGTGGCCTTGCCCCGCAGGAACGTCGCCACCACCCGGCCGGGCAGCTCGCGCCCGGCGTAGGGGTTGTTGCGCGACAGCGACGCCGTCTCGGTCGGGTCCACCACCCGGGTGAACGCCGGGTCGTAGAGGACCACGTTCGCGATCGCGCCCTTCGCGAGCGGCTGCCCGTGCTCGGTGAGCCGGCCGATCCGGGCCGGGGCGTAGGACATCCGCTCGGCAACGCCGGCCCAGTCCAGCAGGCCGGTGTCGACCATGGTGTGCTGCACCACCGAGAGCGCGGTCTCCAGGCCGAGCATGCCGAACGCGGCGGCCTGCCACTCGCAGTCCTTGTCCTCGTGCGGGTGCGGGGCGTGGTCGGTGGCCACGATGTCGATGGTGCCGTCGGCGAGCCCGGCACGGAGCGCCTCCACGTCGGTGGCCGAGCGCAGCGGCGGGTTGACCTTGTAGATCGGGTCGTAGGTCGCGGCCAGCTCGTCGGTGAGCAGCAGGTGGTGCGGGCACGCCTCCGCGGTCACGTTCCAGCCGTTGCCCTTGGCCCAGCGCACCAGGTCGACCGACCCGGCGGTGGAGACGTGACAGATGTGCAGCCGCGACTTCACGTGCGCGGCGAGGAGGCAGTCACGGGCGATGATCGCCTCCTCGGCGACCGCCGGCCAGCCGCGCAGGCCCAGGCGGCCGGAGAGCTCGCCCTCGTTCATCTGCGCCTCCTCGGTGAGGCGCGGCTCCTGGGCGTGCTGGGCGACCACGCCGTCGAAGGCCTTGACGTACTCCAGCGCCCGGCGCATCAGCACCGCGTCGGAGACACACTTGCCGTCGTCGGAGAAGACCCGGACCTGGGCCGCGGAGTCGGCCATCGCGCCCAGCTCGGCGAGCTGTTGCCCGGCCAGGCCGACGGTGACCGCACCGACCGGGAACACGTCGCAGTGCCCGGCCTCGCGGCCCAGGCGCCACACCTGCTCCACGACGCCGGCGGTGTCGGCGACCGGGTCGGTGTTGGCCATGGCGTGCACGGCGGTGAACCCGCCGAGGGCGGCTGCCTGCGTGCCGGTGTCCACGGTCTCGGCGTCCTCGCGGCCGGGCTCGCGAAGGTGGGTGTGCAGGTCCACGAGACCGGGCAGCGCGACCAGGCCGGTGGCGTCCACGACCTCCGCGCCGTCGGCGGGCAGGTCGGTGCCGATCTCGGCGACCACCCCGTCGCGCAGCAGCAGGTCGGTCGGCTCGCCGCCGAGGACCCGGGCGGAGCGGATCAGGTAGGTGGTGGTGCTCATGCGGTGGCCTCTCCGGTGTCGGTGCCGTGCTCGGGGGTGGTGTCCGACGTACGCCCGGACTCGGACTCGTTGCCGCTCAGCAGCAGGTACAGCACCGCCATCCGGACCGCGACGCCGTTGGTGACCTGCTCGACGATCACCGACCGGTCGGAGTCGGCGACGTCGGCGGTGATCTCCATGCCGCGGATCATCGGGCCGGGGTGCATCACCAGGGTGTGGTCCTGGAGGGTGGCCATCCGGCGGGAGTCGAGCCCGTAGCGGCGGCTGTACTCCCGGGCGCTGGGGAAGAACGCGGCGTTCATCCGCTCCCGCTGCACCCGCAGCATCATCACCGCATCGGTCTTGGGCAGCACCGCGTCGATGTCGTAGGAGGTCTCCACGCCCCAGCCCTCGACCCCGACCGGCAGGAGGGTCGGCGGCGCGACGAGGGTGACCTCGGCGCCCAGCGTCTGCAGCAGCAGGGCGTTGGACCG
This sequence comes from Nocardioidaceae bacterium, assembly GCA_035457605.1. Taxonomy (GTDB): domain Bacteria; phylum Actinomycetota; class Actinomycetes; order Propionibacteriales; family Nocardioidaceae; genus Nocardioides_C. The sequence continues at coordinate 4,232 of DATIBI010000030.1, forward strand.
GGCGACCCGGCTGTGCAGCACGTCGCCGACGATGGCGATCCGGCGCCCGTCGAGGTTGCCGAGGTGGCGCCACATCGTGAACGCGTCGAGCAGCGCCTGGGTGGGGTGCTCGTGGGTGCCGTCTCCGGCGTTGACCACGCTGGAGCGGACCCAGCCGGAGTTGGCCAGCAGGTGCGGCGCGCCGGAGGCCCAGTGCCGGATGACGACCGCGTCCGCGCCCATCGCCTCGAGGGTCAGCGCGGTGTCCTTGAGGCTCTCCCCCTTGCTCAGGCTCGAGCCCTTGGCGGCGAAGTTGATCACGTCCGCGCTGAGCCGCTTGGCCGCGGCCTCGAACGAGATCCGGGTGCGGGTGGAGTCCTCGAAGAACAGGTTCACCACCGTCCGGCCGCGCAGCGCTGGCAGCTTCTTGATCGGCCGGTCGGCCAGGGAGCGCAGCTCCGCTGCGGTCTGCAGGACCAGCTCGGCGTCGTCGCGGGTCAGGTCCGCGGCGCTCAGCAGGTGTCGCTTCACGGGGTCACCTCCGTCGTACCGCCGGAGATCGTCACGGCGTCGAGGTCGTCGAACTCCTCCAGGCGGACCTTCACCGACTCCACCAGCGAGGTGGGCAGGTTCTTGCCGACGAAGTCGGCGCGGATCGGCAGCTCCCGGTGGCCACGGTCCACCAGCACGGCCAGCCGCACGCTCTGCGGGCGGCCGACGTCGTTCATCGCGTCGAGGGCGGCCCGGATGGTGCGTCCGGAGAACAGCACGTCGTCGACGAGGACGACGGTCTTGCCGTCGAGGCCGCCGGAGGGGATCTCGGTGGGCAGCAGGGTGCGGGCGGGGCGCATCCGCAGGTCGTCGCGGTACATCGTCACGTCGAGCGAGCCGACCGGGATGTCGACGCCCTCGACCGCCGAGATCTTCGCCGCGATCCGCCGGGCCAGCGGCACCCCCCGGGTGGGGATGCCGAGCAGGACCAGGTCGTGGGCGCCCTTGTTGCGCTCGAGGATCTCGTGGGCGATGCGGGTGAGCGCGCGGGAGATGTCACGCGCGTCGAGAACGGTGCGGCCGGAACGGTCGAGAGAACCGTCGGCCTGGACGTGGGCAGGCATCAGCGTGCCGGACCTCCTTCTCCGCCTCACGGGACGGCTCGTTAAAGGATGTCGATCGCTGCGCAGCCTACCAGCCGGCCGCGGTCTGGCGTGGACCCACCCACGCCTCGGGCGCGACATGGCGCCGGCGCCGCGGAGCGGCTGCTCCACGACGCCGTCGAGAAAGGTGTGGTGTCAGGCGGAGAGCGCCGGCTTGTTGCGCACGATGTTGCCGAGCACGCCGTTGACGTAGGAGGGCGACTCGTCGGTGGACAGCTCGCGGACGAGGTTCATCGCCTCGCTGACCGCGACCGCGTCCGGGACGTCGTCGACGTAGAGGATCTCGAAGACGCCCAGCCGCAGCACGTTGCGGTCGACCGCGGGCATGCGGTCGAGCGTCCAGCCCTGGGCGTACGTCGCGAGCAGCTCGTCGATCCGCTTCTGGTGCTCGGCGACGCCGCGGATCAGGCTGACGGTGTACTCGTTCACCGGCGGGTCACCGGCCGTGAGGCGCTCGCGGAGCGTCTCACCCAGGGGCAGGCCCCGGACCTCGCACTCGAAGAGGATGTCGAGTGCGCGCTTGCGTGCCTTGGAACGAGCAGCCATCAGGAGCTGACGCGACCGAGGTAGCTGCTGTCGCGGGTGTCGACCTTGATCTTCTCGCCTGTGGTGATGAACAGCGGGACCTGGATCTCGTGCCCGGTCTCGAGCTTGGCCGGCTTGGTGCCGCCCGTGGAGCGGTCGCCCTGGAGGCCCGGCTCGGTGTACTCGACGAGCAGCTCGACCGACGCCGG
>DATIBI010000031.1:0-12075 GCA_035457605.1 Nocardioidaceae bacterium
AGCCGCAGCCCGAGGAGGACCGCAGCCCGGCCGAGCAGGCCAAGGCTCGGCCCGCCGAGGAGGAGGCTCCGGAGGACCGCGACCGGGACCGTGACACCGAGGCCGAGGAGGGCGAGGGCGGCGGACGCCGTCGTCGCCGCCGCGGTGGCCGCCGGCGTCGCAAGTCCGGCAGCGACGGCGACGGCGAGGGTGCCGAGTCGACGGAGTCGGCCGAGGACCGCAGCGACACGGGTGGCGACGAGAGCGACAAGCAGCCCGCCGCAAAGAAGGTTGCCGCCAAGAAGGGCGCGGACAAGAAGTCCGAGGAGTCCGAGGACGACCAGGGCGAGCCGTCCGGCACCAGCCGGCGCCGTCGGCGTCGTCGCCGCGCGGGCGAGGACGGTGACGGCGGTGGCGACGACCCCGAGAACACCGTCACCCGGGTGCGCAAGGCGCGTACCGCCGAGGACGAGATCACCAGCGTGACGGGCTCGACCCGGCTCGAGGCCAAGAAGCAGCGCCGCCGTGAGGGCCGGGAGGCCGGTCGCCGGCGCGCTCCGATCGTCAGCGAGGCAGAGTTCCTAGCCCGGCGCGAGGCCGTGGACCGCGTGATGGTCATCCGGCAGAAGAAGGACCTCACCCAGATCGCGGTTCTCGAGGACAAGGTCCTGGTCGAGCACTACGTCGCCCGGGAGTCGCAGACCTCCCTGATCGGCAACGTCTACCTCGGTCGGGTGCAGAACGTGCTGCCCTCGATGGAGGCGGCGTTCATCGACATCGGCAAGGGCCGCAACGCCGTGCTCTACGCCGGCGAGGTGAACTGGGACTCGCTGGGCGCCAAGGACGGACCGCGCAAGATCGAGGCTGTCCTCAAGTCGGGCCAGCCGATCCTGGTGCAGGTCACCAAGGACCCGATCGGGCACAAGGGCGCCCGGCTGACCAGCCAGATCAGCCTGCCGGGCAGGTTCCTGGTGTACGTGCCTGACGGCACCACCAGCGGCATCTCCCGCAAGCTGCCCGACACCGAGCGCAACCGGCTCAAGACGCTGCTTAAGGAGATCGTCCCCGACAGCGCCGGCGTGATCGTCCGGACGGCGGCGGAGGGTGCCAGCGAGGAGGAGCTGACCCGCGACGTCGAGCGGCTGACCGCCCGCTGGGAGGACATCTCCGCCAAGGTGGCCAAGGGCAACGCGCCCCAGCTGCTCTACGGTGAGCCGGATCTCACCCTCAAGGTGGTCCGCGACCTGTTCACCGAGGACTTCGCCAAGCTCGTGGTCTCCGGTGACGACGCCTGGGACATGGTGGAGAACTACGTCAAGCATGTCGCCCCCGACCTGTCCGACCGCCTCGAGCGGTACGACGGTCCGGGCGAGGGCCAGGAAGGCACGGACGTCTTCGCCGCCTACCGGATCGACGAGCAGATCGCCAAGGGCCTGGACCGCAAGGTGTGGCTGCCCTCGGGAGGCTCGCTGGTCATCGACCGCACCGAGGCGATGACTGTGGTCGACGTGAACACCGGCAAGTTCACCGGCTCCGGCGGCAACCTCGAGGAGACGGTCACCAAGAACAACCTCGAGGCCGCGGAGGAGATCGTCCGCCAGCTCCGGCTGCGCGACATCGGCGGCATCATCGTCGTCGACTTCATCGACATGGTTCTGGAGAGCAACCGCGATCTCGTGCTGCGGCGCCTGGTCGAGTGCCTGGGTCGGGACCGGACCCGTCACCAGGTCGCCGAGGTCACCTCGCTCGGCCTCGTCCAGATGACGCGCAAGCGCATCGGCACCGGCCTGCTCGAGGCGTTCAGCGAGAGCTGCGAGCACTGCCAGGGCCGTGGCCTGGTCATCCACCACGAGCCGATCGAGCCGAAGAAGAAGACCGACGAGGAGCCGCGGCGCGGTCGTCGGGGCGGTCGTGGTCGCGGCCGCGCCGAGGACACCGAGACCGCGGCATCGGCAACCGCCCCGTCCCCGAAGGACGTCGCGGCGATGGCCAAGGCCGAGCAGCGGGCCGAGCAGAAGGCCGAGGCGGAGACCGCGAAGCAGGCCGAGCCCGAGCAGGAGCCCGCCGCCGCGGTGTCGGAGACGGCTTCCGGGCCCGACTCCGAGCAGGCGGAGAGGCCAGAGCAGCCGCGCGGACGGCGCCGTTCCCGCTCCGGCGGGCGGTCCGCCGAGAAGCCCGCGGAAGGGACCGAGTCGACCGAAGCTGCACCCGAGGCGGTCGTCGACGCGCACGATCGGGGGACCGAGCAGCCCGCGGAGCAGCAGGCAGCACAGTCCGCAGAGCAGCCGGCCGCAGAGCAGCCGGAGCAGCCCACAGGTACGACGGCGGCGGAGCCTGCCGCCCAGGCAGCCCAGGCAGCCCAGGCAGCGCAGGCAGCCGAGGCAGCGCAGGCAGCCGAGGCAGCGCAGGCAGGCCCGCCCGCGGCCGACGCCGCCGAGGAGCCGGCTGCCCAGCCGGCGCCACCGGCCGAGCCGGCCGCGCCCCGGGTGGTGACCACCGTCCGTCGGCGTGGCGCGGTGCGCCGCGAGGCCGGCCCGCCGAAGCCGGTCTCGGGTGGGACCGACGGCAACGGGCAGGAGCCTGCGCCGCCCCCGGCCTCCGCCTCGACGGGCTCCTCGGACGCGGTGTCGGTCAACGGTACCGACCCCGAGCTGCCGCTCGAGGACCACGAGCCCGCGCCGGCGCACGTCCCGGTCAAGAAGAAGGGCTCGCGCAAGCGGTGAGAGCATGCCTGCGGACGGCCCGCGGTCGTTTTGACCCGGCCCGGGTCTGTCCGTAGACTTGATCCTCGGCGTGCAAGGGCACGCCCATCGTGTGCGAGTCGCACTGCTCCCGCTCCAACCGAGCTCCGGGAAGCGTGCCGTGCCACAGATTTTGAACTTGTAGTCCGACGAAGAGAGTGAGTCCGCGGTGTACGCGATCGTGCGCAGTGGCGGCCAGCAGCAGAAGGTCGCTGTTGGTGACGTCATCGAGATCGACAAGGTCGCCAGCGAGGTTGGCGAGTCCGTCACGCTGCCGGCAGTTCTGCTTGTGGACGGCGAGACCGTCACGTCGGACGCCGATGGCCTGGCGAAGGTCTCCGTGACCGCTGAGGTTCTCGGCGGCACCAAGGGTCCGAAGATCGTGATCCAGAAGTACAAGAACAAGACCGGCTACAAGAAGCGCCAGGGGCACCGTCAGAAGTACACCCAGGTCAAGGTCACCGACATCTCCGCCAAGTGATCTGGTCGGAACTGAAGAACAAGGACTGAAGACTTATGGCACACAAGAAGGGCGCTGCCTCGACCAAGAACGGTCGTGACTCCAACGCTCAGCGGCTCGGCGTCAAGCGCTACGGCGGTCAGCTCGTCAACGCGGGCGAGATCATCGTCCGCCAGCGTGGCACCCACTTCCACCCGGGCAACGGTGTGGGCCGGGGCGGCGACGACACCCTGTTCGCGCTCGTCGGCGGCAACGTCGAGTTCGGCACCAAGCGTGGTCGCCGCGTCGTGAACATCATCCCGACGGCTGAGTGAACCACTAGCCATCCAGGCATCCGAGGGGCGTTCCGCGAGACAGCGGGGCGCCCTTCGCGCATTTCCCCCTAGAGTCGGGTCTCGCACCCGGTCCGCCGTACCCCCGAAAGGCAGACACCCATGGCAGTCCCCACGTTCGTCGACCAGGTGGTGCTCCACGTCACCGCCGGCCGCGGGGGCAACGGTGTCGCCTCGGTGCACCGCGAGAAGTTCAAGCCGCTCGGCGGCCCCGACGGCGGCAACGGCGGTCCCGGCGGCAGCGTGATCCTCCGTGTCGACCCGGACGTCACCACGCTGATCGACTACCACCACAACGCCCACCGGCGCGCCCAGCACGGCGGGCACGGTGCCGGCGGCCACCGCAACGGCGCGCACGGCGGGGACCTGGTCCTGGCCGTGCCGGACGGCACCGTCGTCAGCGACGACCGCGGCAACGTGCTGGCCGACCTCGTCGGCGCGGGCACCGAGATGGTCGTCGCTGAGGGCGGTCGCGGCGGCCTCGGCAACGCCGCGCTGGCCTCCAGCAAGCGCAAGGCCCCCGGGTTCGCGCTGCTCGGCGAGCCCGGCGAGGACCGGCACATCAAGCTCGAGCTCAAGGTCGTCGCCGACATCGGCCTGGTCGGCTTCCCCAGCGCGGGCAAGTCCTCCCTGATCGCGGCGCTCTCCCGCGCGCGCCCCAAGATCGCCGACTATCCGTTCACCACCCTGGTGCCCAATCTGGGCGTGGTCACCGCCGGCGACACCACGTTCACCGTCGCCGACGTCCCCGGCCTCATCGAGGGCGCCAGCGAGGGCCGTGGCCTCGGCCACGACTTCCTGCGGCACGTCGAGCGGTGCGCGGCGCTGGTGCACGTGATCGACACCGCCACGATGGAGCCCGGGCGCGACCCGATCTCCGACCTGGACGTGATCGAGCGGGAGCTGAGCAGGTACGGCGGACTCGAGGACCGTCCCCGCCTGGTGGTGCTGAACAAGGTCGACGTGCCCGACGGCAACGACCTCGCCGACATCGTCCTCGATGACTTCGACAAGCGCGGGCTGCGGGTGATCAAGGTGTCCGCGGCCAGCCACGAGGGGCTGCGTGAGCTGTCGTTCGCGATGGCCGAGCTGGTGGCTCACAGCCGCAAGGAGAAGCCGGTCGTGGAGGCCACCCGGATCGTGCTGCGTCCGCAGGCGGCGCCGGGCGGCGGGCCGGAGTTCACCGTCAAGGAGACCGGTGAGGGCTGGCGGGTCCGCGGCGAGAAGCCGGAGCGCTGGGTGCGACAGACCGACTTCAGCAACGACGAGGCCGTGGGCTTCCTCGCCGACCGGCTCAACCGGCTCGGCGTCGAGGAGAGGCTGATCGAGCTCGGCGCGCAGGAGGGCGACACGGTTCTCATCGGCGACGTCGAGAACGCGGTCGTCTTCAACTTCCGCCCGATGATGGACGCCGGGGCGGAGCTGCTCAGCCGTCGCGGCGAGGACCAGCGGTTCGACGAGTCGCGTCCCGCGGCGCAGCGCCGCCGCGCGATCGACGAGGCCTACGCCGCCCGGGGCGAAGGCGAGACTCGCGCGGACGTGGCCCGCCGGCAGGACGCCCGCGAGCACGGCGAGTCCCGGGAGCACTATGCCCGGCGCGAGCAGCAGGACTGGGGCTGGGACGAGAACGACCCCGGTCTGCACCCCGAGAGCGCGGGGGACAGGGACGCGGAGGAGACCGAGGAAGCGTGAGCACCCGGAGCCGCGCGGACGTGGCCGACGCCGGACGCGTCGTGGTCAAGGTCGGGTCGTCCTCGCTGACCACGGCGGAGGGCGGCATCGACCCCGACCGGGTGCGCGCGCTGGTCGACACGCTGGCCGCGCTGCGCGCCCGCGGGTCCGAGGTGGTCCTGGTGTCCTCCGGCGCGATCGCGGCCGGCCTCGCGCCGCTGCGGCTGCCCCGGCGGCCGCGTGACCTGGCCACGCAGCAGGCCGCCGCGTCGGTGGGTCAGGGGCTGCTGGTGCACCGCTACACCGAGGAGTTCGCGCGGCACGACCTCGGCGTCGGGCAGGTGCTGCTCACCGTCGACGACGTCACCCGGCGCAGCCACTACCGCAACGCCTACCGGACGTTCGCCAAGCTGCTCGAGCTCGGCGTGCTCCCCATCGTCAACGAGAACGACACCGTCGCCACCAGCGAGATCCGGTTCGGAGACAACGACCGGCTCGCCGCCCTGGTCGCACACCTGGTGCACGCCGACCTGCTGCTGCTGCTCTCCGACGTGGAGGGTCTGTACGACGGCAACCCCGCCCACGCGGGCACCTCGCTGATGCCCGAAGTCGCCTCGGACGCCGACCTCGAAGGGGTCCGCATCGGCAGCACCGGCGCCGCGGGGGTGGGCACCGGCGGGATGCAGACCAAGGTCGAGGCCGCCCGGATCGCCACCGGCGCCGGTATCCCGGTCGTGCTCACCTCGGCGGACCGCGCGGCGCAGGCGCTCGCCGGTGAGCAGGTCGGCACGATGTTCCACCCCACCGGCCGGCGCCGGCCGACCCGGCTGCTGTGGCTGGCTCACGCCACCGAGCCGAAGGGGTCCGTGGTGCTGGACCAGGGCGCGGTGCACGCCGTCACCGAACGTCGGGCGTCCCTGCTCCCGGCCGGGATCACCGGAGTCACCGGCTCGTTCGTCGGAGGGGACCCGGTGGACCTGGTCGGGCCGGACGGTGTGCCCGTGGCTCGCGGTCTGGTCAACTACGACTCCGACGAGCTCCCGGAGCTGCTGGGCCGATCCACCCACGAGCTGGCCCGTGCCCTCGGCTCGTCGTACGAGCGGGAGGTCATCCACCGCGACGATCTCGTGCTGCTGCGCCATCCCCGGGGTCTGTGACCAATCAATGACGCGAACTTTTCGAGAATCGACTGACCACCCGGGCGCGACCGCGCGAGACTAGGGGCCTAGGTAAGTTTCGGGACCTGCGAAGAGGTGACCTTTGGACGAGCCCCTTCGGCTCTGGCACGTGACCGTCACGGTCGCAGGCGACGCCGTCGAACCCCTGATCGTCCGCAACGCGCTCCGACGGCTCAGTGACCAGAGACCCTTCCTCCACTCGCTGAAGTACTCCGGCGCGCGGGCGGAGATCCAGTACTGGGAAGAGGCCGAGAGCCTGCTGGACGCCTCCTCGCTGGCGCTGCGGGTGTGGAACGAGTACCGCGACTCCGCCGGGCTGCCGCGGTGGGAGGTCGTCGGCCTCGAGGTCCTGGAGCGGGCCATCTTCCAGAGCCGCGGCATGGAGTACTCCGTCATCGTCGACCTGCACGATGTCACCCCGCTGCCGTTCTGAGCGCACGGACCTACTCTGGAACCATGACTGACCTGACCGCTGCCCACGACATCGAGGCTGCCGTGCTCCAGGTCGCCGAGCGCGCCCGCGGCGCCGCCACCGAGCTCGCCCTGGCCACCCGCGCGCAGAAGGACGCGGCCCTGCACGCGATGGCGGACGCCCTCGTCGCGGCCACCGCAAGGGTCCTCGAGGCCAACGCCGCCGACGTGGCGGCCGCCGAGGCGGGGGGCACCCCGGCGTCGATCATCGACCGGCTGCGCCTGGACCAGTCCCGGGTCGCGGGCATGGCCGACGGGCTGCGCGACGTCGCCGGGCTGCCCGACCCGGTCGGCGAGGTGGTCCGCGGCTCCACCCTGGCCAACGGGCTCGAGCTGCGTCAGGTGCGGGTGCCGTTCGGGGTGATCGGGATCATCTACGAGGCGCGTCCCAACGTCACTGCGGACGCGGCCGGGATCTGCCTCAAGGCGGGTAGCGCGGTGCTCCTGCGCGGCTCCTCGAGCGCCGTGCAGTCCAACACCGCCATCGTCTCGGTGCTGCGCGACGCGGCCGCCGCCGCCGGGCTCCCCGCCGACGTGGTCGCGCTCGTTCCCGGCCCGGGGCACGAGCCGGCCAAGGCGCTGATGCGGGCCCGCGGGTACGTCGACGTGCTGATCCCGCGTGGGGGAGCGGGGCTGATCCGCTCCGTGGTGGACGAGTCCACCGTGCCGGTGATCGAGACCGGCGTAGGCAACTGCCACGTCTACGTCGACGCCGAGGCCGACCTCGAGCAGGCGCTGGCGATCGTGCTCAACGCCAAGACCCAGCGCACCTCGGTGTGCAACGCCGCGGAGTCGCTGCTGGTCCACGCCGACGTCGCGGACGCGTTCGTCCCGATGGTGGTGTCCGCGCTGCAGGACGCCGGGGTGACCGTGCACGGGGACCAGCGGTTCGCCGCCTGCTCCGGGGTTCAGCCGGCGACGGAGGACGACTACGGTCGGGAGTACCTGTCGCTCGACATCTCCGCGGCCGTCGTACCCGACCTCGACGCCGCCATCGAGCACATCCGGCGGTACTCCTCCGGGCACAGCGACGCGATCGTCACCCGGTCGCAGCCGGCGGCGCGCCGGTTCGTCGCGGCGGTGGACTCCGCGGCCGTCCTGGTCAACGCCTCCACCCGGTTCACCGACGGCGGCGAGTTCGGGTTCGGCGCGGAGATCGGGATCTCGACGCAGAAGCTGCACGCCCGAGGGCCGATGGGGCTGCCGGAGATGACCTCGACCAAGTACGTCGTCACCGGCGATGGCCACCTACGCTGACTCCGGGCTGCTCGACGTCTGGACCGACCAGGCCTCGGAGCGGCTGGGGACCTCCGCGACGGTGGTCACCGCCGTGCGCACGGTGGCCAGCGTGGCCGTGGCCGGGGCCGCGGTGCGCGAGGGCAGCCTGACCCTGCTCGTGGTGGCGCTGGCGATCTACTGGGTCGGGGACGTCCTCGACGGGCTCGTGGCCCGGGTGCGCGGCTGCGAGACCCGGATCGGCGCGGTCCTGGACATCCTCAGCGACCGGCTCTGCGCGGCCACGTTCTACCTCGGCCTGATCTGGCTCGAGCCGGCGTTCGTGCTCCCGGTGCTGGTCTACCTCGCCGAGTTCATGGTCGTCGACGCCTACCTGTCGCTGGCGTTCCTGGCCTGGCCGATCCGCAGCCCGAACTACTTCTACGTCGTCGACCGCACCCTGTGGCTGTGGAACTGGTCCAAGCCCGGGAAGGCGGCGAACTCCGCGATCTTCGCGGTCATCCTGCTCGTCACCGGCAACGTGTGGGTCGGTACGGCGATCGCGCTGGCCCTGCTCACGCTCAAGTGCCTGTCGCTGGCGCGACTGGCGCGGCTCGGCCTGCCGGTCCCGCCGAGGTGAGCCCCGCCCGAGGCGCCCGGTAAGGTATGCCCCATGTTCACGTCAATGACCACAGCTGCCGCCGAGACCCACGGCGCGGAGCTTGCCATCCACCCGTACGCGGTGGGTGCCATCGCCTTCGGCATCCTGCTCGCCATGCTCTTCGGCCTGCTGATGTTCGGCAAGGGACGCGATCACTCCTGATCGCGCACATGTGGGATGACGTTCGCCGGTGACTGAGATCGCAGCACCGGTCGAGGGACGCCGCCGGCGCATCGGGGTCATGGGGGGCACGTTCGACCCGATCCACCACGGGCACCTGGTCGCCGCCAGCGAGGTGCAGGCCTGGTTCCAGCTCGACGAGGTCGTGTTCGTGCCCACCGGGCAGCCCTGGCAGAAGGCCGACCGCGACGTCAGCGAGGCCGAGGACCGCTACCTGATGACGGTCATCGCGACGGCGTCCAACCCGCGGTTCTGGGTCTCCCGCGTCGACATCGAGCGCGAGGGCCCGACGTACACCATCGACACCCTGCGGGACCTGAACCGGCTGCTCGACGACGCCGAGCTCTACTTCATCACCGGCGCCGACGCGCTCGGGGACATCTTCACCTGGCGTGAGGCCGACGAGCTCTTCGAGCTGGCGCACTTCGTGGGATGTACCCGTCCCGGCTACGAGATGGACGAGTCCACCCTCGACGGCATCCCGCGGGACAAGGTGACCATCGTGGAGATCCCTGCCCTGGCGATCTCCTCGACCGACTGCCGCAACCGCACCGCCCAGGGCGAACCGGTCTGGTACCTGGTGCCGGACGGGGTGGTGCAGTACATCGGCAAGCACGCGCTCTACGCGCCCGACAAGCCCCCATCGAAGCGAGGACTCACGTGACCGCCACCGACCGTGCACTGGAGCTGGTGCGCACCGCCGCGCAGGCGGCGTCGGACAAGCTGGCCGAGAACATCATGGCCTTCGACGTCTCCGAGCAGCTCGTGATCACCGACGCGTTCCTGCTGTGCTCTGCCTCCAACGACCGTCAGGTCAAGGCGATCGTCGACGCGATCGAGGACGCCCTGCGCGAGATCGGCGCCAAGCCGGTACGCCGGGAGGGCGAGCGCGACGGCCGGTGGGTGCTGATCGACTACGCCGACATCGTCGTCCACGTCCAGCACGAGGAGGAGCGTTCGTTCTACGCCCTCGAGCGGCTGTGGCGCGACTGCCCGCTGATCGACCTGCCCGAGGCCGCCACCTCCGGCCGCGGCGAGTGACCCGCCGGCTGGTCCTGCTGCGGCACGGCCGCACGGCGTGGAACCTGGTCCAGCGTGCCCAAGGCCACACCGACGTCGAGCTGGACGAGGTCGGGCACGCCCAGGCCGCGGCAGCGGCGCCCGTGCTCGCCCGGCTGCGGCCGAGCGCGCTGTGGGCAAGCGACCTCGCCCGGGCCCGGCAGACCAGCGACTACCTCGCCGAGCTCACCGGCCTTTCGGTGAAGTGCGACGAGCGGCTGCGCGAGTTCGACGTCGGCGGCCGGCAGGGGCTGACCCCCGCCGAGTTCGCCGAGCGGCACCCGCGGGAGCACGCCCGGTGGACCGCGGCCAAGGACCTGGTCTCGGTGCTCGGCGCCGAGGCCGCCGCGGACGTGTCGGCGCGGATCGTGCCCGCGCTGCGCGAGTGCCTGACGTCGCTGGGGGAGGGCGAGACCGGCATCGTGGTGAGCCACGGCGCGGCGCTGAAGGTCGGCCTCCTCGGCCTGCTCGGCTGGCCCGTCGAGTCCTACCTCGACCTCTCCGGCCTCCACAACTGCGCCTGGGCGACCGTGGAGACCCGCGGCCCGGACGACCGAGTCCGGTTGGCCGGTTACAACGAACGTGCGCCGCTGGCCTGAGATGATGGCACCGTGAGCGAGACGATCCGTGAAGTGAGCAAGAGGGCCGTGTGCAACGGCGGCGTCGTGGTCGGTGACGACGGGTCGGCCGGTGCGGCCGTCGCCGTGCGGTTCGCCCGCGAGGAGGCGGAGCGGCGCAGGAGCACGCTGCACGTGGTCCGGGCGTGGTCGATCCTGAGCACCGCCCGGCCGGTGGACGTGCCGCAGGGCATCATGGCGTCCCTTCCGGAGTACGAAGCGCAGGCGATCACCGACGAGCAGAAGCGCGTTGGGGACCTGCTCGGCGACGACCCCGGCGTGGACGTCGAGGTGCACGCGGTGCACGCGCACGCGGCGAAGGCGCTCATCGACGCCTCGGAGACCGCGGACGTCGTGGTGGTGGGCTCGCGCGGCATGGGCGGGTTCCGCACCCTGGTCCTCGGGTCGGTGGCCGAGCAGGTCATCCGGCACGCCGCCGGCCCGGTGATCGTGGTCCGCGAGCAGGCCTCCTGAGCGGCAGCCTGCCGGCGTGACCCCCGATTTCGCATCGACCCCACCTGTTGGCTAGTATTTCCCGCGTTGCTCCGACGGAGTTCGGGGCGGCGGGGCTGTGGCGCAGCTGGTAGCGCACCTCCATGGCATGGAGGGGGTCAGGGGTTCGAGTCCCCTCAGCTCCACACCTAGGTGGTCACCGATCGGTGACACCGACGACGAAGGCCCTCCCCGACCAGGTTCCTGGCCCGGGAGGGCCTTTTCGTGTGCAGAAAAGCCCCCTGCAAGGCGAGGCGGTCGCGCAGCTCGAGAATGAGGTCGTACGACAAGCAACCTCCTGCCCTTCCGCGCGTCGATGAAGGTAGGAGACGACGAACGACGAACGGGGGAGCGGATGCGGCAGCTGGTGGCGGGTGCAGAACGCCCGCGCTCTGCTGAGCAGGAGGAGGCCGTCGCGCTGTACGCCGCGCACCGGCTGCGCCTGGTGAGGCTCGCGGTGCTCCTGGTGGACGACCTGCAGACCGCGGAGGACGTGGTCCAGGACGCCTTCGCAGCCTTCCTCGTACGGCGGGCGGGGCTCGACGACCAGGACAAGGCGCTGGCCTACCTGCGCACCTCCGTCGTCAACGGCGCCCGCTCCAAGCTGCGCCGTCGGCGTACGGCGCGTGCCTACGTCCCGCCGCACGAGGTACCGCGGGACGGGACCTCGGAGGGCGTGCTGCTCGCCGAGGAGCACCGCGAGGTGCTCGCCGCGATGCAGCAGCTCGGCTCGAGGCAGCGCGAGGTGCTCGTGCTGCGCTACTGGTCCGGGCTGAGCGAGGCAGAGATCGCCGAGGCTCTCGGGCTCTCCCGCGGCGCGGTGAAGTCCACCGCGAGCCGGGCGCTCGACGCGCTGGAGAGGATCATGGAGGTGTCGCGATGAGCAGGACGATCGAGGACCGCCTCGCCGCAGCGCTCGACGCGCGCGCCGAGCTCGTCACGCCGCAGGACCTGCGGCCCCTCGAGGTGCCGGCCACGCCTCGCCGGCACGCCCGGGCCGGGGTGCTCCTGCTGGCTGC
>DATIBI010000032.1:0-2516 GCA_035457605.1 Nocardioidaceae bacterium
TCCTTGCGGACCGGCCGGTGCGGGCGCGCGGCCGGAGGCGGTGCGGCAGGCCTCACCGGCGCAGAACCGCAGCGTGTCGAGCGTGCGCCGCAGTCCCGCCCGGGTCTCTCGGTGGGTGGGCCGGTAGGCGACGTTGTCGGACTGGTCGGGATCCAGCGCGAGGTCGTAGAGCTCCTCCTCGCCGCGCGTCGGGTACTCGACGTACACCCAGCGCCGGGTGCGCACCCCGTGGTAGAGGTACTCCCCTCGTTCGGCGTCGTGGACGGCGCCGGCCTCGATCGGCATCGCCTCGTATCCCGGGGCTCCTTGGCTGACCGGAAGCAGCGAGCGGCCGTCCAGGGTGCGGCCAGGCAGGGCCGCGGAGACCTCGAGGGCGGTTGGGGCGATGTCGGCCAGCCCCACCGCGGCGTCGGTCACGGCTCCGACCGGGACGCCGGGACCGCGCATGAGCAGCGGGACGCGCAGCGACTCCTCGTAGGGCAGCACCTTGCCCTGGACCCGGTGCTCACCGAGCAGGAAGCCGTTGTCGGAGGTGAAGATGATCAGCGTGTTGTCGAGCTCGCCCTTCTCCTCGAGCAGCCCGACGGTGGCGCGCACGCTCCGGTCGACGACCTTCAGCGACCTGACCCGCGCCTGGTGCAGCCGCTCCCGACCGCGCACCTGCGCCGACCCGAGCCTGGGTGCGGCCTGGATGGCGCCCGGCTTGTCGGCGACCGCCCACTCGTTGAAGGCGGCGCTCTTCAGCGAGACGAGCGGCAGGTTCACGGCGAAGTCATCGTCCTGCGGCTCACCCTCCGGTGGCGAGCTCGTGCACGCGCCGGACGCGGACGGAAGGCAGCCGTGGTGCGGCGCGAGGTGGGACTGCCAGATGAAGAAGGGGCGGTGGTCCCGCGTGCCCTCCTCGATCGCCTCGTCGACGTACTGCTGGAACAGCGTGGACTGGTGGATGCCCGGACGCGCGACGACCTCGCCGTCCACGCTGACCTTCTGGTCGAAGTAGTTGTAGACCGAGCCGACCGAGGCGCGCCAGTGGGTCCAGCCGGACGGCACCTCGGTCGCGAAGCTGGGGTAGCCGTTGAGGTACTTCCCGGCGAACGTGGTCAGGTACCCCGCCCGCTGCAGCCAGACCGCGAGCGTCTCCGCCTGCTCCGACCGGAAGGCGTGGTAGGCCCCGCCGGTGGAGGGCAGGTTGGACAGCACACCGTGGTTGTGGGCGTGCTGTCCGGTCAGGATCGTCGCGCGCGCCGGACAGCACAGCGGGAACGGCGCGATGGCGTTGGTGAACGTCGTGCCCTGCGCCCCGATCAGCGAGCGAGTGAACGGCATGTGCCGCAGGTCGTCCTCACGCTGGTCGTCGGTCGTGATCAGGACGATGTTGGGGCGCGGGTCGAGCGGCTGGCCCTCGCTCACCGGGCCGGACGGCGCCGCGGTGACCGTCGTGCTCGCGGGCTGGGCAGCAGCCGCCCACCCCGACGAGCCCGACGCCGCCCAGGCAGGGACGAGCGCCAGGACGAGCAAGCCGACAAGCAGTCGAGACACAGTGAAACCCCCGTTGTGGTGCGATGGCCCGGCCGAGATCCGCGCACCCAGCCATTATCGGGGACGAAAGCACCGAAATCAGGCGATTCGGTGAACCGGCACGGGCAGCCGTGGTATGCGCGGCCGTCGCGCCCGCGCCGCAAGGACCGGCGGATCAGATCCGGCAGTCGGCCGTGCCGATCGGGCGCGAGCGCGAACCGAACGGCTGCTACCGCTCGCAGGCCGTGCGCGTCGCCAGCACCAGCTTCTCCGCGTCGTCGACCGCCGCCGAGATCTGTGCGGAGCTGCTGCCGATGTCAGCGAGGACCGCGTGGGCCCGGGCTGCGAAGTCGTCGGGGGCGCCGGGCAACCGGCCCGCGGACGCGACGGCTCCCTTCTCGTGGGTCACCCACTCGCCGGCACGACCGTGGAGCGCGTGGGCACACAGACCGACCACGCGGAACAGGCAGCCGGCGACGAAGGTCGTGTCTGCCCGGGTCACCGCCTTGCGGGCGTTCGCGATGAGGAAGTCCGCCTCCCACAGGCCGGCGACCAGGGCGTCGGACAGCGCCGCCGGATAGTCGTGGGCCGCGCGCTGGAGAGCCGTCAGCTCTCCGGAGGGGTCGGCGAGCACGATGCCCTGAGCGACCTCCGCCGCGTAGGCGAAGTCCGGCACTCCGAGTGGGTGGCCGACCTGAGCGTTGAAGCTGAACCGTCCCGCCCGGGCATCGGACCACGCCTGCCGGACCCGCGCGAGGTCGCGGTAGAGCCAGTCCACGTCCGCACCCCCGATGCTCAACCAGGCACCGCCGTCCACCCAGAGTCCCCACGCGCCCGGAGAACTCACCGACGCCGTGGGCCCGGCCAGCTCGCGGGCGAGAGCCTGCAGTGCGCTCACGTCCAGGGGCGTCTCGTAGTAGAGGCCGAGGTCGTGGTCGGACTCGGGGGTGTGGGTCCCGCGGGCACGGCTTCCACCCAGCATGACCGCTCGCACGCCC
>DATIBI010000033.1:0-5986 GCA_035457605.1 Nocardioidaceae bacterium
CTGAGAGAGTACGTGACCCGGTGCGGTCGCCGGTCACCGCAGGAGCAGCCGGACGGCGAGCTCGACCGAGTGCCGGACGTCCTCCAGCGACGACCGCCCGGTGACCCACTGGACCAGGCTCGCCAGCCACACGTCCCCGACCACCTTGACGATCGCGAGCTCCTCCTCGGTCGCCTCGGCGGTCGCTCCCTCGGCCCGGATACCGAGCAGGATCATCCGTCCGACGTACCTCTCCACCACCCGGATGTCGTCGGCGACCGAGGAGTCGGCGAACATGAACGCCCGGGTGACCCCCTCGGTCAGCCGGGGGCGGCCTCGGAACGTGCTCGTGCCCTCGTCGAGGACGTACAGGACCCGGTCGGCGGCGGAGTCGCCCGGAACCGGTTTCCCCTCGAGCCCGGCGACGGCGTGCTCGAGCTCGCGGGCGAGGGTGGACACGAGCAGGTGCACCTTGGACGGGAAGTAGCGGTAAAGCGTGCCGAGCGCGACGTCGGCGTGCTCCGCCACAGCGCGCATCTGCACGGCGTCGTACCCTCCCTGGGAGGCGAGAGTGACCGTGGCGTCGAGAATCCGGCGCCGCCGCTCGCGCTGGGCGGGCGAACCGTGCCCGGCGCCGCGCGGTGATGTCGTGGTCACCTGGCCGTCCCCCATGGGTGTCTCGTGCGGGATACCGGCGCTCAGGCTAGCACCGGCCCCACGCATAATAGGAACACGTTTCACCCAGGCACGGACGAGAAACCGGGAGGTCGATGTGCGGGTCGCTCTGCTGTCCTACCGCAGCAAGCCGCACTGCGGGGGACAAGGCGTCTACGTCCGTCACCTCAGCCGTGAGCTGGTCGCGCTGGGCCACGAGGTGGAGGTGTTCTCCGGCCAGCCCTACCCCGAGCTCGATCCCGGGGTGAGGCTCACCAAGGTGCCGAGCCTGGACCTCTACCGCGAGCCGGACCCGTTCCGGACGCCCCGTCCGCACGAGATCCGCGACGCCGTCGACGTGCTCGAGGTGGCGACGATGTGGACCGCCGGGTTCCCGGAGCCGATGACGTTCAGCCTCCGCGCCGCCCGGCTGCTGCGCCGGCGGCTCCTTGACTTCGACGTGGTCCACGACAACCAGACCCTGGGCTACGGCATGCTCGGGATCGCCCGCGCCGGGCTGCCGCTGGTCACCACCATCCACCACCCGATCACGTTCGACCGCCGGGTCGACCTCGCCTCCGCCCGCGGGTGGAAGCGGCTGACCACCCGCCGGTGGTACGGGTTCCTCGCGATGCAGGGGCGGGTGGCCCGCCGGCTGCCGCAGATCCTCACCGTCTCCCGCTCCTCCGCGCGCGACATCGTCTCCGACTTCGGCGTCGACCCGGCGCGGGTCGAGGTGATCCCGCTCGGGGTGGAGCCCGAGGTGTTCCTGCACTACCGCGACCCCCGGGTGCCCGGGCGGATCGTGGCGATGGCCAGCGCCGACACCCCGATGAAGGGGGTCGCCACCCTGTTGGAGTCCTTCGCGAAGCTGCGCACCGAGCGCGACGTCGAGCTCGTGCTCGTCACCCGGCCGACGCCGGGCGGACCCACCGAGCAGATCGTCGAGCGGCTGTCGATCGGCGACAGCGTCCGGTTCGTGAGCGGGCTGTCCGACAGCGAGCTGGCCGAGCTGGTCGGCTCCGCGGAGATCGCCTGCGTGCCCTCGCTCTACGAGGGCTTCTCGCTGCCGACCGTCGAGGCGATGGCCTGCGGGACGCCGCTCGTGGTCAGCCGCGCCGGGGCGATCCCCGAGGTCGTCGGCCCCGACGGCGAGTGCGCCGACCTGGTCGCTCCCGGGGACGCCGGCGAACTGACCGCGGCGCTGGCCGCGCTGCTCGACGATCCCGAGCGCCGGGCCAGGATGGGCGCGGCCGGCCGGGCCCGGGCCCTGGAGAGGTACAGCTGGCGCGCGGTCGCCGAGGCCACCGCGGCCGCCTACGCACGGGCCGTCGACGGCCATGACGAACGAGGGGACCAGTGAATGCTGACCGTTGACTTCAACCGGCTCGGGGTGGCCCCGGGCGAGCGGGTGCTCGACATGGGCTGCGGGGCGGGCCGGCACGCGTTCGAGCTCTACCGCCGCGGCGCGGACGTGATCGCGTTCGACCAGGACGCCGACGAGCTGGCGGCGGTCTCGGACATGTTCGCGGCGATGCGGGCCGAGGGCCAGGTGCCTGCGGGCGCCGAGGCCGACGTGAAGGAGGGCGACGCCCTCTCCTTGCCGTTCGCCGACGGCGAGTTCGACCGGGTCGTGGCCGCGGAGGTGCTCGAGCACATCCCCGACGACAGCGCCGCGATCGCGGAGCTGGTCCGGGTGCTGCGACCCGGCGGCACGATCGCGGTGACTGTGCCGCGCTGGCTGCCCGAGAAGATCTGCTGGGCGCTGTCGGACGCCTACCACGAGGTCGAGGGCGGTCACGTGCGGATCTACACCGGTGACGAGCTCGTCGGCAAGCTCGAGGCCGCCGGGCTCCGGTTCACCGGCCGGGCGCACGCACACGCGCTGCACGCGCCGTACTGGTGGCTGAAGTGCGCGGTGGGCGTCGACAACGCCGAGCACGTGCTGCCGCGGACCTACCACCGTTTACTGGTGTGGGACATCATGAAGCGCCCCTGGGTCACCCGGACCGCCGAGACGGTGCTGAACCCGCTCATCGGCAAGAGCCTGGTCCTCTACCTCACGAAGCCCTGATGACCGAGGCCGTCCCCGAGCTGCCCGGGCTGCTCACCGCCCACGACGTGCGGGCCACCGCCGCCGCGATCGCGCGGGTGCAGGAGCGGTCCGGCGCGATCCCGTGGTTCGCGGGCGGCCACGTGGACCCCTGGGACCACGTCGAGTCGGCGATGGGCCTGCTCGTCGGCGGCGAGGTCGCGGCGGCCGAGCGGGCCTACGCCTGGCTGTTCGCGAGCCAGCGGCCGGACGGTTCCTGGCCGATCCGGGTGGTGGCCGGCCGTGTCGAGGACGCGGGCGCGGACACCAACATGACCGCGTACGTGGCGGTGGGGGTGTGGCACCACTGGCTGGTCCGCCGGGACGAGGCGTTCGTACGACGGGCGTGGCCGGTGGTCCGGCGCGCCCTGGACCACGTTGTCGCCCGGCAGCTGCCGTTCGGCGGGATCGCCTGGGCCACCGGCAGCACCGGCGTCACGGCCGGGACCGCCCTGGTGGCCGGCAGCTCGAGCATCCACCACGCCCTCGCCTGCGGGCTCGCGCTGAGTGAGCTGGTCGACGCCCCGCAGCCGGAGTGGGAGCTCGCAGCCGGACGGCTCAGGCACGCCCTGCGCGAGCACGAGGAGCTGTTCGAGCCGAAGACCAGGTACTCCATGGACTGGTACTACCCGGTCCTCGGCGGCGCCGTGCGCGGGGTCGAGGCGGAGCGCCGGCTGAGCCACCGCTGGGACGACTTCGTCGTCGACGGCCTCGGCATCCGGTGCGTCGACGACCACCCCTGGGTCACCGGAGCGGAGACCTGTGAGCTGGTGCTGGCGCTGGACGCGCTGGGCCGCAGGGAGCGGGCGGTCGACCTGCTCGGCGCCATGCAGCACCTGCGCGACCCGGACGGGTCCTACTGGACGGGCTACGTGTTCGCCGACGACGCCCGCTGGCCCGTCGAGCAGAGCACGTGGACCTCCGCCGCGGTCATCCTGGCGGTGGACGCGCTCACGGACACCACGGGCGGCGCGGACATCTTCCGTGGCGCGTGCCTCCCGTCGACATTCACCGACCTGGGACTCGAGTGCGGCTGCGAGCCCGCAGGGTCCGTCCGGGTCTGAGCGGCCGCGCGGGTGGTCCGGAGTCGGTAGGGGAGGTATGGCATCAGCCGCAGGTGCCGAACCCTCCGCGACCTGCCGGTGGTGCCACAGGGCGCTGCCGCGAGCCGGCGACAGTGACCGTGCCCTGCGTTTCGTTGCGATCGTCACGTGCGGGAGCCGCCTGGGCCTGACGATCGCCACGAAGCACGTGCAGCGGTGGAAGGGCGAGGGGGGCGGTGCGACCGCGGCGATGGAGTGGAGAAGCGCGCCGGGAAGGACTCAGGGGAGCGGGTCGCCGGCCTCGCCGTGCACCCTCGTCAGCACCCGCATCGACCCGAGCGCGGTGACCTCGGTGAATGCGCCGGAGTCCACCGCTCGGCGGTAGACCCGGTAGGGCGCCTGCCCGCCGTCCGCGGGGTCGGCGAACACGTCGTGCACCACGAGGGTGCCGCCGTGCGCCAGCCAGCGACCCCACCCCTCGTAGTCGTTGGTCGCGTGCTCGTCGGTGTGCCCGCCGTCGATGAACAGCAGGGACAGCGGCGTGCGCCAGTGCCCGGAGACGGTGGTGGACCGGCCGACCACGGCGACCACCTCGTCCTCGAGACCGGCGGTGGCGATGGTGCGCCGGAAGTAGGGCAGGGTGTCGATCCGTCCGACCTCGGGGTCGACCAGGCTCGGGTCGTGGTACTCCCAGCCCGCCTGGTTCTCCTCCGAGCCCCGGTGGTGGTCCACGGTGAACACCGTGCTCCCCGTGACCCGGGCGGCCGCGCCGAGGTAGACCGCGGACTTGCCGCAGTAGGTGCCGACCTCCAGGCCGGGCCCGAGGCGCAGGGCTTCGAGCGCGACCTGGTAGAGCAGGTCACCCTCGTCGACGGGCATGAACCCGGTGGCGGCCAGGGCGTGGGCACGCAGGTCGGCGGGCATGTCGGGCATGCGCGTCAGGCTACCCGCGAGGACGGTCCCGCCCGTCCGGCGTACCCCCGCCCCGGCTGTGGTCAGGCGAGAGTCAGCGCAGGCCGAGCTTGCGGGAGCAGTGCGGCCAGGCGCCCCAGCCCTGGTGCTTGCGGACCTTCTCGGCGATGCGGATCTGCTCGTCCCGGGTCGCCCGGTGGGCGTAGCTGGCGAACTTGCCGCCGCCGAAGGCACGCCAGGTGCTGGCGCTGAACTGGAGACCGCCGTAGTAGCCGTTGCCGGTGTTGATGTGCCAGCTACGGCCGGACTCGCACTCGGCGAGCCGCTTCCATGTGTTGAGCGAGGCGGCCTCGGCGGGAGTGGCGATGAAGAGGGTGCTGAACGCGGAGGCGAAAGCGATGAGAGCTGCGATGAGCATGCGAGCGCGCATGACGGAACCGACCTTTCTCACGCCTGCGGGGTGAGCTGTCGGGTTCGGGCCGAAAGGTCTGGCCCGGCCACGCCACCTGTCGGTGGTGCGTGGCTTCACCCCAAGGTGCTCCGTTCGCGAGCGGCCGGTCGGTGCGTGACGACCGTTCGCGAGGGGACCGTCGTACTTGGGTCCCCCGCTCCTGTCCTGGCGGGTGTGTGTCAGCTGGTTCCGGCCGGCGGGGGACAGGACTCGGCGTTGCCTGCCGGCGCGGTGCCCGGCTTCGGACGCCGGGGCCAAATCAGGTTAAGAAGGCATAACGAGATCGCCAAATCAGCGTGTCCGGCTTGACGATGTATGTCCGTATCGTCCCGCGTGGCGCCCGCAAATCCGCTTGCCCGGGGTGTACCACCTGTCCACACTCGGGGCATGTATTCCGTCGCACTCTGGTCCGGCCGGGCGTTCCACGACGAGGTCACCGCCTGGGTCGACCGGGTGTGTGGCGAGCACGGTATCGCGCTCACCGGCGAGCGCGAGCAGCCGCACGTGCGTCCCTGGTCGAGCGCGATCCGCTTCGGCTCCGACGCCGGCCTGCTGTGGTTCAAGGTGAACGGGGCGGGCACCGTGCACGAGGGGTCCCTGGTCGGGGTGCTCGCGGCCTTGGAGCCGGACCTGGTGCCTGAGGTCATGGCCGTCGAGCCGCAGCGAGGGTGGTGGCTGTCTCGCGACGCCGGACCGGTTCTGCGCAGCACCGCGCCGCCGGAGGAGCTCTGGGACGCCTGGGAGGCGATCCTGCTCCGCTACGCGGAGGCGCAGCTGCGGCTCGCCGGACAGGTCGAAGCGCTGCTGAGCACCGGCGTCGCCGAGGTCAGCCCGGCAACCCTGCCCGAGCTGGCC
>DATIBI010000034.1:0-11727 GCA_035457605.1 Nocardioidaceae bacterium
CGGGTGGCTCTCGACCGCATCGCCCTCATCTCGGACGTCCACGGCAACCTGACCGCGCTCGAGGCCGTGCTCGCCGACATCGACGCCCGCGGCATCACGAGGATCTACAACCTCGGCGACTACGTGGGCAAGGGCCCGCGCGGTCGCGCGGTCGTGGACCTGTGCCGTGAGCGCTGCGAGGTCAACATCCTCGGCAACTGGGACGACTTCCTTCCCGACCCCGACCGCGAGTTCGACAACGAGGCCCTCAAGTGGTGGTTCGCCCAGCTCGGACCCGGCCAGGACGAGTGGCTGCGCGGTCTCCCGTTCTGCCACGACTTCCAGCTGTCGGGTCGTCAGGTGCGGCTGTTCCACGCCTCGGAGACGACCGTGCACCGACGCGTACGGTTCGACCACGACGAGGCGGAGTTCCTGGGGATGTTCACCAACACCCCCGCGACCGGCGAGGGCCCGGTGCCGACGGTGGTGGGGTACGGCGACACCCACGACGCGTTCTACGAGGTCGACCTCGAACGCCGGACCCTGTTCAACACCGGCAGCGTCGGCAACAACATGGGCGACCCGACCCCGGTCTACGTCATCCTCGAAGGTGTCCCCGACAGCGCGGAGGAAGCCCCGTTCTCCATCCAGTTCGTGCGCGTCCCCTACGACGTGGAGGCCGAGCTCGCGTTCGCGGCCGAGGTCGGGATGCCCGAGCTGGAGGGGTACGCACTGGAGCTGCGCGAGGGCATCTACCGCGGCAACCTCAGGGCGGGCGAGCGACCGTCGTACCACCGGCAACCTCGCGTGCCGGGCACCGGGACCTAGAGCACGTTGGGCCCGGGCGCCGGTGTCTCGTACTCCGCGAGCCAGGTGAGGAACTTGACCGCCCAGCGGGAGCCGGCGGTGTCCGGCATCTCCTCCCAGCGGTCGAGCGCCTCCAGCAGCCTGCGCGCCGCCTGGACCTGGTCAGGCCCCGGCGGATGGAATCGGCGCACCTGCCGCTCCCAGTCCCGGTAGAAGAACGGTCGCGCTTCGCCCGGACAGCGGTAGGGGCTGCTTCCGGCGTGGGCATCTCCCCAGAAGTGGGGGTCGTGGGTCGTCTCCCGGCGGCACGGCCGCACCTCGAACTCGAACATCCGCACCCACCAGGCCTTCACGCGAGCCCGCCCTGCACCGCCGCCGGGCCCTCCCCTGGTCACGAAGATAGACCCGTCAGGCACCGCCGGGTCGGGAATCTTCTCCTGGTCACCGCACGGGTGCGGCACTAGCGTGCGATCTCATGAGAGGCGGCCCCCTGATCGAGCTCCTTCGGGGCGGCGACGTCCGCACGCGGTTGAGCGCCGTGCGCGCGGGCCGGTCCGCCGTACGGGTGGCGGCCACCGGGGCCGCCCTGCGCACCGGCCTCCTCGACGACCTCGCACGCGGCCCGGCCGACGCAGCCGGCCTCGCCGCAAGCCGCGGTTGGACGGCCGTCGACACCCTGGAGGCGCTGCTGCAGGTCCTGCAGGGGCTCGGCCTCGTCCGGCGAACGGGCACGAGGTGGAGGCTGGCGCCCCGGGGCCGGCGCATCCTCGCCGACGACGTCGTCCGGGCGTCCTACGAAGGCTTCTCGGGCTACCACACCGGCCTCTACGGTGAGATCGAGCAGCAGCTCTCCGGAGGTCCACCTCGCCGCGACATCCTCGAGCGAGGAGACCTGATCGCCCGGCTGTCGCGCGCGATGGACCCGTTCGTCCTCGCCGCGCTCCGCCGGATCGTGCAGGAGGGCGCGCCCCGGCGAGTCCTGGACGTCGGGTGCGGTTCCGGGACCCATCTCGCGGCGATCCTCGAGGCTGCCCCCGGCGCGTCCGGGGTGGGCGTGGAGACCGATCCCGCGGCAGCGCTGATGGCGCGGCGAACCCTGGCCGGCGCCGGACTGGACGGTCGAGCCGAGGTGATGCAGGGGGACGTCCTCGACATGCTGGCCGATGGCGCCCTCGGCGAGGACTTCGATCTCGCACTGCTCGCGAACGTCATCTACTACCTGCCCGAGCCGGAGCGGGTTCCGCTGCTGTCCCGCCTGGGCGACCGGCTCGCCCCCGGCGGTCGCCTCGTCGTGGTGACCACCGTGCTCACCGGCTCGACGTTCAGCCGGCACTTCGACCTGTTGCTGCGCACCCAGCACGGCGACATGGGACTGCCGACGACGCAAGCACTGACCGACCAGCTGCGTCAGGCCGGCCTCGTCCCGGGAGCCGCCCGACGGATCGCGGCCGGGGAGCCGTTGGTCGCCGTGGTCGCCCGACGCCCGTGACCACTCAGGTCTGCGGAAGGGCGCCGTCCCCGTTGACCCGGACGCCACCCCAGACCCGACGCCGGCCGTTCGCTGCCGCGGGTTGGGCCACCGGCTCGGAGTCCGGGCGGCCGTCCCCGGTCCGGGGCCGCACGGTCGAGCCGGGAAGGTCGTCGCGGCCACGGAAGACCAGGCCGAGCACCTCCTCCTCGTCCCCGGCCTCCTCCAGCCACATCTCGAAGCAGGACTCGATCACCGCGAGAACGCGGGGGTTGGTGATGTTCACCGCAAGGGCTGCCTGCCAGCCGGCCGTGAAGGCCTCCTGCAGGATCCCCCGCGCGTGCTCCGGCTCGGCACCCCTCATGGAGCCTCCCTTCTCCAGGACAAGCAAAGCACCGAAGCGTGCTGGCTCCATATCGTCACAACGGGGGAAGACACGGACACCAAAGGACTAGCGTCCTCAGGACCAACGCCATCGGAACTGTCGGCACCCTGCCCTAGCATCAAGCCGTGGCCGACGACCTGCCCCAGCTGCTCCTTCCGGACGCTGCCGCGTGGCGCGCCTGGCTCGACGAGCATCACGCCACCTCGCGGGGCGTCTGGCTGGTGCTGCACAAGAAGGGCGGCACCGCGACGGAGCTGACCTACGCCGACGCGGTGGAGGAGGCGCTCAGCTACGGGTGGATCGACGGTCAGGCCGCCAGCAGGGACGCCGACGGGTACCTCCAACGGATGACCCCGCGAGGCCCCCGGAGCGCCTGGTCGGCCAACAACGTCGAGCGGGTGGAGCGGCTCGAGCGCGAGGGCAGGATGCACGAGGCCGGCCGGGCGGCGGTGCGCGCAGCCCAGGCCGACGGCCGGTGGGAACGCGCCTACGCCGGCCCGGCGTCCGCGGAGGTGCCGGAGGACCTCGCCGCCGCCGTCGCGGCCGACCCGGACGCGCAGGCGATGTTCGACGTGCTCACCTCCACCAACCGCTTCGCCCTGATCCACCGGCTCAACGCGGTGAAGCGGCCGGAGACCCGGGCCCGCAAGATCACCGAGTTCGTCGCCATGCTGGCGCGCCAGGAGACGCCGTACCCACAGAAGCGGCGCCCGGGAGCATGAGCTGCGGGAAATGAGCTGGCCGTCCCGGACACCACCTGCCAGGATCCGCAGGTGACCACGTCCACCCGGCGAACGCCGGTCCCCCGCGTCCGGATCGTGCAGCTCGACGCGGCGACGCTGACCGCGCTCGCCGAGGGCGACCTCGCCGCCGCGAACCGGACCTCGCCGGTCGAGCTCACCGCCTACTTCGTCGATCCTGCCTGGCGTGGCACCTGGCGCTACCGCAGCCGGCAGGTCGTGCACGACCCGGTGAGCGCGGACTGGGTGACCGGCGTGATCTACGACGAGGAGCGGCAGCTCGCGGTGGGCCGGGCAGGATTCCACGGGCCGCCCGACGCTGAGGGCATGGTCGAGGTGGGGTATGCCGTCGACCCGGCCCACCGTCGCCGCGGCTACGCCCGCGCGGCGCTCGAGGTGATGCTCACGCGCGCCGCGGCCGATCCTCGGGTCCGGGTGGTGCGCGCGTCGGTGAGCCCGGACAACGACCCCTCCAACCGACTCATCGCCGGCTACGGCTTCGCGGCGGTCGGCGAGCAGTGGGACGAGGAGGACGGTCTCGAGATCGTCCACGAGCTACCGGTCACCGAGATCCGGTGACCCGCCCACCCGCAACGCCTACCGACCTCACTGGAGCCTGATCTTGACCGTGGCGAGGTTGTCGTTCACGAACGTCTCCACGGAGACGCCGGTGGCACCGGCGTAGGCGCCCGTCCCGCCGGTGACCGCGATCCGGTTCCGGGTGTTGTCCTCGAAGATCACCGCTGTCCCGCTGATGATCCCGTTCTTGAGCCGGTAGGCGCCGTCGCACAGCCACGGTGCGTTGCCTCGCCGCATGACCACGCACCTCGCCTGGAGCGTTCCGATCCGCTCGCCGGCCTTGTAGAGCTTGTTCGTGATCAGGAACATGTCGCCGGGGCTCGGCGCGGACGTCCCCCGGGGCGGGAGGTCGACGTAGCGGAACGTGCCCGCCCGCTGCTTGAAGGTGATGGTCTGCGGAGCGGCCGTCGTACCGGTCGCCGAGGTCTGCAGCGCGATCGCGGCCGGGACGGTGACCAGCACGCCCACGGCCAGTGCGGCGACCCCCCTGCGCTTGGACGGAGTGTTCATCGGGCCTCCCCGGCTCGCAGTGAAGGGACACTGCCAACGTAGGAACCAACACCGCCGCGGGGCCATGCGCCGAAGGGGTGGGCGGAAGGTGCCGTCCGCCCTAGTCAGCGGCCCCATGCACGGACAAGTCCGGCTACCCGCGCAGCAGGAAGGAGTCGCCGCCGGGTCGCACCACCCTGATCCGCGACTTGAGGTTCCGCACCGTGAAGTCCGCGGGTCCCAGGTCGGCGTGGATCTCGTACACGCCGCCGTGGCGGGCGTTCTCCTCGACCGTGACCCGACCGACGTGCGCGTCGAGGAACCGCACCGCCGAGCCCGAGGGCTGCAGGTGCTCGTGGAGCACCAGGTGCTCCACCCAGAGCCCGCGCCAGACCTGCGGCCGCACCCCGTCCTGGTCACGGTCGAGCGCCTGGTGCTGGAGGTCGGCGGTCCCGTTGCCGAACAGGACCACGTCGCGGTACTCGAACGCGTTGCGCCGCGCACCGTGGAGCAGGCCGGCGTACGCGTTGTGATAGCCGACCACGCCGTCGACGACGTGGTGGTTGTCGTCGTCCTGCCACACGTAGACACCGTCGCCGCTGCAGTTGTGCGCGACCAGGTCCTGCGAGGTCCACACGTTGTCGGGCCGTTCGTTCGCGAACGACGGCCACTGGAACCCCGAGGCGTGCTCGCTGCCGTGCACGCCGACGGCGACGCAGTCCCGGACCACCATGCGGTGGCCGACACCGAGCATGAAGGCCGCGGTGGTGCCGTTGGTCTCGGGGTCGAACCGGACGTCGAACGCCGCGCAGTGCTCCCACAGCAGGTCCTCGGTCGGGTGCCGCTCGTCCCACCAATAGGCGTCGTTGACGATCCGGTGAGCCACGCAGTCCCGGAACGTGATCCCGTTGGACGCGTGGGGCACGAACGCCCGCGAGGAGTCGGTGACCACGCAGCCCTCGACGAGCGACCCTCGGGACCCGTCCGCACAGTGGTGGAAGTGCACCGGGTAGCGACCCAGCACCGGCTCGGAGTACGCGGTGCCGGTGAAGGAGAAGTAGTCCGGCGGGTACTCCGCCTGGGCGCCCTCGACCAGGCTCCCCTGGCTCAGTGAACGGTGGTGGAACCGCTGGGTCTGCTCGACCGGCCGCCGCGGGCCGAGCCACCGGAACCGGACGTGCTGGAGTCGCTGCGGCGAGGTGCTGTGCACGAAGACGTGAGCCCGATGTCCCGGCGTACCCTCCACGACCACGTTGCGAGTGAGGTTGAAGACCTCGGTGGCGTAGCGCACCGCGTTCGGGCCGACGACGCTCGGCACGCCGTCACCCGGGCGGTGCGCTCGGTACGTCGAGTAGTCCCCGGCCTCGTTCGGAGCACGCAGGACCTCGTCACCGCGCCGCCAGGTGCTGTCCTGCCCGGTGCGGTTCCATCCCGCCCGCGGGGTGCCCCGCAGGTCGAGCCGACCGGCGCCGGTCACCCACAGGCCCACGTCGGACGCGATCGGGACCATCACCCCGCCGACGAAGCGGCTCTCGTCGACGTCGACGAACCGCAGGGTGTGCACCACGTCGGCGGAGGCAGGTCGCATCCGCAGCACCCCCTCGACCACCACGTTGGAGGAGACCACGAGGGTGGTCGACGCGTGCGGGTCGAGCTCCAGGGTGCCTCCGGCGGCGACCTGGGCGCCGAGTGCGGTGACCTGCCCGGAGATCCGCCGCGTCTCCCCCGCGGACACGGTCAGGTCCGCGCCGGGGTCGTGTGCCTGCCCGGCGGTGTGCGACGAGCCGGCCCGGCACCCTGCGACGGCGGCCACCGCCGCGGTCGCGGCCGCTCCGCCGAGGAACGTGCGACGCCGCACCCCGTCACCTCCCCGGTCAGCCCGTCAGTCCTCCCCGGAACCTACGCGCGGGGCGGCCTCTCGCTCCAGCGAATTTTGGCGAACGCAACCGATTTGTGACGAGGCCCGTCACCGTCGTCAGCGGCGGGTGGTCACGGTGTACCTCCGCACCATGGCCCCCTGGATCTCCCGCGCGGTCCAGGGGAAGTCGACCCAGCGCTCCTGGCCGAACAGGCGGGTCTGGTCGCTGCTGAACCGCGAGGCCGGGTCCAGGGACTGGCCGTAGGTGAGGATCGTGTCCGCGTCCACACCGTCCTCGGTGAAGGCCACGGCCTGGATGTGCGACGAGCCGTAGGTGACCGGGTAGAGGCGTCCGCTGTTGGCCCGCGGTTTCCGGCTGGCGACGGCGTTGGCGTTGCCGGCATAGCCCTCGCCGCCGCCCACGGCGACCGGGGGCGCCCCGTCGTCCCCGGCCACCTGCAGCCGTCCCCACGGCGCGTCGACCCGTACACCACGGTCGGCGAGGAACGTCAACGCCTCCTGCATCGCCTGCACGACCTGAGGGTTGGCCTGGTTGAGGTCGCGCGGGGTCCCGATGGGGTCGGCCGGGTCGAACTGGACCTGCCACAGCGTCTGCGCGGGGAGCTCCGAGGCCCGCTTCCAGAACTCCTGGAAGAGGTGGGTGCCGACGCTGTCGACGTCGGACCTGCCGTCCCAGCGCGCGAGGACGGTGCAGGCATCCCCGCCGCCAGCCAGGGTGCACACGGTCTGCAGGTCACCGCCGACCCGGCTGACCTCCGCGCCGAAGACCCGGTTCTCGTGCTCGAACAGCTTCAGTGTCCGGTGGGACACCGTGCGGCCGCGGGCCAGCCGGTCGGTGCCGGAGAGCCGGTCGAGCACGTACCGGTACACCATCCTGGTCCGCAGGGACCGCTCACACCGCTCGCAGCCGATGATCCGGGCGTAGCCCTCCAGCCGCTTCTCGGGGTTCGGCAACCAGTAGCTGTCGTTGGCGTTGGCGACCCAGTCCCGGCGGATCGTCGCGGGCAGGTTGCCCGGGCCGAACACTCCCGGCCGCCCGGCGTCCGCGTCGGTGCGCCAGCGGCACTCCCCCGCGGCCCTGGTGCCGTCGAGCCCGGGCAGGCCGGCCAGCTGGAACAAGGCCGCCCCGACCGGCGTGAGGCAGCGCTGGACGAGGTCGTCGGGAACGTTGGGTACGACGGAGTGGTCGGCGTAGAGCACGTTCCCCCGCCGGTCCGCGGCGGTGGTGTTCACCCACGGCATCCCGGCGCCCCGGTCCTGGGCCCGCAGAAGGCTGCGCACGCTGGTCGCCTTGGCCATGTTGTGGAACGTGTCGACCGTGCGCAGGTGCTCGGCGTTGGCGTCGCGCACCGCGAACAGGCTCACCGGTGACCACGGCATGAGCACGTCCGGCGCGTCGAGGACGTACCCCTCCGGCGTGCGGTAGACGTCCTCGCGGATGGTGCGCAGCCGCCCGTCCTTGCCCCGCGCGGTGAAGCTCACCTCGCGTCGGGTGACCTCGCGGGAACCCTCGGTGGTGAGGTAGCGGGTCGGCGTGCCGGGAACGGTGCGGTACTCGTAGGGCGTGAACCGGTAGGCGGTGGACACGGTGTGGCTCCACGCCACGCGGTCGTTGAACCCGATGTTGACCACCGGCGACCCGATCAGGCTCGCACCGGCGACGTCATACTCCCCGGGGATCGTCAGGTGGGACTGGGTGAACCGGTACCGGCCCCGCCACGGGAAGTGCGGGTTGCCCAGGAGCATGCCGCGCCCGGTGGTGGTGGCAGCGGCACCGACCGCAGTGGCGTTCGAGCCGAACGGCGTGCGCGGGTCCCGGCCGAGCCCCTTCAGCAGCGTGTCGGACGTCGGCAGCCGCTCCGGGACGGGCGCGAACCGGGCCTCGGCTGGTGCCTCGGGCAGGCCGGGGTCGTCCACCGTCGGCGGAGCCGCGTCGGCGATCTGCGGGACGAACACCCCGGTGGACGCGAGCAGGTTCGCGGCGTACACGCCGTACCAGAGGTCGAGCGCGGTCGCGTCGGGCCGGATCCACCGCGCCCCGCGGCATCTCGGGTCGCTGATCCCCCGGGACCCGCCGACCGCGCGCAGGTAGGCGTTGATGCCGGCGACGTAGCCGCGGACCATCGCCCTGGTCTCACGACCGGGGCCCGCGTTCGGGTCGCGCAGCAGCCGCTCCACGACGCGGCGGTTGCGGATGTCGGTGAACAACGTGTCGGTCTGCCGGTTGGTCGCGGACAGGGTGACCTGGTCGTCGTACCGCCGGTGCGGCCCCAGCCAGCGGGACCGCTCGCCACGCCCGGTGAGCAGGGTGTCGGCCAGCGAGCAGATCGACGTCTCCGCCGTGGCGTAGCCGTGCCCGAACCCGAGGGAGCCGTAGTCGCCGGCCACGACGTGCGGGATGCCGTGCGCGGTGCGCCGGATCGTGGCGCGGTACCGGCGGGCGTCCCGCACCGCTGCCGCCGGTCCCGCGACGGCTCCCGTCACTGGTCCTGTCACTGCGGCGGCGGACGACTCGGGCGATTCGCCGACGACCTGTCCGAGGGCGGCGAGCGGAAGCAGGGCGAGACCGCAGAGAGCGGCGGCGACACGACGTGCGGGGGTCATGGGGGCTCCGGTCCGGGAGGCGAGGGTCTCCTGGCTCAACGGCCGGAACTGGAACAGGTTATGGCCGCCGGAACGGCTCACGTTTGCCCCCGAGGCGTTCGGGTAACGAACAGGCACCGACCCGGAGGGAGCAGAACATGACCACAACGACGATCGTCATCGTGGCCGTTGTCGCGTTGATCGTCCTGGCCGCCGTCGTGGTGATGGCGATGCGCAAGAAGCGGCAGGAGCAGCACCGCGAGCGTGCCGCCGAGCTGCGCGAGCAGGCGGCCGCGCAGGCCACCGGGCTGCAGCGGCAGGAGGCCGAGGCGCGGGAGACCGAGGCACGGGCTGCCGAGGCGCGCGCGGAGGCGGAGCGGCGTGCGGCCGAGGCCGAGCGTCTCGAGGCCGAGGCCCTGGACAGGAAGAGCGCTGCCGCCGCCCACCGGGAACGGCACCAGGAGACGCTGCAGGAGGCGGACCAGCTCGACCCGGACGTCAAGCACGCCGCCCCCACCACCGAGCCGGCCACGGACGGGACCCACGCAGACCAGCACACGGTGCAGCACGCTGGTCAGGAGACGGGTCGGCACACGGCGACCGGGGAGACCACCGCGACCACGGCACCCGGTGAGGCGCCGGCCGCGACGGCGCCTGCCACCGGCGAGACGACCACCGCCACCGGCGAGCCGGTCGAGCAGCGGCGCACCACCGGCGAGCCGGTCGAGCAGCCGCGCACCACCGGCCAGCACGCGGCACCGTCGAACGGCCAGGAGCCGACGACCGCGACCGAGCCGGGAACAGGCTCCCACCGCGCCTGAGCACCCCCTCCCGTCCTGCTTGGCGCAGAACACGAACGAGGCCCCGACCTGACGGTCGGGGCCTCGTCGCGTTCGTGCGGTCGGCGCCCGGCTAGAGGTAGAGCCCGGTCTGGCCGTCGCCCACCCGGTCCGCAGCCACCGCGTGGATGTCACGCTCACGCATGACGAAGTACAGCTCACCCTGGACCTCGACCTCGGCCTTGTCCTCGGGATCGAACAGCACCCGGTCGTCGACCTCGACGCTCCGCACGTGCGCGCCCACGGCCACCACCCGGGACCAGGCGAGCCTGCGCCCGCCCATCGCCGCGGTCGCGGGGATGACGATCCCGCCGCTCGAGCGTCGCTCGCCCGCGTCCTTGTCCAAGGAGACGAGGACGCGGTCGTGCAGCATCCGGATCGGGGTCTTCTCGTCGGCCACGGGCTACTTGGCGACCTTTCGGATCACGACGAAGACCGCGATGACACCGGCCACGACACCGACGGTCTTGACGATGTTGTCGGTGCGAGGCTTGCCCTGCGGGTCGACGTAGTGGCTCTTCACGCTCTCGACCTCACGCTTGGCGATCGTCTTCGGGCTCGCCCGGTAGAGGAGCTGGTCGATGGTGCCGGCGAGCCGCTCCCGGGTGGCCTCGATCTCCTTCTCGATCGTCTCGGGTCCACGCGTGTCGGCCGTCTGCTGGGCTTGCGCCACGTCTGTCTCCTCGCTCTGGTGAACTCGGTCGGTGCCCGAGGGCACGTCGTCGTCGAAGGTTACCCGGAGGTCGCGGAAACAACCGCTCTGGGATCGAAGCCGAACGGCAGCTCGAGGCGGTGCGCGGACATGAGCGCATCGTCGGTGAGTACGTCGATCGTGGGGCCGTCCGCGACGATCACTCCGTCGGACAGGACCACGGACCGGGGACACAGCTCGAGCGCGTAGGGCAGGTCGTGGGTGACCATCAGGACGGTGACGTCGAGCGTGGTCAGGATCTCGGCTAGCTCACGGCGCGAGGCGGGGTCGAGGTTCGACGACGGCTCGTCGAGCACCAGGATCTCGGGCTCCATCGCCAGCACCGTGGCCACCGCCACCCGCCGCCGCTGCCCGAACGAGAGGTGGTGCGGCGGGCGGTCGACGAAGTCGGCCATCCCGACCCTGTCGAGCGCGTCCATCACGCGCTCCTCCAGGGCGGCTCCGCGCAGACCGAGGTTCGCCGGGCCGAACGCGACGTCGTCGCGGACGCTCGGCATGAACAGCTGGTCGTCGGGGTCCTGGAAGACGACGCCGACCCGCCGCCGTACCTCCTGCAGGTGCTGCTTGGTCACCGGGAGACCCGACACCTCCACCGAGCCCGCACCGGCGGCGAGGATCCCGTTGAGGTGGTGCACCAGCGTGGTCTTGCCCGCGCCGTTGGGCCCGAGCAGGGCGACGCGCTCCCCG
The DNA here is from genome assembly GCA_035457605.1 of Nocardioidaceae bacterium. GTDB lineage: Bacteria > Actinomycetota > Actinomycetes > Propionibacteriales > Nocardioidaceae > Nocardioides_C. Next base: position 11,148 of record DATIBI010000034.1, read on the forward strand.
CGGTGCACGTGCAGGTTCACGCCGAACAGGGCCTGGTGCCCGTCGGGGTAGGCGTAGGCGAGGCCGCGGACGTCGAGGACGGGGGTGCTCATGTGCGGGGCAGCCTTCCGGTGTAGCCGCGGGAGAGCATCGCGAGGTGGACCCGCTCGCCGCGCTCGTAGGAACGGATGAACAGCGCGCCGGCGGACCGGGCGATGACCGGCCAGCTACGCGGTGAGCGGGCGCGGAAGCCGCGGGCCTCCCGGGCGATCCGCATCCGGCGCATCTCGTCGGTCACCACGTCGACGTACCGGATCATGAAGCCCATGATCTGCACGAGCTGCTGCGGCAGGCGCAGCCGCTCCAGGCCGAGCAGCAGGTCGCGCGGCTCGGTGGTCGCGGCGAGGACGAGGCTGGCCAGGACGCCGAGGGTGCCCTTGGCGAGCAGCGCCCACGCGGCGAGCAGACCCGGCGCGCTGAGGCTGAGGCCGAGCACCTCGGTCCGCGGACCGGTCGCGATGAACGGCATCAGCACGGCGAAGACGACGAAGGGGATCTCGACGACCAGCCGCTTGAGGAGGTACGTCGGGGGCACGGTGCT